>NZ_JAKMRA010000020.1:0-5630 GCF_025771865.1 Campylobacter sp. IFREMER_LSEM_CL2090
TAAAATAACAGATATTATAGAAAATCCTTATTAAATCATTTAAAAATTTGGTAAAACAATTTTAGAATAAAAAGTTATCTTCTTTTAAAAAGTTAAAATGAAAGCAAACTAAGAGTACCTTTCATTGAAAAGAAATTTGATATAATAAATTTGTATTAAGTATGGCTACTCTTTCGGTTTTTAGAAAGGGGGTTATTAATGGGCAAGATAATTGATTTTATAATTCTTATTTTAGAATTAATAAAAGAGATAATTAAGCTCGTTAATTATCTCATCTAAATCCTTAGAGCATATTATATATATCCGCGCTTAGTCTAAGCTTAATACATTTAGAACACAATAACCGAAAGAGGGCGTGGATTTCGGGTTAAAGAAATTTAAAATTTCTTTAAAAAATATCAAATTATACTCTTTAATTTTAAGTGAAAAAGACAAAATAAATACCATAGAGTGGGTAGAAAACAACTTAGATGAGATCGATGTAAATGCTTTATTTGTTGATTTAAGGAAAGATGTTGAAAAAATAATTATAAATGAGCTTAATTCGTTTAATTATTTAATTTTTAAGGATTAAAACTAAAATTAGTCGTAAAGTGTTTTACAGTATAATCATTCTAAGGCTGATTAACCAAAGGGTTCCCAGCCTTTGATTAATCAAATCTTGCCTTAGAAAGAAGGTGAGAACCTTGAATAATCATATTCTAGTAATTATTATACTATTATGTATAATAATAGTCAAGGCTTATTAGCTTTGATTTCCCCTTTTTTTTAAGATACAGAAACCCTTTGGCGACAATAATATCAAATAATACTCAAAAAATATATTTTTATATAAACTATTCATTTTTATGTAAAAATCCTAAAACATCAGTTTTAAAAAAAAGAAAACCATGAAAGATTTATGCACCCTGTGGGGGTCGGTATTTTTTGATTTAACACCTGCCCTAAAAAACACTTCAAAAACAGCAAAATCAAACTCAACAACAGTCCTATTTCAACTATTTAAAGACTTCAACAATGCAAATAATGAAAACAAGCACATGGATATATTGCTAGATATTGCTTTTTTATTATTGCTAATAAAAATACCACAATCAATAAAATATCCATTGACCCAGATGAGGAATATTTGTTTGAATATATCAATCAAGACTTTTTAGATATTGCTAATAACATACATAATGATTTTAATCAAAACTATGCGCTTATAAAAACTATAAAAATAATTTATAATTTAGGTTACGAGGCTAATGAGTGTCTAAAATTAAGACTAAATAACAATAAAGACTATTCTTCTGCTTTAATTTTTACAGATGATCTTTTAATCTCATGCTAAATAAAGGAATGAAAAATGATTTTTAAGTTTTTAAATTTTGATGATAAAACAGTAAGAATAGTTTATGATGAAAAAGAAGTTTGGCTTAGTTTTAAAGATATACTTTGTGGTATATTAAAGATTAATTCTAATAGCTATTATACTTATCTTTTGGAGCAAAAATTTGGTGAAAAGTGCTACAAACAATACAATGTTAGCTCATCTAAATTAAAAAATAGAATTCCCGTAAAATTCTTTAGCTTAGAACAGTGTATGTATCTTTTAAAGATGATAAATGATAGACAGAAAAAACCTATCAATACTACCCATGTTCAGCAATGGATTAATGAAGTTTTACCTTTACACTTAAAAGATATGCAAACACAAGAAGTAAAAACAGTCAAGGAATTGCCAAAGGTAGATACAAAAAAAGCATTTAAAATAGATATAGTTAAAGAAAAGCAACACACAATAAGCGCAAAAGAATGTATTAGCAAAAAGCAAGATGATGAGTTTATGAACACTACTTTAGTAAAAAATAATGAGCATAAATTTGATGATTTTATAAATGGTAATTCTATTATAAATCCTAATACTAAATATCCTGAATGTAATGGTTTTTCTTACAAAGAATATAACTTAGATATTGTAGTTATTTATAATAAAATATTCTTTTCTTTTGCTTGCGTTAAGAAAATCTTGTCATTAGATAATGATAATTATGAATTAATATATTATCTACAAAGCTTTCAACAAGATGAATTAGAAAAAGCTCAATTTAAAACATTTAAAGAATTTTACCTATATGATTGTGAAGAAGTATATGTAGAATATTACTCTCTTAGAAAACTTATTAGAAAATTCAAAACCAAAGAAGGTTTTAGAATTTTTATCATATATAGATAAAAATATAATACCTAATCTACTCCATAACTACATATATAAAAATAATGAAGAAATTAAGCCCTCATTTAATAATCAAAACAATTTGGAGTTTAACAAAGAAAGGAATCATGAGGGCGAAAATAGCCTATCTTTAAACTTCAATGATAAGCAAGTTAGAATTATAACAAATGAAGATAACGAAACAATGTTTTGCTTAAGTGATATTTGTAAGATTTTAGAAATACAAAATACGACAGATGTTAAAAATGCTATATTAAGGGAATTTGAGCTACCTAGATTAAATCTACATAGCTTTGATACTGGTTTTGGAGTAAAAGAATTTACCATGATAGATGAGGCACAACTTTATTATGTGATGAATAATTCAAGAAGTCCTAAAGCTAAGCCTTTTAGAATGTGGGTAAATAAAGAAGTTTTACCAAGTATTAGAAAACATGGTTATTATAAAAGCAAAGATAGTGATTGCAATCATGATAATAATCTAATAGCTTCTAATATCATTTCACATAAAGAGTCTTTATTGTTAGCTTTAAAATACTTAGATAAAAGCGAATATCTAAGAATGGAAGTAGAAAGATTAAAACTTGAAAATGAAAGATTAAGAAATGTATTTCAAAGAGGAGGCAATTTTCTTTTTACGCAAGTTGCTAAAGTTTGTGATATAAAAGAAGATGAGCTAAGAGATTTATTATTAGGATATAACATCATTTCTTATTTTGATAAAAAGATGATAGCAACAGCTCATGCCATAGAAAATAATTATGCAAAAATGAAACTTACAGATACAAGAGTTAATATGTATGTGCAAGTTGTTTTTACGCCTAAAACTATAAGAAATATTGAAATGTACAAATTGCATGGAGCAAGAGAGGATTTGTTTTTATAACAAGAATTAATCTTGCTAAACCAGTAAATTAATTTTTAAGTTTTAGTGTGTATAATACACACTATAAGGTTTTTAATGAGCAATAAAGATAAGTTAATAAAAGAATTAAAAAACAATCCTAAAAATATTCGCTTTGAAATTCTTAAAAAGCTATTAGAGGATTTCGGTTATGAATGTTTTAATAAAGGAGGATCACACTATCAATTTAGAAAACAAGGGTGTGATTTAATTACTATACCATTTAAACGACCTATAAAGGCAATATATGTAAAAATGGTATTAAAAGCAATCGAAGAGAGTAAAGAATGAAAAATTTAGAATACTACTTGAATTTACCTTATGAAATCATCATTAAAAAATTAAGTGATGAAGATGGGGGAGGATATTTTGCTCGATACAAAGATTTTCCATATATCATGGGAGATGGTGATACACAAATACAAGCTTTAGAAGATGCAAAAGAAGCCTTCAAATCTGCTATTTCTTTAATGCTCGAAAAGGGAGATTATATTAAAGAACCACTTAATGAAGAATCAAAAGTTAGAATTAATATCACATTACCAAAAAGTCTAGTAGAAGCAATAGATCAAGTAAGCAACAATAGAAGTAAATTTTTAGCTGATGTAGCTTTTAGAGCTTTAAGATAAAATAATATTGTTCAAACTTAGCAAATAATATTATATAAAAACAGATATCTTTATAACAAGTCCTCAACCCTGCTAATAATATGAAGGCTTATGTTTTAAGGATAAACTAAGCAGGGTTTTTCTAAAATGTTTTTTAAGAAATTAGAAATTAGCTCTCATCTTAGTTTTTAACAACTAAGATGAGGGTGATTGAAACAATCACGAAAGCTATAATCTCATTCATAGTATCTCCTTTTTAAATAAAATTACCAAATTATATTTAAAAGGAAAATTTCTTACATAAAAGCTTCTTTAAACTTTTTCATTTTTATACAGTTTAAGATTTTTATTATTTTTTTGTGAGTTTTTAAGTTATGTTTTGATTATATTTAATATAATTACCTTATAATTATATTATAATTATAAGGTAAAATATGAATTATGAATGGGATGAAGTAAAAGAGCGATTAAATATCGCTAAGCATAATGTTGATTTTAATGAGGCAAAATCAGTATTTGCAGATGAGTATGGCTTGGTTGTGTTTGATGAAGATCATTCAGATGATGAAGAAAGATTTTACCTTTTAGGAGTTAGTAATAAAGAAAGAATTTTGCTTGTGGTTCATTGCTATAGAGAAGGCGACACAATACGCATTATTTCAGCACGAAAAGCAACTGCAAAAGAAAAAAAACAATACAAGGATCAAAAATGAAAAAAGAAATAGATTTTAAAAATGCAATTAGAAATCCATATGTAGATAAAGAATTAAAAAGACAAGTAACTATCAATTTAAGTGGCAATGTTATTGATTATTTTAAAGAAATGGCTAAGAAAAAAGGTGTACCTTATCAAATTTTAATCAATATTTTTTTAAATGATTGTGTGAATAAAAAATTAGATATTGCAGTAGTTGAATGATTTTGTTTTTATAAAGCAAAGTAAAATTATAATTATTTTTACTTTGCTTTGTGATTAAACAAATTTATTACTTACTAGACTTTTCTCTTATAATCCTTTCTTTTTCACTCATAGGATATTGTTTGTCCCAAGATTCCATAAGTTTTCTTTCTTGATCTGATAATCTAATATTATATGTTTTACTCATGTATAAATAACTTCTTGCAATCCAGCCTTTAGAATAATTAGCAGGATAAAATCTTTTTGCTTTAAAGTCTGTATATACTTTGCAATTTCCATATTGAGTATATTCTAAATTCAAAGGAGCCTCAGCATATCTAAAATTACTTCTATCGCCATTAACTTCACCTATAGCAGGAACTAGGTTTTGTTTATCAGCTTCCATTTTTGCAAAAAGTGGATCATTTTGACAAGCTTTTCTGCCACCTTCTCTCCAGCAAGGTAAATGTTTTCCAAAGTTTTGGGCGCTCATAATATGCTCCCATTCTATGCGTTTTGATCTTTGATTAATTTTACCTTTTTTAGTATATTCATTGCGTGGAGTGTATAAATCACTTTTAACTACTTCAAACTTAGTGTATTTTCCTTTTTTATTTGCTTTAAATGGAACATTACAATAAAAATCATATTGATAAGCACTACCTAAGCTCTCATATAGCTTAACTAATTCTTTTTTGCTTTCATTAAAATTATCACTAGCCAATAAAGATAAAGATGAGAATAATAAAATGGATAAGAGTTTTTTCATTGTTTTTCCTTGTTAGAATAAAAAAGCCAAAGGGTTTCTAATCTTTCCCTCTAATTAAAGAGGGAATCAAAGCTAATAAGCCTTGACTATTATTATACAAATAAGTATAATAATAAAGATTAGATTTTGAAAAGTCAAATTAACTCACCTCATTTCTAAGGCAAGATTTGATTAATCAAAGGCTGGGAACCCTTTGGTTAATCAGCCTTAGAATGATTATACAAAACATT
>NZ_JAKMRA010000021.1:0-4421 GCF_025771865.1 Campylobacter sp. IFREMER_LSEM_CL2090
TCTTGCAACTTCAGAATAAATTAAACTTTCCAATCTTTTAATCTCTGATTGAAATAAATCTTTACTTACAAGCTCTTGTCTTATTTCTTCTATAGCTTGATTTTTAAGATTTTCAAAATTCAATCTTTGAGTAGTTGCTCTACCATTAACAAGCTCTTCAAAAGCTTTAATTAATTTTTGTGATTGTTCAGGATTAGAAAAAATACTTTCTAATAAAGCTTTAAAACTTTCATTAAGTATATACTCTTTTTCCTGAGCCATAATATTTCCTTGCATATTTAATCCTTTGTCATTATAACACAATTTTTTGATACCAAACTTTTGTGTTTGGTTTGTATTTAAAACCTAGTTGTTTTAGATTTTCAGTTGAATTATAAGTATTGCCAGTTACTGTTGCATATTCACCTATAATTTCAATATCTAAACCTAGTGCCTTTACAGCATTTGTCAAATATTCCAAAGAAATTGCATTTTCTTCATCAGGAATGGTAGTATTTTGAACAGCTTCTGTATCAATAATGATTTCATCTTCTGTAATACCAACACCCATTTCTTCAGCAGAATATAATCCACTTACATTAAATGCCTTTCTTAAAGCTTGACTTTCTGCAACCTTTTTTAGCATAGTATCAGGCTTTGAAGCCCAAAAAGTTGTTATTTTGTCTTGATTTGTTTTTTGCACATATTCACTATATGCAACTTCAACTATAAAAGGTTTATCGCTATCAGTTCTATAAACTTCACAAATTGCAACCAAATCTTGAGTGTATTGCCATTGATTATTCACTAATTTTGGATAGTTTTTAATCTCGCTATAAGAACGAATACCACCAAATTTTCCGCTTTTGCGAGCAATAGCTAAAAAGCCATCTCTACCCACTAAAGGTTCTATTTTTTCAACCCACACATCTTTACCATTTTTTGTAACTTTTGCCCTACGAGGAACAAAAAATACTTGGCGTAAGAAAGGATCTAGACCATATTTAGTTGCAACACTAAGGTAATATTTTATTTCTGTTTTATTACTCCCAACTTATAGAGTGTGTTAAAAGCTAAAGACTAACTTTTTCTTTCATTAGTATATTTATTGTTAAAATAATGAGCTGTTAAAACCAATGTGCCAAAAATAAGAGTGATAGCACCAAATTAAAATAGCTATATTATAACCATCCATTCTCTCTTATTTTCTTTCAAAAAAAGATCAATCTTTAAGAAAGATCGATGATAGTGCAACTATCGCCCATTTGCAAACCATAAAGACTATTTACAAATAATCCTACGCCAATAGATTCTATGAATCTTAAGATTGTTTCGCAGGTATTTTTATAAATAATACTTTTTAAAATTTTTATTTTATATATTATCTAGCAATAAAAAATAAAAGCTAAAAGATATAAACATGCTTCTATTATAAAATATCAAAATCAATTATTTTTTATTATTATCGGTTTTTTTATCTTTATCAAAGTCATAAAATGTCACAAATATGGCAACTGCTATTGCAAAGGCTAATACAATATATTGTCCCATTTTATTTCCTTTTTTTGTTATAAAAATTATTAAATTAATATATTATCTAATCAACTTTAAAAATACAATATTATTTTTTAATTATAATATTTCAAAGATCTAGCTTTTATCAACTTTGTATTATATCCATAGTTACTTTGTTGATATTCTTGATATTTATGAAATCTACAAATTTCTACTAAGAATAGTTTAAATAATATATTTGCAGAAAAAATTGTTTATAAGTTATAAAGTCTATTTTTGATATATTCTTTATATTATTAGCTTAGGATTTTTAATGGGTGTAAGCGAAAATACTTTTGAAATTATCTTAGAAAAATTAAAATAAGCAAAATTAAATAATAAAACAAAAGGATAGATATGTTTAAAAACGAAGAATATATAAACCAGAGAAAAGCATTATGGATAAAAAGTTTTGAAGCTTTTAAAGATGATGAAGAATTTCACAAAGAACAGTTAGAGTTTGCCGAAGCAGGAATAAATGATGGATTTGAGGAAGATTAATTATATAAATTAAACCAAAATTGTAAAAAAGACAAAAAAACTTACTCATAAATATTTAAATTGTTTTAGCTAAAAAAACCAATTTTAGATATTATTGATTAATCTGTATATAATCACAATATAAAAAAAGAAGTGGGGCTTTTTATAATATTATTTTAAATACCATTATATTGTTCTAATAATTTTCTAAAATAATATAGATTACTTTGAGTTAGATTATTTAGTGAATTTTTATCAATCTCACGCTGATCATTGCAAAAAACAGCGATATTGCAAAAATACTTTTCAGCATTTTCTATACATCCACCTTTATTTAATATTTGAGAATATAAATCGTTAGTAGATGATTTAAAATTCTTACTATCGCTATATCCTAATTTTTTATAAAAATTTGTTTTGTTATTTTTACTATTATCTACAAAATGAAATCTAAGCCAATCTTCAAAATCATCAAGAGTAAGAAATAAATGTATATCTTTTGACTTTTTTATATGTTTTATAAGTTTTTCTAAAATTTTTAACTCATTAGTATCACTTTTTGCTCTATCTAGATCCATTACAATAATAAGCTTATCAATATAAGGTGCTTTTTCTATTTTATAAAGAATGTTTTTATATGAATTATTATTTTTTAAATTTTTTACATCTATTTTAATATTATCATAATTTAGATATTTAAAAAGGGAATTAAAATAATCTTCTTCTGTTTTACCTTCACACCAAATCTGTAATACTGGGTTTTGTTTTTTTATTCATCATAAAGCCCTTTTAAATAATCAATATATGCTTTTTTCTTTTCGCTTCTAATATCATAATCGTAGTAAGTTCTTATCTTACTCTCTAGGTATTGATCTTTTTGAATTAAAAATATTTGTTGTGAATTTAAAAAACTAACATCAAATAATAAAACATTATGAGATGAAACAATTAATTGTCCATTATGGTTTTCCTCTGTATTAATAAGATTGTTAAATATAAGTATTAGCGCCAAAGTGCTTATTGAAGAATCTAATTCATCAATAAAAACAATTTTTCCTTCCTTGATAATTTGGGTTATTTTATCTGCAAAATATACTATTTTTTTAATACCTTCTGATTCTATTTGATAATTAAATTTCTTTCCATTGCGAACAAAAAAGATTTCGTATATATTCTTTCCATCTTTTTCATACTTTTTAAACTCAAAATCTTTTATAGTTTTATCTAGCAATTGAAAAATTTCCAAAATACTTTCTTTGTGTTCTAAAAAATATTTCTTTTTATTTTCTTCAAATTCAAAATTATATTTTTTTGAATAATTACTATTCATATAAACTTCGATATTGTTTATAAGATTTACAAATATTTCTTTTTGCTCTATTTCAAAATCTTTTAATAAGTAAAATATATTTTCACTAAGATTTCTTGAAAAAAATGACTCTAATAGCTTATTATCTTCTTTACTGTAAATATTAAAAATAGCCTTATCATTCTCAAATTCATATATAATTTTATTATTTTTCAAAAAAGATTCTTTTAGGATATATTTTTTATCAAACTCTATCGAATATGTAAAAATATCTTTATTGTTATTAGATAACTCAATACTTAATTTTATAGAATTTGAATTTTCATTAAAGGCATTGTCTGTTAAATGCTCTCTTAGGGTATGAGAAAAGCCATATTTAATTATATTTAGTAAAATTTTTACGCCTATAAAAAAGTTAGTTTTTCCGCTAGTATTCTTTCCAAAAAAAACTGCTGATTTCATAGGTTTCCCAGCTTGTGATAAATTAAAATTATACTCATATTTTGTATTTTTCAACTTACTTTTTGGCTTTGCTGTAAAATCAACAATTTGTGTTTCTATTCCAAAAGAATATAGACCAGACATTTCTATTTTTCTTAACATAATATTTTCCTTTTGTGTTATTATAAAGCATTGATAGTTAATATAAACATAAAATATGTTTATATTTAAAAATATATAGTTTTAAAGTCTGTTTTGATATTTTTTATAATATTCACTGAAAGAATTAAAGCTATAAAAATGAATTAATAAAAATACATTCTTAATCAAGGTAAAAAATAAACAACTTAGCAAATTTCAATATTGCACTTCATAGGCATATAAAATATTCGTATAAAACTAAATCCACAAAAATATATTTGCTCTTAATGATTTAAATGAAACATTCAATAAATATATTTTGAAATATTGTTAAGAATAAAATAAGTTATTATGAAGCCCTTTGAAATTAATATAATAATTATGGCTTCAAAGAAAACTAAAGCATAAAACTGTATAAGAAGATATCTCTATAAAGAAAACACTACTGATCTAATAAGCTTTCTAGTAGGTATAATATCCATTTATAATTACACAAAATAAAAATACAAAACTTTTA
>NZ_JAKMRA010000022.1:0-4239 GCF_025771865.1 Campylobacter sp. IFREMER_LSEM_CL2090
AACTGTATCAATGCTATTTTCTCCACTAATGGCTTTACCTAGTGGAGGTAAATTTACTCATGGGACTAGTGGGAGTATATCTGGTCCATATTTAAATGGTGGTAAAAATACTATAGATGTTATAGGCAAAACACCAGGAAACAATCATGTCATACAATGGGGCGGTGGCTTTAGCATAGGCAAAGGTGAAAGTGTAAATTTTAATGGAAGCAATAAAAACTACCTAAACATTGCTCATGGGACAAGTAAATCTACCATAGCTGGTATATTAGAAGCTGGAAATAATAATGTCTTTTTAATCAATCCTAATGGGGTAATCATTACTAAAACAGGAACTATCAATGCTAATCGCTTTGTGACTTCGACTTCGTCTTTAAAACCAGAAGACTTTGATAAATTTAAAGCACAAGGCGCTTCTTTCTCTCCGGTGTTTAAGCCAAATGGTGGTAATGTAGTAAACATGGGGACTATTAATGCTAAAAACATTACTTTGCAAGGTAATAAAGTAATGTTAAGTGCTGATACTAGTTGGGATGATAAAAATAATAAAATAAAACTCAATCAAATCACAGCAGATAATATAGATTTAAAAGGTAATGAAGTTTATGTTGATATTTCTACTATAAATTCTAACAGCCTAACTACAGAAGCAAAAAATAAAGGAATTGCTTATTTAAGTGCTACGGGCTATTACTATAATCCTAATTCTTTTAAAGTGTTTGATAAATATACAAACACAAACGACGACAACTTTAAAGTATATAAATATGTAGGCATAGGCTCTGACTTAGATTGGTGGCACTTTGCTAAAGGATGGAATGAAAATGAAGATTTTAGAAACACAGCTAGTGGGTATAGACTGACTAACAATATAGATTTTAAAGCAAGTAATGGTCAAAACCATGCTAATTATTGGGTAGATTTAAATGGTGATGGTAAAAAAGATGCTAATGAATTTACTAATATGATAGTAGGATATAAATATGATAGTGTTTTTACTAAAACATTTGATGGTCAAGGATTTACTTTAAAGAATATTAATATAGATACGACAGGATTTTTTTATCCTGGGAAGTATAATCTTAGTGAATATGTAGGTATATTTGGTAAAGCAGATGGAGCTAAATTTAAAAATATTAATGTAGATTATATGGGTGGAAGTGTTAAGGCATATGGATATGGTGGCGATGAAGAATATATTTATATACAAAAATACACAGGTGGTTTTGCTGGGAGTATTGAAAATTCAGAGATAGATAGTATTAATCTTAAAAATCTTACTTATATTTCTACCAGTAGCGATAAAAGTAAAATAGGATCTATATATTTAGGTGGATTTGTAGGGGATATTCGTAAAACAAATGCATCCAATGTTGTTTTAAATAATATAGGTATTATTGAAGCTATAGGAAATGCAGTTTCAACTCCTATAAATACAGGTGGCTTTGCTGGTCTTATATCTGGCGGTAGAGAATTTATGTATATAAAAGATATTGCATTAGAAAATATAGATAATATTATTGCTATAAATACTGCTGGTGGTAGCCAAGACTTATCTGCAGGCGGCTTTGCTGGTGTAATAGACAGTATGGCTAAAGATGGTTATATTTCGCATGTAAAATTAAATAATATAAATAATATTAAATCTGGTTCTGAGGATAAAATAGATGGTAATATTAATGCGGGTGGATTTGTAGGAAGAGTTAAGGTAAGCGAAAATTTTAATATTAAAGACATTGTTGTAAAAAATATTAATCATATATATACTGGAAAAAGTAGCTTATCTGAGAGTAATTCTGGTGGATTTGCTGGGAGTGCCTTTTTAAATGGTTGGAAAAATATGTTTTTTAGAAACATTTTTATAGAAAACATAGGCAATATTACCTCAAATAATAACTCAGGTGGATTTATAGGGAGTGATTCTTATGGAGGAGCAAATTATGTTGATATAACTATAAAGGATATAGATAATATTCTAAGTACAAAAAACTCAGGCGGTTTTGTTGGTTTTAATAACGGTGGAAAATATTCTAAAATTTATATAAGTGATATTAAAAACATATCTTCTAAAAGTATTGATAAATTTGATAACTTGAGTAACAGCTTTAATTATGCAAGTGGATTTATCGGATTTAATAATTATGGAGAATTTTCAGATATTACAGTTAAAAACATAGGAAATATTTCAAGCATTTCTAATGGTCTTGCATATTCTGGAGGATTTGTAGGAGGATTTGTAGGAGGATTTGATAGTGGAGAGTTTAAAAGAATTTCACTTGAAAATATTACTAATATAAATAGTATATCAAAATCTACTTCTTCTTACGCAGGAGGGTTTGCTGGAGGCTCTATAAATAATCCTTATGCTAGCTTTTATTTTACAAATATATATTTAAAAGATATTTTAAATATATCAAGTCATGGCGAAATGTCTATTTCCGGTGGTTTTGCTGGAGAAATTGTTAATACAGTAGAAGATAATTCTATTGTTTTTGATAGGATTAGTATTGATAATATTAATAACATTGAAGCTAAAGGAGGGTATTATGCTGTTTCAGGCGGTTTCTTAGGGGAGCTTGCATCTTTTTCCACGATAAAGGATATAAAATTAAGTAATATCGATAAGATTAAAGTTGAATCTTTAGGAACTGGCTCAGCATCTATTGGTGGGTTTGCTGGGAGAATCTCAAGAAGTTCGAAATTTGAAAATATTGTTTTAAATAATTTTGGAAATATCATAGGTAAAGACTTTGTAGGCGGTTTTGTTGGAGAAATATCTAGCAGTTCTTCATCGAATCCAAATGAATTTAATAATATTTCCTTAAATAATTTTGGAAATATCATAGGTAAAGACTCTGTAGGCGGTTTTGTTGGGTTTGATACTAGAGCAAAAATGAGTAATATTTCTTTAAATAATATTGATTATATCCAAGGAACTTATGCTGGAGGTTTTACAGGAAAGGGACTGGGTAATTATGGAAATATAGCATTAAACAACATTAAATATATCCAAGGAACTTATGCTGGAGGTTTTGCAGGATTTGGAACTGGAGGAAAAAATATCTATATATTTTGATAAAGGAGCTATTATAGAAGGCTTAGAAAGTAGTGGTAAATTTTTTGGCCATTTAGATGAGTATTTTATTCCGAATACTGAAAACACTTATATTTATTACTATAAAGATGACTTAACTAATGCAACATCGGATCAAAAATATTGGGATAAAGAAATCCGACTCCGTCCTTATGATGATAATAGTCAAGGTTATATAGATTTTAAAACAGCAGCTTTAGCAGCTTTAAATGGCTTAAAGGAAATAGATTGTGGTGCTAGTAAGAAATGTTTAGTTTTTACAAAAGATTTTGAAGTCGAAAAACCATCTAATCCAAACTATCCAAGTAATGTTATAGTATCCAAACCATCACAAAATACAGATTATATCCCTAGCACAGAAGACATCATCAATGAAACAGCCACTTTAGATGAAAATGATCTTTATAAAGATATTATCATCAATGAAATCATATCCGATTTGAAAAATAAATATTACACCATTGATATAGCTGATTTGAAAGCTATTTTAGAAGCTTATAAAAATTTAGATAAAAATAGTGCCGAAGCTAGAACTAAGTTTATTATGGATTATTTCTTTGATAAAAATAATAAAGATAATCCATCAATAGAAATAGCTCAAAAAGAAATTTTTCAAAGCTTAGATTTTTTACTAGCTTATCAAGACAATGGCTTAAGTAAGGCTAGTGATGATAAATTTGCAGATAATGAAGCTATACAGGCTAAAGATAATATTTTAGCTGAAGTTTCAAATGCTCTTGAGAATAAAACAATTGCAAGTAATTTAGAAAATCTAAGTAATTTAAATGATAAAATCAACTCAGCCAACAATGACTTCAAAGAAGAAAACTATTACAAACAACTCAACGATTTAGCTTCAGCTTATAATAAGTATGTAGAATTAATTAATAAAGGATTAGTAAGTAAAGATGATCAAGCTTTTAAAGATATTAGCAATGAGTTATTTGATTTAATAGCAAAAGTAGGAGATGAAACTGAAGCTATAGAGCGTTTGATTAAAGACTTTGAAGATTTAAAAATATCAGTAAGTGATGAATCTAGCGGACACTTTGTTGTTAAAGGAGAATTATCAGCCATTAAAATACCTTATCCTATTTTAGCTTCTATTAAAGATGATAATGGTGGTGGTGAAATAGAAATACCTG
>NZ_JAKMRA010000023.1:0-3909 GCF_025771865.1 Campylobacter sp. IFREMER_LSEM_CL2090
GAGTCTTTAAAGAAACCAAAAATGAAGGTGCTTTAATTGGCATTAGTTCTTCACTTTATGATAAATATAAAAATCTCTATAAATCAAAACTTGCTAGAGTAAAGCAATCAAGTAAAATAAAAAGCTTACAAGAAAAATATCCTGATTTAGATATTATCAATGCTTATAAATATGCCATATTAAGCAATAAATGTGCTTTATTAAATGAAGATATTGAAGACTTTGAAAATATTATAAAGATTTTATTGCAATTAAATACCGCCAAATATAAACAAAAATAAGCTTAAAATCAAAAATCTACTATAAAGCAATATCAACCTAGCATTAAATAATTAAAATCGATTTATGAGCTTGTTTTGTTGGGTTGTGAAAGATTGTAGATTTTGCTTAGTAAATCTTTTTTGTATTAGTTGTAAATATAGATCAAAATTATCTCTTTTCTTTATATGCTTTTTTAAATATCATAACTAGTTAGTAATTTTCAGTAATATTTCACAATAATTAATCATTGAATAAAAGATTATATTGCTTTTTTGATAATATATTATCTTAAGAATAAAAATTATAATTGCTTAGTAAAATCAGTTTTTAATAAACAATTCTACTAACTTATTTTGAGGTATTGGAATATTTAATTTTTTAGATAAACTTTCTAATGGAAGATAAAAAGTAAATTTATTAATCCAAAAATATTCTTGTTCGTTTTTATTATTAATTATTGCTTCATGAGCTTTATTACACCATTGATTAAATAAATCCAATACTTCTTTTTCATGTTTTTTTATTACTAAGTCTAAAGCAAAACTTTTTGTTCTTTTAAGCTCAAAACTATCTTCATCATTAAAAGCATAATTTAATATTCTATATCCAAACATATATGGAATGCTTTTGATATCATTTTTATGTTTTAAGAAAAAACAAATTGAAGCTTCTTCGAGTGATGTTTTATCGTTTAATTCTTTGATATATTCCATGTGAAAATTAGTATCATCGATAATTTTTTTAACAAAATTTAATAAAAAAATTTTACATTCTTGTATAGGCGTATATCCATTTGGATTAGGAAATAATTGCAGAATATATAAAAAACTAGTTTTTTGCATGATTTCAAAACCATCTTTTAAATAAGATAATAGCTCTTTTAATAAATTACTATATATTGAAGTGTGCGGGGAACTTAAATTTGTAGTTCCTTTTATATTGTTTTTTTCAAAATATTCAGGTTTAAGTCCAAAATGATAAGCATAAGCTATTGGATAAAGTATATAATTATATATATTTTTAAATTCTTTTGATGGATATTTTTCTAAAGAAAAATCTTTTAAAAGAGTTTGATAAGTACAATTTACTCTATTTAATTCTCTTAAATTTGTAAAATTATGAGTTTGTAAAAGTTTATCTATGTTTATAATATCAGGAAAATATTTATAAGCATCAAAATTTTTTTCTAATTTTTCTGACATAAAAATGGAAAATTGCTCTATTGATGATGGAGCAAATTTGATTTGAAAATCAAATACTTTTTCTTTGTATTTTTCAAATATCATTTTTTCTTTTGTTATTTTAGATTTATCTTTATTATTTTCTTGATTAAAATTATCGTTTTTAAATAATTCATCTTCATTATAGATAACAACTACAGAACACTCTTTATTCTCCTTAAGTTCAGAAATCAATCCTAAAACATCCTGCACTGGAATTTTATCTGATAATCTTTCAAAATCATCTATGCAAACAATGGTATTTTTCATATGTTCTTTTTTAAAAAATTTAAACAACGAATCCATATCTATGTTTTTACCAAAAAATTTAAATGTTCCTTCTATAAAATCTCTTATATTATCTGCATTTTTATTTTCTATTGTTAAAAATTGAGACACTAAGTCTTTAATGATTTCATTTTCATCTTTTTTTCCAAAAACTGAGGTATATATAGGAGTTATGTCTAGTTCTTTCTTTAAAAACGGAGTCATTTCGTTTTTCCAAAAATAGCTCTTTCCCACACCCCATTTTCCATTGATTGCAATAGCGATAGGCTTATCCTTATTTTCTTTAAAAATTTCTTCTATTTTTTTCTTGCATTCATTTCTATTTATAAAAATAAAATCTGCAAAATCAATACCATTGTTACTCATATATTTTCACTCACACTCCATTTTACTAATCTCATTTATTAAATCAACGCTTTTTATAGATAAATCAATGATTTTTAAAAGAAGTTCATAGATATATTTACCACCTTGATAATCATTTGGATTATTTTCTATTAAACTTTTTTTATCTATGCTTATTTGGTATCTATCGATAATCCAATCAATCGCACTTTTGCCATTGATTTTATACTCATAAGCAATATTTGGTATATTTTTTATAGTGATATTTTGATTATAAAAAATATCATTTCCTAGTTTTTTCATCTTAGTGACTTTGTAAAATTCATCATTGCTTATATCAGCTAAGATACCATCTTTAAATTCTACTTCTTTAAACATCTCATTGTTTTCATAGTTTAAATGTAAAGTGGCTAGTTTTTTACCCAAAATGCTTAAGTTTTTAAAATCTTTACTTATAGGCACTCTTGGAGCTTCTTTTGAAAGTTCAAATTTGTATTTTTCTAAATAGCCTTTGTGATTTAAAATAGCATATATATAATAAAATATATCTTCTTTGTTTATAGTTTCATCTTTTAATTGTTTTTTAAATTCATCTAAAGCAAAATCACTTATAGCGTATTCTTTGCTTCCATCTTCTTGATAAAAATAAAGTGGAAAAGCTTGAGTATCGCCTATAAAGTGGTAATCAGGTATATTCTCAGATATTAAAGCTGAAAAATTTCCTTTAGTAGTATTTATTAGCAAATTTTCATCTGTATTTTTAGGGAATAACTTTGGCAATTGATATTGTCTTTCGTTCCAAGTTTTATCCCAGTAAAGATATTTTTTAGTAAAGGGACTATAAAAATTAATTCTTATATTTTCTTCGTTAAATTTTTTTATTGTTTTATTGCTGATGATTTTATTCTTAAGCGAGCCAGTCCAAGAAATTTTAGTTTTATCCCCAGTTAAATCTTTATCACTTAGCTCATTATAAAGTTCTGATTTTTTAATATTTTTATTTTTTTCTAAAAATGCTTGATGATCAAATTTAGCTAAGTCTTCATTATAAGTAGCTATGCATTTTTGCATAGAATTTTCAAGCTTTTCTTTGGAAAAATTATAAACCCAGCTATCACGCCCAGTTAATACACCACAAGAATTTATAATAAAAATTCCATATTCATTTTTATTACTTTTTAAAGGCATTAAATTATCAAAGTCTTTTCCTCTTTGATTGATCCAATCGCCTTTTTCATTTGGGATTATATTTATAAAAGGCACATTTATTATGCTTTTAAAATTTTCTAATTTATCAAGTTTGCTTTGTCTATCTAGATAATCTCCTATATCATAATAATGAATTTTATTTGTTTTAGCATTTGTGTCTTTTATAAAAAATACTATGGCAACTCCTATTTTAGCATTGAATATGTTATTACCCTCTCCTTTAGATAATTTCTTCATTTGAGAGTTTAAATTACCCCTTAAATTTAAAATATAAATATCACTAAATTCTTTAGCTACACATTTTCTAAAGCCATCCGCACTTGTTGCATCTATAAAGCTTCCATTTACCACAAAGCCTATGATGCCATTATCTTTTATTTTATCACTTGCCATACGGATTGCTTGGATTAGTGTATCTCTAGTATTTTTAGCTAAATTTGCATTTGATTCTTTGCCATAAGTGTCTTTGACGCGTTTTTCTAAATTTGGATGAGAAATATTTGCATTATTATCATTTTCGCTATTTGCTCCAGCTGAATAAGGAGGATTACCTATGATAACTTTTATTTTTTCATTGGCTATTAAA
>NZ_JAKMRA010000024.1:0-3055 GCF_025771865.1 Campylobacter sp. IFREMER_LSEM_CL2090
TCTTTGATCTTTTTATTTTCTTCTAAATCTTTAAATTCTAAAGCAAATAAGCCATTATCTTGTGTTTTTTTATCTAGATAATCAAGACTATCAGCTAAGGCTATATTTTTAAATTTATCTAAAGTATTTATCCTTTCACTACCAGTTTGAGTAATGTTAATAAGCGCTATATAATAAGCAAGCAAGATTATATCTTGAGCAAAAATTGCTTTTTCGTATTTGTTTTTGAAATTTTCATCGCTAATTAAGTCATTTTCTTTACTTAATAATCTTGTGATAAAACTTCCAGTTCCAGTGAATGGATCAAAGATTTTTACATTTTCATCGTTAAAATCTGTATTAAAATGTCTTTTTAAAAGCTCATTAACAGAATGAAGTATAAAATCAACCACTTGTATAGGAGTATAAACTATGCCTAATTTTTCAGCTTGTTTTTTAAAAGCCGATCTAAAGAAGGTATCGTATAAGTTTTTAATGAGTTCTTGTTTGCTTTTTTGACTTTTTGCTAATTTTACATTTTCTTCTACGTTTTTATAAAAGGCTTTTAAAGATCTTGTTTCTTCATCATCTAAACCAAAGGTATTTAACTTTTGATTTACTTCATCAAGAGCTTTTCCTATAGGATTATCATCCATATTTTTATCAAATAAAACATCAAATATAGGTTTAGTTATAATGTGAGAACATATCATATCTATGGCTTCATCTTCTTTGATGTTTGGGTGAATATTTTCTTTTAAGGAAGTTAAAAATTCTTCTAAAATTTCAGGATGATCTTTAAAGATAGCATTTAATCTTATATTTAATTTTTCTACTATTTTAGCTGTTTTTACACTAAAGCTTTGCCAGTAACCTTTATCGCCAAGCTTAGTTGGTATGGCATTATACATCGTGTTTGCAAGTTCGCTTAAGGTGAAGCTATCAAACAAGCTTGGCTCATAGTTTTTATCTGTATTATTTGAGCTTTCATCTGCCACATAATCAGCCACAGCTATTTTGATCTTTTCTTTAAATACAGCCTCATCTACTAAGGTATCATCGTGACTTCTTAGGGCTTTTAAGATATTCCATATATTTAAAAAATTGGTATTTTTTATAGCCTCATCTAAATTTGAAAGCTCATTCTCGCTTAATGCTAAAGGCAGTATGATATAACCTGTTTTTTTATTTGGAGCTTTTCTCATTACTCTACCTACTGATTGGATTATATCTACCATAGAATTTCTTCCATCAAAAAATACTACACTATCTAAAGCAGGTACATCCACACCTTCACTTAAACATCTTGCATTGCTTAGTATATTACAAGTATTTTCTTTTGGGGAGTTGAGATTATTTAGTTTGTTTAATCTTATATTGGAGTTCATAGTTCCATCAACATGATCTATGTTTATATCAAGATTTTTAAAAGAATCTTTTTTTAATGCTTCATCATAGCATTGCATAATAATTTTAAAAGAATTGGTTATATTTTTAGAATCTCTTATGCTTTTGCAAAAATTTATAACTCTTCTTGAAATATTACTATCCATTTCTTCTAAAAAGTCATTATCTATTTGGTTATTTTCATCAAGAGCAACTAAATCATTTCTTGCTAAACCTTTATGCGTACCTATGATTTTAGATACAAAGTCTATATCTACATATTTTTCATCTACATTTTTTTCATCTTTTAATTTTGCTATGGCTGTATTTGCTATGTTTGCAATACCTTCTTGTTTGATAGCTAAAATAATAACTTTATAATCGGTAAGTAAGCCTTTTTCAACTGCTTCTCTAAAATTAATACTATAAATTTCATCTCCAAAAATTTCTTCATCATCCATAGAAAATACTTCATTATCACTTTCCAAAGCTTTGCTTTTTTGAGAACTAGAATAAATCTTTGGAGTAGCACTCATGTAAATTCTTTTTTTGGCTTTGATGTTTTCATCACTATGGCATAGAGTAAAAGTATTTAGTTTATCTTTTTCCTTACCTGAATATAAATTTCCTACACTTCTGTGAGCTTCATCGCAAATGATTAGATCAATCTCATCTAGATCGTTTTGTTTTTGAGCTTGCATGATTTTTTCAACACTTTGATAAGTAGAAAAGATGATAAATCTTTTGTTGTCTTTTTTAGCTATATCGTAAGCTTTTTTAATGCTTTGTGTATCAGTAGAAGCAGGAATGGGCAATTCTAAAATATCTATATCATCTTCAATGCTTTTACCTGATTTACTATCTGAGCATACAATAGAAGCAACAAAATCATCAGTTTTCTCTTTGCAATATTCTCTAAATGTTTGCCCTACTAAAGCTATACTAGGAGCTAAAAATAAAACAATGGAATTTTTAGGAGTAATTTCTTCTATAATTTTTAAAGAAGTAAAAGTTTTCCCAGTACCACAAGCCATGATAAGCTTGCCTCTTGTATTATTTTTGTTTGCAAAATATTCTTTTGTGTTATTTATGGCTTGTATTTGATGTTCTCTTGGTTTTTTCTTTGCAGTAATTGGCAGCTCTAAAGAATTATTTGGATCAAATTTATCCCAACTTATGTTTGAATTTAAAAAATCTTCTAAAGTGATCAATTCTATAGGTGTGTTTTTTAAAATTTGCTCCATCTCTTTTTTAGCGTTTTGAGTAAGATTGCTAGTACTTATAATAATGCCTTTACTAAATTTAATCTCCCCTATTCCACTTTGCAACTTGCTAAAATAAGTACTTAAATCTTTAAAATCTACTTTTGAATTTTCATAAAATTTACATTGAACTGCAATATAATCATCATCTTTTGTTTGAATGATTAGATCAATACCACAATCTTGCCCATCTTTTTTATCCCATTCATCCCAAAGATAAATATTTTTATAAATATTTGCTGTATCTTTTTCTTTTAAAAGATGTTTTGAAAGTTTTTCAAACATAGATCCCTTCGATCTAGTGTTTAAATTTGCTTTTTTTAATTTTTCTAAGATGATTTCAAAAGTAGTTTCGTTTGCACTCATTAAAACTCCTAAGCTAATAATATAAAGAATATATCAAAAATTAACTTTGTAACTTATAAATA
>NZ_JAKMRA010000025.1:0-2802 GCF_025771865.1 Campylobacter sp. IFREMER_LSEM_CL2090
TATCAATTGGTGGTTCTATTGGTGTAGGTGGTACTACAATTGGTGGTTCTATTGGTGTAGGTGGGATTATAGGCTTAGGTGGATCTATTTCATTTAGATCTAAATTTGTATTTAGTATTACATTAGCAAAAGCACCTTTAATTTCAAAATGCCCTTGAGATTGTTTTAGAGCTTCTTCTTTCCATTTAATCAATTGCTCTTGATTTTTATTAATCTTATCTGCCAAATTCTTACTAGCATTAATCAACATATTCATATCTTTTTTCAAATCATCAAGATATTCATCATTTTTATTTGCCAAACCCTGGTTAATTAAATCCACATAATCATTATATTCTGCAATTTTATCATTAAGTTGTCCTTGATAAATAATCAATCTTTCGATAAAATTTTCTGTTTCTTGGATTAAAGGTTTTAAAGATCCACTAATAAATTTATTAAGAGAGATTTTACTTTCATCAATTAGTTTTAAAATATCTTGATATTTATTATATATATTTTTATATTCCACATCAATATTCTCTAATATCTCGCTTATTTTTTCTTGAGCATATAATGTTTTTAAAAAATCCAAACTTTGGCGTATGCTATCAGTTATTCCATAAATTATATCAGGGTTTTTTATATGAATTGAGTATTTACCATTAGATATAACATCAAGCATATCTTGCAAATCTTTAATACTAACCACATCATCTTTTTCCAATACAACATCCTCTGAAGGTTTTTCTATATCTATATTTATATCAGGTTTTTGTGCAAAGATTAAATTTCCATCTTCTTCGCGTAGTCCTTCTAATTTACCCAGTACTGCTTCTTTAAAATTTATATAACCATTTTCATCTGTATAGGTATAAATTTTCATTTTATCTGGTATTTCTTCTGCATTTGTCAATTCCCCTTCCTTATGATAAATATTAATATTATTTAAACCCGATGAGCTGTTTACAAATTTATATAAATAATTATTACTAATCAATTTTGAATCAGGCTGAAAATACATATAGATATTTGATAAAAGTCTGCTTTGGAAACCAAATAAAGTTCCAAAACCACTAGCAGCATGATTTCCTATAATATCCCCAAAAATATTTAAAGATATATTAGAATAATTTCCTTTAAGAATATACCCTGCAAATCCACCAGCATAACCTTTATAGTATTCTCCTATACCAGCATTACCATAAATATTTCCCACATTATTTAAAGATATATTAGAAAAATCCCCATAATTTATTTCACCTGCAAAACCTCCAGAATAGGTAGTAACTCCTTGGATTCCTATATTTTTTACATTATTTAGTGATATGTTTTGTATTTTTATAGTTGCATCTTTATATTGATTGTATTCATTGTTGATATATCCCACAAAACCACCAGCTCTATCTCCTTTGATATTTTCTATATTATTTAATGTTATATCATTAAATGTGCCATTAACTATATATCCGGTAAATCCACCAACATATCTACTATTTTCTTTTCCTATATTTTTAATATTGTTTAATTCTATCTTTGAGAATACTGGATTTCTTGGATAAGATTGTTTATCTTTCCTGATAATACCCACAAATCCACCAACATGGTTAGCACTTATACCTTCTATTCTATTTAAAGATATATTACTAAATTCCGCATTGTTTATAACTTCCCCTGCAAATCCACCGGCATAAGCCGCAGAAGTTTTAATCCCTCCTAAATTATAATCTATTTTGATGTTTTTTATTCTTGCATCATGCCCTACTCGTCCAAATACACCAACATAATCTATTTTATCCTTTAAGATAGTTGTATCTATATTAATATTATTTAAAGCAAATCCTTGTCCATCAAAATTTTTAGCAAATACAATATCATATCCGATAATCATATTTGCACATCCATGTCCTGATATACAATAATTTGCATAGTTTTTATTTTCAAAATAAATATCATTTACTAATCTATAATCATTATTAAACCGAGCCACTGTTTTAGATTCGTTCCACATTTTCGAAAAATAAAACCAATCTAAATCAGATCCTATACCAATATATTTTTGAAAATCATCTGTAACCAATTTTTTATTGCCTAAATTTTCTATATTATTGTATTCTTGCGTTTTAAATTTATATATAGCATCTGTTATTTTAGAATCATAATAAGCAGATGTTGCTAACTCTCGTAATTCTCCTTTTTCATATGCACTAGCTACAATTCGATATGCCTTTATATTATCTAATAATATATCTATTTCATTACCAACCAAATTAACCATATTACCATTTGAATAAAGTGGTACGATACTGCCTTCAACCTTAACTTTATTTCCTATAAGTAATATGTTATCGGAATTAATAGTCCCCATGTTTACTACATTACCCAATTTATTGGCTTTAAACACCGGTGAAAAAGCTGCACCTTTAGAAAAGAAATTTTTATAATCATTTTCATTTAAAGACGAAGTAGAAGCCACAAAGCGATTAGCATTAATAGTTCCTGTTTTAGTAATGATTACCCCATTAGGATTAATTAAAAAGACATTATTACCTTTTGCATTTAATACACCTTCTATGGTAGATTTACTTGTCCCATGAGCAATGTTTAGGTAGTTTTTACTATTACCTCCAAAATTTACACTTTCACCTTTACCTATACTAAAACCACCACCCCATTGAATGACGGAGTTTGTTTCTTTGCCATTAATTTGCATATGACCATTACCAGAAGTTATAGTTCCACTAGTCCCATGAGTAAATTTACCTCCACTAGGTAAAGCCATTAGTGGAGAAAATAGCATTGATACAGTTATACCTGAGAGTA
>NZ_JAKMRA010000026.1:0-2416 GCF_025771865.1 Campylobacter sp. IFREMER_LSEM_CL2090
CAAGCTCTTATACAAGCTAATAAAACTTGGTATAAAGGTGGATATGTTAAGATGTGGTTTGAGATTGGGAGAGTGTTGTATAAAAAGAAAATTGTTAAAGGAAGGAATTTAAAAAAAGCAACAGGGGGGGGGTATACAAGGAGAAGATTTAGATGAGCAGTATTTTATTAAAAGACATGAAAGTTTTTTTCATTATAAACCAGATTTTCGTAAACCTAAAACGTTTAATGAAAAAATAATACATAGAATTTTATTTGATAGAAGAGATATTTACACATTTTTAGCAGATAAAATAAAAGTAAGACTTTATATTCAATATATTTTAGAACATGGTGTATTAAATAATAACATATTTGAAGTTTTATCAAAAAATATTGATGAATTATCTAGTGAGCTTCAAAATACTAACAAATGTGTTTATTTGCCAAAAATATATGGTGTTTATAAGCATACAAAAGATATCGACTTTAATCAGTTACCTGATTCTTTTGTTATTAAGACAAATCATGATTGGGGTGGTGTTGTAGTTGTTGATAATAAAGTAAATTTCTTGGCAGATACTAATAAAAAAATAGAATGTTTAGCTAAATTACAAAAGCATTTAGATAGAAATTATTATGATATTTCAAAAGAGTGGCATTATAAAAATATAACTCCTAGGGTGTTTATAGAAGAAAATTTAAATCAAAATAATAATGACTTGAAAGATTATAGATTCCATGTTTTTTGTCATAAGACGAAATTTATACAAGTAGCCAACTCATCTCATACTTGTAATAATTTATATTATCCTAATTGGAAGGTATTTCCTATTGTATATCTTAATAAGCGAGATCCTAGGGAAATTGAAAAACCAGACAAATTGAAAAAAATGTTAAAACTAGCAACATTATTATCTACCGATTTTGATTATATTCGGGTTGATATGTATTATATAGATACTAAAATTTATATAGGCGAGCTTACATTTACACCAAATTGTGGTAAAGCTAAAATAGAGCCATCTGAATGGGATTTGAAACTAGGGCAAATGTGGAAAAGTGATGTTTTTAAATTATAATATATTATTTTTTTGTATTGGTTGTATTATTGGATGGGGTGCATTTGCCTTACCTGGAGTTTTATTTTTAGATTTGGGTTTTCTAAACTCTATAATAGGTTTGTTATTGGGTGCGCTGCTTATAATTATTATCGCAACAAATTATTTTAAACTTTCACAAATATTTCCACAAACAGGAGGAGAATTTTTATATACTTTGCATTTTTTTGGTAGAAAGCATGGATTTATTTGCGGTTGGTTCTTGGTTTTAGCATATTTGTGTATTATACCTTTAAATTTAACAGCCTTATCATTACTTTTTGATCATCTACAATTTGATTATATACAAAATAATGTTTTATATTATATTAATAATAAACCTATATATTTGAATAATATTGTTTTATCTCTTTTAATTTTGACATTGGTGCTATATATTAATTTAAAAGGTGTGAAGATTGCCCTATATATTCAAAATATTTTAACAGCAGTGATATTTATTAGTATTCTTTTTTGTATAGTAGGTATGTCATCCAGTGAAATTTCTTGGAAAAATTTAATAAGTTATGTTTTAAACCAAGATATAAATTTAGAGAGTATTTTAAAAATAGTCGCAATATCCCCTTGGTTGTACATAGGATTTGATTGCGCTGTTCAGATTATCCAAGATGTAAAACATAAAAATTTTCATGTTTTTAATAAGTTGGTTTGTGCTTCTATTATTATAGGATGTTTTATTTATATTTTAGTTTTAACAATCGCCGCTTTTTCATATCCATATCTTTATTTTAAAAATACTATATGGGTCGTCGGACAAGGAGTGGAGAATTATTTTGGCTTTTATGGTTTACTTATACTTTCACTTGGAGTATTTTGTGCTATTGTAAGTGGTGTAAATGGATTTTTTATAGCAACATGCAAAGTTATTTACTCTTTAAGTGAAAACAATATTATATCAAAACAGTTCACACGGACAAATCAACATAATTCTCCTATTTTAATATGTTTTTTTGTTGCAGGTATATCAGCTATATTACCTTTTTTTGGAAGGGAATATTTATTGTATGTAGTTGATATGTCTTCTATTGGAATTATCGTATCTTTTTTATATATTAGTTTAATAAATTTTAAATTTTTTTATTCATCATTTATAGATAAAACTAGAAGTTTAATTTCTTTGGTATTGAGTAGCATCTTTTTATTTTTATTGTTATTTCCAAATTCTCCAGCTGCACTAAAATACCCATCTCTTATAATGCTTATACTTTGGGTGTTCTTGGGGATTATTTTTTTAAAAATTCGGAAGATGTAGTGACTAATGTTAACTACTAAAATTTCTGATATAATATCAAAAATAATTAAGGTTATGTATATATG
>NZ_JAKMRA010000027.1:0-1924 GCF_025771865.1 Campylobacter sp. IFREMER_LSEM_CL2090
GGGGGGGGGGATACGATAATTTTCGTTTTAACTCAAACACTTTAAACCCTTTAAAAAACTATAAAAACTTTAATCTATTAAAACTTTCCCTACTCACTATACTTTCACTAAACTCTTTAGAAGCTGCCACCCAGGCAAATTATGATAAAGCTTCTAATACTTATGTAATTAAAAAACACCATTATAATAATAATGATGTTTATGATTATAATCTTGACACATATAAACTCTTAAGTGGTAAAAACTTCTATGGTCAAATGGCTAGCAATAAAAACCTTTCAAATATTACTTTAATCTATGATAATCCTAAAAACAAAGCTCATGAAAAAATGAATGATTTATATTTTAAACAAGACATACTCACTCCAAGTATTAAAGAAGATATTTTTGTAGTTAATGGTTTTCATAGTTCTAACTCAGCCAATACTACCCTAAATCAAATCAGCTATATACCTTTTTTAGTTTCAGCCTATACCTTTAATGTAAAAGCAAATAATAATACTCTAGTATTAAAAGCAGGGGAATTATCTTCAGTATATTATTTAAAACCTACCGATAAAGAAGTAATTAATCCTAAAGCTAGTGGTTTAGATAATAAATATAATTTTTTAATCACTCCAGCCATAGCAAGAAAAGGTGAAGCAAGCAATAATACTTTAAATTTCTTAAAAGATGCCTATGTAAATATGGGTGTTGAAAACACCTATACCTTACCTTTAAATGGTGCTCCTTATATCTTAGGTGCTTTTGGGGTTGATGCTAATACTAATAATAATACTGTTATTTTAAATAGCGGCTCTAAGATAGACTTTCATACTACTCCTTATAAACAAAGCACTTTAGGGGATAATATTTTTGATGAGAGAATGACTCATGTGGTAGGAGCTTATACTTATAATGCTAATGCTAAAAATAATAAGGTTATTATAGATGGAGCTTCTTTATTAGTCCATGGTCCAAGTGGAGCTTATTCAACATCAGCTGCTACTCACTTAGGTGGAGCTTTTGTAGATGTAAATAACAATCAAAGCTATGAAGTAAGCAATAATAGTGTAATTATTAATGATTTAAAACTAGATTTAAGAGTGGATACTAAAAATACTCCATTAGCATACAATGCTATTTTAGTAGGAGCAGTTTATGGGGGTAAAATCATACAAGGTAATGCTTATAAAAACACCATAGATATAAAAGACTTGCAAACCTTATTAGCATTAAATACTAATGTAGAAGTAAAAGCACTCTTAGACTTTTATGCAGGTATAACTAATAATGGCATAGCTAATGATAATAATATTAATATTACTCTTAAAAAGCCATTTGAGATTAATTCTAATTTTACAGGTAAAAATGAGTTTAATCTTTATGGTGGGGTAGCTACTAAAGGAGCTAATAGAAATAGTATAAATATCAATGGAGACTTAACCAAAGGACTTACCACTGAAAATCATCAAGATAAAATTCAAATCACAGCAGCACAAACTCTAAGTTCTAAAGCAAATAATAACAATATTGTTATTAAAAACTCAAATATAGCTATGCCTTTATACTTATATGGAGTTAGTAAGGTTAGTTTAGATAATAAAGATTATTATGCAAGTAGTGCTAATGCTAATAGTATAGTTTTAGATAATGTAAAATCAGGTAGAAATCTAACTGCTATTATAGAAGCTGATAATTTAGAAAAAAACACTATAAAATATAATCTTGTACAATCTTTATCTAATGCTTCTAATATAGATAAAGGTTCTAAAATCATTTTAAGAGCTAATGAAAATGCTAATGATAATACTTTAAATATTAAAGATTATTCAAGTGCAGCTAGTTCTAATGTATATATTATTAATGCAAAAAATGAAAGCGCTAATAATACTTTTATCTTTGATAATTTAGCCCTAGGTACAGCTTCTGATAAAAGAGAAGG
>NZ_JAKMRA010000028.1:0-1658 GCF_025771865.1 Campylobacter sp. IFREMER_LSEM_CL2090
ACTTTTTTAAAAAATTCCAAAACTTTAAGTCATTTTGCTAAAGCTTATAGGGGTAAAATACTAAGAGTATTAGCAAGTAAAAATATACATAGCAAAGAAATTTTGCTAGAAAACTTACCTAATGATTTAAAAATAAAAGAAATTAAGATACAAGGATTAAAAGAAGATATAATTTTAGATATAGCAAGCTAAGCCTTTTGGCTTAGCTTTTATAATTAGAATTTGTATAGAGCTTCAAGTCTGATGAATTGATCATCGCTATCATGAACACCATTGGTGTTATAATCTTCAGTTAAGTAAGAATAGAAGCCACTAAATGTAAGTTTTGGACTATATGCATAAGATACTCTTGCAATATATTCATTTTTATCTATGTCGTTATTGCCAGCTTGTTCAGTTTTACCACCGATATAGTCAAACCCTACTCTAACAGTTTCAGCAAAAGTATAACCTAAACCTGCAAAATAGAAAAGACTTTCGCCATAAGTATGTCTTAAATCACTCTTGTTAGAATAAAAAATTTGTTCACCTGGAGCAATTACTCTTCCTTTATCTTCTAAAGTGACAACTGTTTGTTTGTTTTTATCACCATAGCCAACGATACCTGCTTGGAAATCAAAAGCAGAAATTTGTCCTTGTAATTGAGCAGCATAGAAATTGCCATCATCTACACCATGACCATAGAATTTTTCAAAATCACTATCCAAGCTATTTCCTAAATATTGAGCTTGGATTTTGAAGTTAGCCATATCATTGAATGTAAATTTATAGCTAGCATCTACTGCATATAAGAATGCATTGTTTGCTGAATAAGCAGCCCATAATTGGAAAGCAAATGGATCGAAATCACCTAATACAGCAGCACCGTATAAAGAAGAATTGTTAAGTTTTGTATCTCCAAAATCACCATCATCTTGAACATTGAAGCTATCAAACCAATAACCTGCAAAAGTTAAACCTTCAATAGAAGTGTTTACTACTTTAGCTCCTGTTCCTACTGCATCATCAGTCCAAATAGAGCCAATTTCCATTTTACCGAAAGTTACGCTTGTAGCATAAGCTTCATTGGTATATTCTAAGTAAGCTTGTCTAACACCGAAAGCACTTTTTGTATCTGTGTTTGCACCACCAAATCCATTTTCACCACCTGGGTTATATTCAAATTGAACAAAAGCTTTGAAGTTATCATCTAAAGCTGCTTTAAAATTCAATTGAGATTTAAATTTGTGTTGATTATTTTTAGAGCTATTGTAACCGCCAGTAGTTGAGGAACCATCATCTAATCTATCAGATTCAAATCTATATCTGAACATTCCTGATACATCAACATCTTTTATAGCTTCTTCAAGTGAAACAGCGTTAGCTGCTGAAAAAGCACCTGCAGCTAAAGCTGCTACTAAACTAAGTTTAACTAGTTTCATGAGAATTCTCCTTATTAAAATTAAAACTATGGCTTGTATTATAGCATAGTTTTATATAAGAATTCTTAAAGTAAATAAAAACGATAAAAATATATTAAAGGGTTGTATTTATAGATTGAATTATCTTTAAAGATCTAGTTTGAAACTAGATCTTTAAAAACTAAGGAGTTATCTATGAATGTTTGCTTTTACAAATGTAATTATGCTCTTTGATAGTTAATGTTTGGAAACTGAGGG
>NZ_JAKMRA010000029.1:0-1181 GCF_025771865.1 Campylobacter sp. IFREMER_LSEM_CL2090
AAAATTAGTTAAACCATTAAAACATATGAAATTTTATAATTATTAGCATTGGTAAAATAATGGTTTCTCGGCTTTTTCGGTTTTTTGCTTTTAGGATTAAGCAAATATTATTTTATATACATCTTAATCTTTTTATCAAAAATATAAAAAAATTATTTTAATTTAAAATTATTATAAAATTATATCACTTAGTACTTTTAAGCTAGCGATTAGCTGGAGCTGCGATCCTTTTTATATTTTATTAAATTATAAGGAGGTGATCATGATTGATATTAAAATAAAAATTAATCTGATTTTATCTTTTTTATTTTTTATAAAAATGAAATTTATTTTAGTTGGATCGCTAGCTTAAAAATACTCTCATTTTTTCTTAAAATATATCTTCATTTTATTAAAGTTATAAAAAAATATCCAAAAAAATACAAGTTAATTTTTCAAAAAATCTTACCTTTTTTTGTTTTGATAAAAAGTTTAGTAAAATGGAAATTTTAAGCTGTATTTTAAAGCTTTCTTTTTGGAGTTTTATAGGTTAAAATTTATAAAAAATAGCCCATTTTAAGATAATCACTACTCTGTGCTAAGCAGATATGCCATTTTCATTACCTTTAATGTAAAAAAGTATATATTTCGTATATTTTTCCGCAATATAAAAATAATTCACTACTCCATACTTATGTAAATATGCCGTTTTCGTTACCTTTAGCCTAAAAAGTATATATTTCGTATATTTTGATAAATTTTTGGTGTATTTTTTATAGATTTTTATAAAATTTGTCATTTTTGTTAAAAATAATCGTACACCTATACATTACTTCGTAAGTATTAGATTATATGTTTTCGTTACCTTTAGTATTTTTTTGAGATTTTTTTGAGATTTGCTGTGTTTTTTTAAAAAATGAAAATGTTATGATTTTGTAATTTTTGTATGATAAAATATTATAAATTTTTGTTAAAAAAGGCAAGTTATTCTGTGTTTAAAAATATATTTTTCAAAAAAACTGTATCTGCTGATAATCCTAAAGATGAGATAAAACTAGATGAAACTCCTACACAAAACAAAAGTGATAGATTAGAAAAAATAATTCACACTTGGGTAGTAAATTGCACTAAATATTCTTTAAAAAATCCTTATGATACAAGACGCATTAACAGAAAAAATGGCTGTATCAAATTTGTCTTAA
>NZ_JAKMRA010000003.1:0-159410 GCF_025771865.1 Campylobacter sp. IFREMER_LSEM_CL2090
CGACAGCGCTATAGTTGCAGACAATGTCAATCAAATAGCTAATGATATCTTAGAAGATGCTAGGAAGAAAAAGTTTTAAATAATTAAACTAAACCCTTAATGGGTTTAGTTTGAGTGATATAAGATTTTAAGTGTTAAGATGATAGCTTATAATCAAATTACCTGAAAAATCATACCCATTACAATCATAACTTCAACAAATACTTCAAAAAAATATACAAAAAATAAATATAATTAATATCATTATAAATAAAATTATTCATAAAATATCCACTATTTAGAAAATGAATATCAATACTTTATATTATTTTATATATTTTTATTAAAATTAGAAAAAATTGGAAAATTTTATGAAACTTTTATAAAAAATTGTTATATAATACCTATTAAGTTCATAAACGAAACTTAAATAAAACCCACAAGGAGTACATCATGGGAACAAGAAAAGAACACGACTTTATTGGTGAGTTAGAAATTTCTGATGAAGTTTATTATGGAGTGCAAACTTTTAGAGCACTAGAAAACTTCAATATGAGTGGTAGAAGACTGCAAGATTATCCTTATTTTGTAAAAGCTTTTGCTCAAGTTAAAAAAGCAGCTGCTCTAGCTAACAAAGAAGTTGGAGTTCTTGATGCAGATAAAGCTGATGCTATTGCTAAAGCTTGCGATAGATTGATTGCTGGTGAATTTTTAGATCAATTTGTTGTGGATATGATCCAAGGTGGTGCTGGTACTAGCACAAATATGAACACTAACGAAGTTATCACAAATATTGCTCTTGAAAGTATGGGTCATAAAAAAGGAGAATATCAATACCTTCACCCAAATGATCATACAAATTTAGGTCAATCTACAAACGATACCTATCCAAGCTCAATCAAAGTAGCAACCTATGCAAAACTTAGTGATCTTTTAAAAGCTATGGAAGACTTAAAAGCTGAATTAGAAGCTAAAGCTAAAGAATACAAAGATATCATCAAAATGGGTAGAACAGAACTTGAAGATGCGGTTCCTACAACCTTAGGAAACACTTTCAATGCTTTTGCTAGCTATATTAAAAGTGATATTGAAAAGATCACAGCAGCTCGTGAATCAATGAGCTATTTAAATTTAGGTGCTACAGCTATTGGAACAGGAATTAACTGTCACCCTGATTATAAATTTGTGGTTGAGAAAAAATTAAAAGAAATCACTGGTGTTGATTTTAAACCTGCTGAAGACTTCATTGCAGCTACTCAAGATACAGCTGATTTTGTACATGTAAGTGGCGCATTAAAAACTGCAGCTGTAAGATTATCTAAAATCGCAAATGATTTAAGGTTGATGAATTCAGGTCCAAGATGCGGTCTAGCTGAAATTAGTTTACCTGCTATGCAACCAGGTAGTTCTATTATGCCAGGTAAAGTAAACCCTGTAATTTGTGAAGCAGTTGGCGAAGCTTGCTATGAAGTTATAGGTAATGATGTTACTATTATGCTTTGCTCTGAAAGAGGTGAATTTGAACTTAATGCTTTTGAGCCAGGCATTGCTTATGGGTTATTTAACTCGATCGTATTGCTTGAAAATGCAATGAAAACTTTAGCTGAAAAAGCTATTAAAGGATTAAAAGCAAATCCTGAAAACTGCAAAAAACTTGTATTAAATTCAATCGGAATCGTGACTGCATTTAATCCTGTTTTAGGTTATGAAAAATCTGCAAGTATTGCAAAAGAAGCTCTAGAAACTGGAAAAGCAGTAGGTGATATTTGTCTTGAAAGAGGCTATTTACCAAAAGAAAAAATTGATGAGATTTTAACACCAGAAAATATGTTAAATCCACATATGACAGAAAAAAGAAAAGCTTAATAACTTAGGAGTTTAATCATGGATATTATGATTATTTTACAACTTGTTGTCTTCCTTGGGGCAATATTCATAGGTATCCGCCTTGGCGGCATAGCAATAGGCTATGCCGGAGGTTTGGGTGTTGTTATTTTAGGTCTTGTTTTAGGCATGAAGCCAGGTAATATTCCTTGGGATGTTATTTTAATCATCGCTGCTGCTATTGCTGCGATTTCTGCAATGCAACAAGCAGGTGGCTTAGACTACATGGTAAAAGTTACTGAAAGAATTTTGCGTAAACACCCAAAATTCATTAATTATCTCGCACCAGCTTGTGGTTGGCTACTTACTATTTTAGCAGGTACTGGTAATGCAGTATTTTCATTAATGCCTGTTGTTATTGATGTTGCAAAATCTCAAAATATTAAGCCATCAGCTCCACTTTCATTAATGGTTGTTGCTTCACAAATTGGTATTACAGCTTCTCCAGTTAGTGCTGCTGTTGTTTATATGACTGGTGTATTAGAGCCACTTGGTTGGAACTATCCTGCATTAATTGGAATTTGGATTGTAACTACTTTTGCTGCTTGTATGATTACAGCTTTTATTGTAAGTTTAATTACTCCAATGGATCTTAGCAAAGACCCTGTATATCAAGAACGCTTAAAAGCTGGTCTTGTAAAAAGTGCTTCAGATGTTTTACATAGTGAAGATAAACCGGGTGCAAAACTTTCAGTTGCTATATTTTTATTTACGGTATTAGCAGTTGTTCTTTATGCTACTGCAATTTCTAATAATATTAAATGGATTGATCCTGTAGTTATCCCAAGAGATGCTGCAATTATGAGCTTTTTATTAACTGCTGCAACTTTAATTACATTCTTATGTAAAGTTGAACCTGCAAAAATTTTAGATACAAGTGTATTTAAATCAGGTATGACAGCTTGTGTATGTGTATTTGGTGTTGCTTGGCTTGGAAATACTTTCGTTGCAGGCCATGAAGCAGGTATTAAAGAAGTAGCGGGTGAATGGGTTAAACAAACTCCTGCTATGCTTGCAGTTGCTTTCTTCTTTGCTAGTATGCTTTTATACTCTCAAGCAGCTACTGCAAAAGCTATTGTCCCAGTTATCGTTGCTGCATTAGGAATTTCAGCTACAAATCCTGCAGATTCTTATATGCTAGTTGCTTGTTTTGCTGCTGTTTCAGCACTTTTTGTACTTCCAACCTATCCTACTTTATTAGGTGCAGTTCAAATGGATGATACAGGTACAACAAGAATTGGAAAATTTATATTTAATCACGCATTCTTTATCCCGGGTGTATTAGCTATTGCTATTGCTGTTTCATTAGGATTTTTAGCAGTAGGAATGCTTTAATGCTCTTGCTTTCCGCTTTTAGCGGAAAGTTTTCTTCTTTTACTTATTAACTAATTTTAAGTAGAATATTTTTTTAATTTTTAAAGAAATAAAATGGCAAAATTATCTTTAGATAGAAATAATATAAGAATCTTATTTATAGGTTATATACTTATAGCTCTTTTTGGCACTTTCATCCTTATGCTACCCATTATGCACACTAAACCAATATCTTTTTTAGATGCATTTTTTACTAGTGCTTCAGCTGTAAGTATGACAGGACTCATTGTGCTAAATACTTCATTAGATTTTAGTTTTTATGGACAGCTTGTTATTTTACTACTTATCCAAATAGGTGGTTTAGGCTATATGAGTATAGCCATGGCTTTATATATTTTAGTACGAAAAAAGATGAGTTTTGGAGAAAAAAATCTTTTAAGAGAATCCTTAATTTATCCTGGTGCTGATGGACTTGTAGGTTTTTTGAAAAAGGTTTTATTTTTTGTATTTGCTATTGAAATTGTTGGTGCTGTTTTATTATTTTTAAGATTTAAATTAGATATGAATTTAACTGATGCTCTATGGGCTAGTATTTTTCACTCCATTTCTGCTTTTAATAATGCAGGTTTTAGCATATTTGAAAGTGGCTTAATGCCTTATAGGGATGATTTTTGGATTAACTTTATCATTACCTCTTTGATTATTATTGGCGGTTTGGGCTATTTTGTATTGCTAGAATTATACTTTTTTTCAAAAAAACGCTTTGCTAGTCTAAGTCTGCATACAAAGCTTGTTTTAATTTCCACTATTATACTAATCATTTTTGCAAGTTTGATTGTGTTTTTATTTGAATATCATAACCCAAAAAGCATAGGAGAATTTTCTCTTTTTGATAAAATTATGAGTGCATATTTTACAGCGGTAAATTACCGAACTGCAGGATTTAATACTCTTGATCTTAGCACCTTTAAGGATGCAAGCTTATTTTTTGGATCTTTGTTTATGATTGTAGGTGGTGCACCAGGTGGAACTGCGGGGGGCATTAAAGTAACTACTATTGCGGTACTATTAATTTATGCATATTGGAGTATCAAAGATAGTAATGCAAGAATTTTTAACTTTGAAATTCCAAGCGAAACTATTAATAAAGCTTTCATTATAGCAGTAAGTTCAATTGTTTATATTATTACCTGCGTGTTGCTTTTATCTTTGATTGAAGATGATAAAAGTTTTTTACCTTTGCTTTTTGAAACAAGTTCAGCATTTGCCACAGTAGGTGTTTCAGTTGGCGATGGTGGGACCTTATCACTTAGTGCGCTTTTTAGCTCCGAAAGCAAACTTATTGTTATTTTACTAATGCTTAGCGGTAGAGTGGGCGTGCTTGCGTTTTTATTTAGTATATTTTTTAAAGAAAAAGAAAAATATTTAAATTACCCAAAAGGAAAAATCATACTATGAAAAAAGAAACTTATGGTATTATAGGACTTGGAAGATTTGGCTCTGTTTTAGCAAAAGAACTTATTGACCAAGGCAAAAGAGTTATTGTTTCAGATATTGATGAAGAAGCTGTTAAAGAGTTGCAAGATCATGCGGATTTTGCTTATATCTTAGATTCTACTCACACCATAGCTTTGAAAGAAGCGGGCTATTCAAATGCTGATGTTGTCATACTTAGTATAGGTGAAAATCTAGAATCAAGCATACTTACCTTCATGGCCTTAAAAGAAATAGGGGTAAAAAATATCATAGCTAAAGCAAATTCTTCTACACATGGACAAATTCTTTCAAAACTTGGGGTTAATAAAGTCATCTATCCTGAAAAAGAATCTGCAAAGCGTTTGGCTAAAATTCTTATCACTAATCCAAATTTTGAAATCATAGATCTTTCAGCCAACACCATAAAGGTAGCAAAACTTTTAATCGATGAGAATTTAGCGGGGAAAACTTTGCAATCTATTGGACAAAATTTAAAAGTCATTGCACACAAACAACATGATACTTGGAGCATTATGCCAAATCTAGAAAATACCGCTTATTTAAACGATATATTAATGCTACTTGGCACTCAAGAAGAACTTAATCAATATGATTATTGAAGATTTTAAATGCTACTTTTACTTTGCACTATCAATATGATAAATCTAGAAAAGAAACTCTAGTGTACGGCTACACAGACCCGATCCATATCCTAGGTCACTAAATTTTTAATGTCCTTGTAAAATAAGGACATTACAATGAATTAAATATAATCAAAAACTATACTTATAAGTATTCTTGAAAGCTAATTTAGAAAATATAAAAAATAAATATAACATTAAAAAGATATTTTAAGTGGTGTCAAGGGGGAGACTTGAACTCCCGACCTCCGGCTTATGAGACCAGCGCTCTAGCCAGCTGAGCTACCCTGACATAAAAAGAAGTTAAAATTATACTTTATTTTGCTTAACATTTTATAAAATACTTATTTTATAAATTTTATATATTTTTTAACTTTTTTGTGCTAAAAATATGAAATTATATTTAAAAAGGATTTTAATGCAAATTAGCTCAAGTTATGGCGGTGCCTTTTATACGCAAAATCCTTATCAAAACAAAGACAAAGAACAAACAAAAGAAAATATTTCTGAAAAAGAAAACCCACAGCAAACAAAAGAAAATAAAAACGATCAAGAAAAAGATGAAAAAACTCAAAAAGTTAATGGTAAAGACTTAAGTAGTGAAGAAGTAAAACAGGTACGAGAGCTTGAAAAAATCGACAGAGAAGTAAGGGCTCATGAAGCAGCCCACCAAGCAGCAGGTGGAGCCTTAGCAGGAGCTGCAAGTTTTGGCTATACAAGAGGTCCTGATAATAAAATGTATGCAGTTGAAGGAGAAGTGCCTATAAGAATGCAAAAAGGCAATACTCCTGAAGAAACTATAGCCAATGCTATGCAAGTAATTGCTGCAGCTATGGCACCAGCTGATCCTAGCCCCCAAGATTATAAAGTAGCAGCTAATGCTATGCAAATGCAAAATGATGCGCGCACCGAGCAAGCTAAAATAAAAGCAGAAGAATCAAAAGCTCAAAACGATAAAAATAAAGACGAAGACGATAAAAAAGCAAATCCAAATTCTAAAGCCATAAAATCATACACACAAAATTCATCACAAGATTACATAGGAAGTCAGTATAATAAAAGTGCATAGTGGCAGAGAGGAAGGGATTCGAACCCTCGGTGAGTTACCCCACACACGCGTTCCAGGCGTGCTCCTTCGACCACTCGGACACCTCTCTAAAAATGAAAATTATAACTTATTTTTTTAAATTTATACTAAAAAAGGGATTTTATGAAGCTTTTTTACTCTTGTTTTTATCTTTTTATTTTACTTTTTTTAAGTGCTTGTTCAAATCATGCTAATGTTAATTTATCTTATGAAAAAGCCTTTGTAAACAAACAATGCGATGAAAATACTTTAACTTTAAAAAATGCAGACAAAGACACTATATACACAGGGTTAAATTTAGCCTCTTTAGCAAGAGTTTGTAAAGATTATGAAAAAAGTAATGCTTTTTTTGATAAAGCAGAAGAGGCTTACAAATATGATGTAGATTTACAAAACGGGCTTCAGAAAGCCACAAGAAATTTTAGCGAAATTTTACTTAATGACACCATCAATGATTATCAAGGTTATTTTTATGAAAGGATTATGCTAAATACCTACAAAGGTTTAAATTATATGAGCTTGGGAGATTTTAAAAATGCAAGAGTAGAGTTTAATAGAGCTTTATACAGACAAGATAGAATGAAAGAATATTTTTATGATTATATACAAAAAGCTCAAGAAGAATACCAAAAAGAACTTCAAAAAGATAAAAAAACATATGCGAGTTTTCAGCAAAATTTAAACCCTATCTATAAACAATATGATAATCTTCTTAGCACATTTAACGCAAATAAAAATTATACTAATATCTATGCTAGTTATCTTAGTGCTTTATTTTTCTTTTTTGATAAAGATTATATTAAAGCTTATGATCTTTTAAAAGAAGTAGCATTAAGCGATGTAAAAAACAAACAACTTCAAAAACAATTTCAAGTATTTGAAAAATTCACTCATTTAAAAACATCCTTCCCTCAACAAAAATATATTTTTATCATTTATGAAGATGGTTTTAGTGCTACAAAAGAAGAATTTGATCTTACCCTGCCATTTGTTTTTAATGATAATCTTGCAAATATTAGTGTAGCTTTTGCTTATTTAAAATCAAGAAATGCTTCTTATAAATTCTTGCAAAGTCAAGATGAAAAAACACAAAATTTAATTTATTTTGATGATATTATAGCAAGTGAATTTAAAACTCTTTTACCCTCTATGGTGATGAAAACCCTAGCCTCAAGCGCTCTTAAAACTTCAATTAATTTAGCCATAGCTAATAATGATTCTAGTGGCTTTTTATCATTTATTAGCGCTGTTAGCACTGCTTTAATCAATAAAGTAGATCTTAGAATGTGGCAAGCTTTACCAAAAAGTGCTAGTATTTTAATGCTAAAAAATGAAGGTTTAGTTAAAATTTATAATGATAAAGAAAAAATAATCTTTGAAGATGAGCTGGAAAAAGATAAAAATTATATTGTGCTTATAAGATCTTTTGTGCCAAATTCAAATATTATTTACAAAATTAAAGAAAAATAAGGAGATAAAATGAAAAAAAGTTTATTTTTTATGGTTTTTGCGCTTTTGATTTTCAGCGCTTGTTCTTCACAACCAAAATATACTGATGGTAAAGCTTCGCAAAAAGTTCAAGGAAACGCACTTACTTTAGGACTTGATAGAGAAGATTTTGAAAAAACTGCTGAAGATATGATACAAAGCTTGCTTAGTGATCCTGCTTTTGCAAATTTAAATAGCTCTAATAGAAAAGTTATTGCCATAGGAAAAATCATCAATGACACCCCGCAAAGAATAGACACAGATAAACTCACTTCAAAAATTACCATAGCATTAAGAAAATCTGGTAAATTTATACTAACAACTGCTGTAGCAGCAGGTGGAGCAAAAGATAGTTTATCTCATGATGTAAGAGATTTAAGAGACAATGAAGAATTTAATCAAAATTCCATAGCCAAAAAAGGCACACTTTTGGCCCCAAATTTCTCACTTTCTGGTAAAATCAGACAAGATACTGTTAAACTTTATAATGGCAAAATCCAAACTGAATATTTTTTCCATTTAATTCTTACAGATTTAACTAGCGGTTTAGCTTTTTGGGAAGATGAAAAAACTATTGATAAAACAGGTAAAAGCAAGAGTGTAACATGGTAAAAAAACTACTAATTCTTTTTTTCGCTCTTGTTTGTTTTTGTCAAGCACAAAGCGCTTTAAACAAAGAAAGTTATGGTGAGGGTTTTGGAAATACAAGAAGTGAAGCAATAAAAAATGCCATCAATGAAGCTCTTGGGAAAATGGAGGACTTAAAACAAGTTAAGCTTAAAAAATTCGAATTTAGCTTTAATGGAAATTTCAATATAGGATATGATGAAGAAATAGACTTAGTTAGCAATGGAGTTTTTAATAGCTATGATATTAAATCTTTAACTCAAACAAATCAAAATGAATTCCATGCAAAAGTTGTAATTTACAAAAAACTTTATAGTGAAAAAAATCTTGAAGATAAAAGTTCGCTAATTATCATCAATAAAGTTAAAGATGAACTTTCGGCTAAATTTGAACAAGAGCTTTTAAGCGTTTTGCTCCAAAGTAAAAAATTTAGAATTTTAGATAGAGCAAATCTTGATCTTTATAATCAAGAAAAATCTTTACTTATAAAAAATGCAAGCGATGATGAACTTGTTAAGCTTTATAATGTTTTAGGGGCTGATTTTTTACTTATTTTAAATCCTAAAATAACACAAACACAAAATGAAATTAACACTCAAACTTATAATATTAACATTGATTATCGTTTGATAGAATTTGCTACAACTCAAATCAAAGCTTCCAATACCCTAGAATTTAAAATGAGTTCTACAAGCAAATCAAGCAAACAAAAAGCCCTTAGAGGTATAGCTACAAAAATTACCGAAGATATTTTTAAACATTCTAAAGACAATGACAAAGAAGAAGAAATAGAACATGGTTTGGATGCAAACTATCAAATCAACAATGAAGGTGGAGTTAATTTAGGTTTTTAAAATGCAAAAAGCATGGGATATTAATGCAAAATTTTGGGATGTACAAATGGGAGATGATTCTAATGAATTTCATAAAAAAGTTGTGCGTCCTAAAGTTGAAGAATTGCTAAACATACAAGATGATGATTATATTTTAGATATTGCTTGTGGAAATGGAAATTTTTCCGCTTATATGTGCAAAAAATACAACATAAATGTTTATGCTTTTGATTATAGTGATCAAATGATAAAATTAGCAAAACAAAGATGGAAAAATTTTTTACACAAAATTCATTTTCAAACCATAGACGCTAGCGATGAATTAACTTTGCAAAATTTAGCTAAAAAACACACCTTTAGCAAAGCTGTTTCAAATATGGCTATCATGGATATGGAAAATATCCAGCCCTTATTTAAAAGTCTTTATTTTCTACTAAAAGAAAATGGAATTTTTGTTTTTGCTACTCAACATCCTTGTTTTGTAACATTAACTAAAAAATATCTTAGTCCGCATAATTATCTTGGGTATGCATTTGAAAAACAACCTGTAAAACATCACTACTACCACCGTTCTTTAGAAGAAATTTTCAACACTTGTTTTAAAAATGGTTTTATCATAGATGGATTTTTTGAAGAACCTTTTTTAGATGAAGAATTTCCTGAAATTATAATTGTCCGAGCAAGGAAAATCAGTTTTTAAATTGCAAAAACTCACATCTTTTGCAAAGATCCGCTTTTAAAATTCCTTGCTTGAAGCCTTCTTTTAATTCTATATATAAAGACGAATTTAAAAGCTCGCTAAAATCTTTTTCAAAACAATTTCCAAGTTTTATATCCCCTTTAGTATCCAAACAACAAGGCACTAAAGTTCCATCGCTTAAAATAGCAATTTGTCCATTTAAAGCATGACAACACCCATTCTCCCTAATAACCTCATCTTTCAAAGAAGGCCATTTAAAAAGCCTAGCTTGGTGTAATATAACATGCCTTTCTAGGCGATTTTTAACTTTTTGATTTTGAATTTTTATTTTAAAAATTTGTTCTAAAAAATCATAAATTTTTTCATTTTCTAAAGGTGGATTAAAATTTTTATCTAAATTCCAAAGTCTTAAGTTGATAAAAGAATTGTTTTTATTTTCCAAGTGCAAAAAAATAAGTTTTAAAACAGGCTCAAAGTATTCTTTTAAGCTCATTTTACTTTGAGATAAAAAAGCACCCAAAGAGATATTAATTTGGTGTATATTTTTAAAACTTAAAGCAAGATTGATTTTTTCTTCATCAAAATAAAACCCACTCGTAGTAAGCTCTATTTGCATATTAAATTTTAAAGCTATTTTTAAATACTCTTTTAAATTTAAAATCCTTAAAGGATCTCCAAGCACATGAAATGTAAAAAACTTGGCATGATTATGTACGCTTTTACAAATTTTTTCAAAGTCTTCAAGGCTCATTTGTTTTCTTTGGGCTTTTTGACTAGGACAAAAATCACATTTTAAACCGCAAATATCACTTAATTCTATATAAATTTTCTCAAAATACATAATCACTCTTTTTAAAAAGCTCAAATGCTTTTAAAGCAAGTTTTGAAAGCGTGATATACTCTAATTCTTTATAAGCAAAAGCTTTAGCTTTTAAATCTTCAAAATCATCATCTTTTAAAAAATACACCTTGGCATTAATTTTATATTTGGTGTAAGAGTGTTTAAATTCACCTATAAATTTTGCATTTTTTTCTTTATTGTATTCTAAAAAATTATACATATTAAAATATAGCTTTTCTTTACTTTTGATAAGCAAAAACTGCTCATTTTTTTGCACTATGAGTATATTTAAAATAATATTTTCATATTGAGTTTTTTTAGATACATGAAATTTTTCATATTCATTTTTTCCACTACAAAAACTCTCTATGGGGCAAAGCTTGCATTTTGCATTTTTAGGTAAACAAATCAAAGCCCCTATATCCAACAAAGCTTGATTATGATCAAATGCATTATCATAGTTTAAAAACTCTTTTGCTTTTTGCGTTAAAAGTTTAGAGTTTGGATTTTGCAAACTATAAAATCTACTCAAAACTCTTTTAATATTTGCATCCACAAAAGCTTTAGCTTGTAAAAAACCAAAACAAGCTATAGCACCAGCTGTATATTCTCCAATACCAGGAAGTTTTTGAAGCTCTTTTATGTCAAATGGTAATTTTGCATTAAATTCTTGCACACAAATTTTTGCACATTTATGTATATTCCTAGCTCTAGTATAATACCCAAGTCCTTGCCAAGCTTTTAAAACCTCATCTTCGCTTGCCATAGAAAGCGCTTTTAAAGAAGGAAATTTAGCTAAAAACTGAAAATAATAATTTTGCAAAACACTCTTTACTTGAGTTTGTTGTAACATAATCTCGCTAATATAAACAGCATAAGCATTGTCAATATTTTTTAGCTTTTTTAAATCATCCTCGCTACCATATTTTCTATATTCTTTATGCAAAATACGCCAAGGAAGGTTTTTTCTACCATTCTCGTTATACCATTTTAAAATACTTTCATGAATTTTTCGCATTAAAACTTTCTTTGTTTTTAAAAATTATACAATCTATTCTTAAAAGCTTTATGTTAAAATTAAAAAAATATTTTTAAAAAGGAGTAAAAATGAAAAGTTTTTTAAAAGGTTTAGGATTAGGATTACTTTGTTTAGTATTGTTTGTACTAGGAGTAGTTTTTAATACTGAATTTTTAGGTTTAAAAAATCATAATAAACAAAATGTAGAATTTTCAAGAAATATAGAAGTATCAAATGAAATCATGCCAAATGTTTTTAATGCTGTTTTAAATTTTAGCGCGAGCGAAGAACTTAGTAAAAAAACTATCATCTCTAGTGATGAAAAAAATCATATTGCTAAAACTTTCAAAGAAATTTCAGATCGTATTGCCAAAGAAGACTATTGTAAAGGTGGAAGTTATACTTTAGAGCCAAGTTATAATTATTATCAAGGAGTAAAAACACTTAATGGGTATAGATTGTATTCTAATTTCACTTGTCAAATCCCACAAAATAAAAATAAAGACTATGAAAATCTTATAAAAGATATAGAAAATATCAGCAATACTAATACTTTAATTTCTTTTAATACTAAAGCCTTGCAAGCAGGATTTGACGAAGCAACCTTAGAAGCAAACAAAGAAGATTTATACGATCTTGCGTTTAAAAAAGCTTTTGAAAAAGCTCAATATTATTCTAAAACTTTAACAAAAACTTGCATAGTAAAAAATGTTCATTTTGATAGTTGTAATATCAAATACAATTCTCCAAGTTTAGCAGCTAGTGCAGATAGTGTAGTGCTTCCTGTTATTAAAAATGAAAAGCAAAGCTTAAAAGCTAATGTGCTTTTTGTTTGTCAATAAATTTTATTTTGGCTTTATCTTGGGTTTTTATAATTTCTCATCATTAATTTAAAGGAGAAAAAATGAAAAAAATTATAGGTTTATTTATTATGGGCTCTTTAGCAGCCTCTTTAGCATTTAGTGCTGATTTTTCCAAAAAAAGCAATGATGAAATTTTAAATCTTGCAAAAAGCGTAAAAGCACAAGATCAAGCTGACTTAATTATAGAAATGAAAAAGAGAATGAATGAGATGAAATACAAAGACGCAAAAGTTTTTCATCAACAATTTAAAAGTAACTTACGCGAAAACATCTCTAAACTTTCTCCTCAAGAAAGAAGTCAAAGAAAGGCTATCGTTCAAGAAGATATGCAAAAACTAACCGATGAAATGAGTGGCAAAGAAATACGAGATTTAAATTTACATCATTATAACAAAAATGAACACAAAGCCCATAAAATGAATCATCAAGGGCATGGTGCAAATCATGGAAATTGCTCAATGAGATAAAATGGCAGCAAAAATTCTACTCTTAGAAGATGATTTAAGCTTAAATGAAATCATCAATGAAGCCTTAAGCGATGAAGGTTTTAAAGTCTCTTGTGTATATGATGCACAAGAGGCACTAGAAAAAGCTTATGAAGAAAATTTTGATCTTTGGATTTTTGATGTTAAAGTTCCAAAAGGCAATGGTTTTGAAGTATTAAAGGAATTAAGAGAAAGTGCTAAAAACACTCCTGCTATATTTTTAACTTCTTTATCCATGCTTGATGATGTAAAACAAGGATTTTTATCAGGTTGTGATGATTATATTAAAAAGCCTTTTGATGTTGATGAGTTAATTATCCGTGTAAAAAATATCATTAAAAGAAATTTTAGTCATCAAAAAGAAGACTTAATCTTACTTAGCTCTTCAAAAAATATTTCTTTTGATCCTATCAATAAAACCCTTTATCAAAATGAAGAAATTATCAACCTAACTAATAAAGAAAAAGAACTCCTAGCTTTACTTTTAAAAAAACGCCCTCATTTTGTAAATATAGAAACTATTTTTGACGAAATTTGGAGTTTAGATGAAGAGCCTGTGATTATGAGCCTTAGAGTGTATATCAAAAATTTAAGAAAAATTCTTGGTAAAGACCTTATCATCAATCAAAGAAATATAGGCTATGCCATTAGGCTAGAAAATGAAAAGTGAAAACTTTAATAATACCATTTTTAAAATCCTAGCTCTTTATATCATCACAAGTGGCATATTTTTAACGATTTTTTTTATTACTTTTTATCAAAAAGAAGCAAAATATATACGATTAAATCAAATCACACACTCATACACTCACTATAATTATATTTTACAAAATATCATCGAAGCAAGACACGATAAAAATTTATTAAACAAAGATGATTTTTCTTATATTTCTAAAAAAATAAATACTCAATTTGCTATTGTTGCAAACAATCAAATCATTTTTAGTAATTTAACTTTTGATGCTTTAAAAATATTAACACAGCTTAAAGAAAACAACTTTATTTACAACGAAAACAAAAGATTATTCATAGATTTTTCAAGGATTAGAAATCTTAATACTTATATAGATACGAGTAATTTAAGAAAGCCAAAACACCGTTCTCATTTTTTGAGACATAAAAATATCCATATCATTATAGAAACAGAAGATCTTGGCTTTAAAAAAGAACAATACCGCAAAGATAATTACAATAATTTAGATATTAACGATTATGCTAATGAACTTTGGAAACTAAAATTAAAAACTATTTTTTATACACTTATATGTATTTTACTACTTGCTATAATTGCTTATATACTCATCTTGCTTGTTTTTAAAAATATCAAAGAACAATTTAAAACACTCAATGATTTTATTAAAGATACCACGCATGAAATTAACACACCTTTGAGCGTGATTTTAGCTAGTATTAAAAAATTTGATGATACAAATTTAAATCCAAATAACACTAAAAAACTAAATCATATCAAACTAGCAAGTAAAAATTTAAATCATATCTATCAAAACCTCATAGCCTTAAATTTTTTCTTACAAAAAGAAAATACAAAAGAAGATATAAATTTAAAAGAGCTTTTAGAACAAAGATTAGAATATTTTGACACTTTAATCTCTCAAAAAAATCTCATCATTGAAAAAGAGCTTTTAGAGCAAAATTTCTATGCAAATAAAGAAGAAATGCAAATTTTACTTGACAATCTTTTAAGCAATGCCATAAAATACACCAATACTAATAAAAAAATCTTTATTTGTCTAAAAGAAAAAACACTTAGTATTAAAGATGAAGGTCAAGGTATGAGCACTAAAGAAATTACTCAAATTTTTACACGCTACAAACGCTTTAATCAAGACCAAGGTGGTTTTGGCATAGGCTTAAATTTAGTCAAACAAATAGCCGATAAAAACAATATCAACATAAAAGTTTTGAGTAAAAAAGATAAAGGAAGTGAATTTATACTTTCTTGGTAGGGATAAAAATGGAAATTTGCTTAGAAAAAATTAAAATAGATAACGCTTGGAAGGAATTTTTAAAAGAAGAGTTTTTAAAGCCTTATTTTTTAGAAATAAAAACTCATTATATCAATGCTTTAAATGAAAGAAAAACTATATATCCACCCACGAATTTAATCTTTAATGCTTTTAATCTAACCCCTTTACAAGATTTAAAAATCATACTTTTAGGACAAGATCCTTACCACAACCCTCATCAAGCCATGGGTTTGAGCTTTAGCGTGCCAATGGGTGTTAAAATTCCCCCATCTTTGCTTAATATCTATAAAGAATTGCAAGATGATTTAAACATTCCTATAGCAAAACATGGTGATTTAAGTAAATGGGCTAAACAAGGAATTTTACTTTTAAATTCTATTTTAAGTGTAGAAGCAAATAAACCTGCTTCACATGCACATTTTGGTTGGCAAAAATTTACCGATGCGGTTATATCAAAACTTAGCAATGAAAAAGAAGGATTGATATTTTTACTTTGGGGAAATTATGCTAAAAATAAAAAAAATTTAATCAACCCTCAAAAACACTTTATCCTAGAAGCAGCACATCCTTCGCCTTTAGCGAGAAATGCTTTTTTAGGTTGCAAGCATTTTTCAAAAAGTAATGAAATTTTATCAAAACTTGGTAAAAGTCTTATTGATTGGAATTTAAACCCTTAATTTACTTAAAACTTATATACTTTCAAAAATTTTCAAAAAAAGGAATACAATGACTTGTCCAGTTTGTGTAAATACTGACTTATTGATGAGCGAAAGAAATGGAGTTGAAATTGATTATTGTCCAAAATGCCGTGGTGTTTGGCTTGATCGTGGTGAGCTTGATAAAATCATAGAAAGAAATTCTTCTCAAAGTACGCAACAACCTCAACAACAAAATTATAACCAACAAGCAAACTACCATCATAATAACGGCTATAAATACAAGAAAAAAGAAAGTTGGCTTGGGGAATTATTTGACTTTTAAGCCCAAAGGCTTAAAAGTTTTTATATTTTTACTTTAATTAAAGCATTTTCTGCCATTTTTGGCACCCATAAATACTCACCATCAAAAAACATATCTGCAGGACCTTTTATAGAAGCCAAATCAAGTTTTATTTCTTTATTGTCTTTTAGAGTATAAATATATCCTTGAAGATTTTTACCCCAACTTGACACTAAAAGATTTTTATTTTTATCATACACAATGCCATCAAATTGTTCTATTTTTTTGTTTAATTCTTGAATTTTCTTTGAATTTAAATCAATACTAATGATTTTCCCGCCTGCTTTATCACTTGGATCATAACCTGCTACAAATAAAGTATTTTTATCTATTAACAATCCATTTGGGCCACCATATTTTGAATCTAAATGGATAAAGTTTTCATATTTTTTATCCTTTAAAAATACTTTGTGGATGTATCCTGTACCTGTGTCACTAACTAATAATGTGTCATTATTTAACACAGCAATATCATTTAAAAATACCGCATTTTTTATAGGAAGTTTGAAAATTTCTTTTTTATTTTTTATATCAAAGCCATATAAAATATCAATATCAACCACATATAAAACATCACCTATTTTAGACATACCTTTTGGAGTATTAAGACCTTTTATAAATTCTAATTCCAAAATTTTTCCATCTTTATCTAATTTTGAAATAAAACCATCATTATCTTTATTTAACGGAGTTAGATCTTTTCCTACATTAGATACATAAACTGCATTTTTATCTACATATACACTTTCAGGATGTGCAAAACCTTTAAATTCTTGAACCTCTAAAGCATTTACGCTGCAAAATGCAAATAAGGCCAAAGTTAAAATACTTTTTTTCATAATTGTTACCTTTCTTAAATTTTATTAACAAATTCTAATAAAAAACCAAAATAAAATCTATCATTTTTAAGATAAAAAATATAAGTTTTTTGACTTTTGTTCTTGTTTTGGGGTAATGCCATATCTTTTTTTATATCTTGCTATAAACCAAGCAGGAGAATTAAATCCAAGTTCATAACAAATTTGAGTGATATTTTTTGTAGAAAATTCAAGTAAAAATTTAGCTCTTTCAAAACGCTTATTATCAAGCCATTCTTTAGGAGTAATACCAAAACTTTGTTTAAAATTACGACTAAAACTTGCTATATCCATTTTACTAAATTTGGCCATAGAAGCTACGCTTTCAAAGTCATTTTGACAATATGCAAACATCTTATAAAGCTCTAATTTAAAACCACTTAAAATGGCTTTTAAAAAAGCTAAAAACTCTGCATTATCTTCACTATATAATAAAGACAAAAATAATTCTTCAAATTTTAATCTAAGCAGATATTTATTTTTCTCATTAAATTCATTTATACAAGGTAAGAAAGACTCGAAAATACCTTTAGTTATCAGATTAGTTTTTAAACTAAATAAACTTTTAGCATATTTTGGAGAATCTAATTTACAAATTAATTCTTGATATTTAAAAATAAGTTCTATTAAAATACTTTCCTTAAAACACAAAATAATAGATTCATATATATTTTCATCATTTAAATAATCTCTAATGGAAAAAGAATTTTTTGTAAAAAACACAAGCTCATCTTTTTTTACATTAAACTGATTATCCATAGTATAAATACTTTTAGAACCTTTTAAAATAAATACTAAAGCATAATCTTTAAATACAACTTCTTGATTTTTATCATTTGAAAAATCTTTTTGATACCAACATAAAGAAAAAAAAGTATTTTTCAAAACATTTTGACTGATTTTTTCAAGATCTTTTGGAAAAATTAACATATATACCTTTTTATAAGTTTTTTGATTATTTATATAATACAATAAAAAATATTTTTTATTAAGAATTTATGTTACAATATAATTAATTTCAATTAAAAAAGGAGAAAAAATGAAAAAAATCATTCTAGGTTCTTTACTAGCATCAAGCTTTTTATTTGGAGCAAATTTAGAAAATTTTAATCCAAAAGCACAAAAAGATCATTTAGTTATCAAAATGGAAATTCTTGATAAAAAAGCTAATAAAGATGCAGGCGAAGTTGTAGCAGTACAAACTCCTTATGGGGTAGCATTTTATCCAAATCTTAAAGGTTTAGAAAGTGGAATTCATGGCTTTCATGTTCATGCAAATGCTGATTGTGGAGCAACTGATAAAGGTTTAGGTATGAAAGCAGGTGGACACTGGGATCCTGAAAAAACAGATGCTCACTCAAGCCCATGGGATGATAAAGGTCACAAAGGGGATTTACCACCACTTTATGTAGAAAAAGATGGTAAAGCAACTAACCCTGTATTAGCACCAAAAATCAAAACTCTTGATGAGCTTAAAAATCATGCTCTAATGATACATTTTGGAGGAGACAATCACAGCGATCATCCTGCAGCACTTGGCGGTGGCGGTGCTAGAATGGCATGTGGTGTTATAAAATAAAAATCTAAAGGCTTTTTAGCCTTTAGTGTTATTTAAAAAGCTTAGTAAAATCAAAATCACCCATAAAATCATGGCTTGATCCGCCAAAACTTTGACTAGGACTATAAGTAGCAATAGCCACTGCAAGCTCACTAAGCATAGAAGCTATTTCTTCTCTTTTATCGACTATATAAGCTTTCATACCTTCATAATCACTAGTTTCTAAAATTTTTAAAGGATTATAAATTTCAAAAGCAAATGCCTTTGAACCAACATTTACATTATAATTATTATCAAATAAAGCATTACCTAAAAATGAGCAATTATCTACTATTTTCAAACTTTCACTAGCAATTAAAACTTTATCTTGCACATCTTCATAGTTTTTATCTTCTAGAAGTTTTGAAATTTTTTTCAATGAAGAATCTAAAATTTGCAAAGCACCTATAAAGTCATTAGCATCAGTAATATCTTCACTAAATTTTTGCGTTTGATGTTTTAAATTCGCACCATCTATACTTGAACCTACTTGTCCTAAATGTTTTTGTAAGATTTCTAATTCATCTCTCATAATACACCTTCCTTGTTATTGCTATAACAAGAAAAGCATTTTTTATTCCAAATTTTGATCTATCCAAACTCTAAAATCTTTAGCAAAAAGCAAAAAAATCTCATCATAGTTTTGGATTAAAATTTGAGGATTATTATCATTTAATTCTTTTTCATAGTAAAAGTACTTACTCGCTATAAGTTTTTTAGTGTTTATTTGCACTAAATTTAAATTAATACCAAACTTTATTTTAGAATGCAACTCATCACTAAAATCTTGCTCTAAAATATCCACTTTACTTTCTAAAACATAATCAGCACTAGCTAGACTATCTTGATTTAAAACTGCTTTAAATACCCCTAAATCTTGCAAATGAAATTCCAAAAAAGATTTTATCATTAAAGCAGGATTTTCTTTCCAAAAATGATAAGCATAGGTATTGATAGTATAATCTTTTTTATAAAAAATTTCATTAGTATAAGCTAAGCCTTTAGGTAAGGAAACTATAATAGTTGCATTTTTTTTATTTTGACTTTGCTCTAGCTTTTCTAAATTAATACTAAAATATTTATTTGCAGGTAAAGTTTGACTTGGATTAATCAAAGAGCAAGCGCTAAAAAAAATAGCTATTAAACTAATATATAAATATCTCATTTTATTCTCCTGGAGCATATTGAGTAGCCTTATCTTTATAAATTATATCTGAAGGATTTTGCTTTAAAATATTTAATAATTGCGTAAAATCTAAAAACAAAACTCTTAAAATATCCAAATTTTCATTTAAGAGCATTCTACTTTTATTAAGCTCATTAAGTTGGCCATTAGCATTGTTTAAAAAATTTGAAAATTCATCTGCACTTTTGCCAAGTTTAGAGCTTGTTTTATTTAAATTTGCTAAAAATGCTGGTACATTAGCATTTAAATGTGCAGAAAATTCTGATGAATTTTGCAAAATTTGCTCTATGTTTTTTAAATTTTTATCACTTAAGAGTTTTTCTAATTTTATTTTTGAACTTGTGATTAGTTCTAATAAATTTGAAGTTTGCTTATCTATGCTTGCAAAAAAACTTTCTTTTGATTTTATAATAGGATAAACATCATCGCCTGCTCTCAAAACACTAGCTTCCTCACTACCTCCTGCAAGCTGAATAAATTTAAATCCTGTTATGCCTTGAATTTGCAAACTTGCATAAGTATCTGTTTTAACAACCAAACTAGAATCAAGCTTAACTAAAATTTTTACTCTTAGTTGCTTACTTGAGCTATCTATACTGATGTTTTCAACACTTCCAACATCTACTCCTAAAAATTTAACTGGAGCTTTTACACTAAGTCCTGCAACTGATTCTTCCATATAAATTTCATAATATTTGAATGATTTTTCATCTTTTAAATTTCCATACCACACTATAAAAAACAAACTGATAAAAAATAACACACAAACAAAAATTCCAATCAAAATATAATTTGCTTTGTTTTCCATTATTGCATAAACCTCTCATAAAGTCTTGGATTTTGCTCTTGCAAAGCCTCGACATTTCCCAAAAAACCAACTTTTTTTTCTTCTATAATCAAAAAGCGGTTTAAAACATTTTTCATACTCTCTTTATCATGAGTAATTAAGACTACACATAATTTAAAGCTTTGTTTTAAACTCAAAAGTAACTCATCAAATTCTCTTGAGCTATAAGGATCAAGCCCTGAAGTTGGCTCATCTAAAAAAAGTAATTTAGAATCAAGTGCCAAAGCTCTAGCCATGGCCACTCTTTTTTTCATACCCCCACTTAACTCACTAGGATAAAGCTTTGCCACGCTCTCATCAAGCCCTACCATCTTAAGCTTCATCATAGCTATTTCTTTAATGTCGTTTTTACTAAGTTTTGTGTATTCAACCAAAGGTATGCTAATGTTTTCAAGTATATTAAAAAAGCTAAATAATGCTCCATATTGAAAAACAACACCCCATTGTTTTTGCAAAAACAAAGCATCTTCATCGCTTATATTTTGTAATCTCTTACCTAAAATTTCATACTCTCCCTTATCAAAATGCTCAAGCATTAACATTTGTCTTAAAAGCACAGATTTACCACTACCACTACCACCTAAAATGCCAAAAATTTCATTATCTTGCACTTCAAAGCTAATATCTTCATGTACACATTTACTTCCAAAATAAGTGCTGATATTTTTAGCCTTTATAATCAAAATCCAGCCTTTGTCAAAAATACAGAGAAAATCGCATCAAAAGCTATCACCCAAAAAATAGCATTTACCACACTTTTTGTCGTATAAACACCTATGCTTTCGGTAGTTTTTTGTACAAAAAATCCTCTAAAACAAGCAATAGAAGCAATCAAAAATCCAAAAATAGGTGCTTTTATAAGTCCTATGATAATATGTTTTAGCTCCACTGCTTCTTTAAAACGACTCATAAACTCACTCGCACTAATTTCTAAACTAAACCAAGCAACTACAATTCCACCTATAATACTTAAAATATCAGCTACTATTACTACCAAAGGCATAGCAAGCGCTAAAGCTAAAACTCTAGGTAAAATGATAAATTCACTTTCTTTAAAACCCATAGTTTTCATCGCATCAATTTCATCAGTAAGTTTCATTACTCCAATTTGAGCTGTATAAGAACTTGCACTCCTGCCTGCAATAACAATAGCACTAATTAATGGTGCAAGCTCTCTAGTGGCAGAAATTCCCATTAAATCGACAATATAAATATTAGCTCCAAATTGTGCAAGTTGATACGCAGCTTGATAAGCAAGCACCACACCCACAAGCAATGAAGTTAGCATAATAATAGGTAAAGCATTAATAGCGCTATTTTCTACATGATATAAAAATGCCTTAAAGCGAAGTTTTTTAGGGTTTAAAAGTGTTTTAAAACAAGTATAAATAATAAGTCCTATGAAATTTAAAAACTGCACTAAAATTGTAAAAGAATTTGCAACTTTCTTTCCTAAATTTTCAAAAAAATCTTTGATTGTTTTTTTATCTTCATAAGAATCACAAAAGCTTTTGTAGTGTTTTTGACAAAGTTCAAAAAGCTTAGCATGCTCACTTTTAAGATTTATCCTACTAAGTTCAAAACCTTTTTGCTTAAATTCATTTTCTAAAGCTAGAAAATACCTAATTCCGGCAGTATCTATAAAATCTAAATTTGCAAAATCAAAAATAATATTTTTTTGAGTAGGAAAATCTAATTTTTCCAATTTTCCTACGCTTGTTTTATCCCATATACCAAAGACGCTAAAAATGCATTCTTGATTTTTAACATCTTTGATTATTTTATTTTTCATTACATAGACTTAAAATATATGAGCTTAATTTCTCCTCACTAAATCCAAAATGCTCAAATACATCTTTATCTTTACCACTCTCACCAAAACTTTCTATACCATAAAGCTCATCACAAATTCTATAAAGCTCGTTTGAATTTGCAGCTTCCACGCCTATAACCTTACCTTGTAAAATTCTTTCTTTATAAGATTTTTCTTGAGCAATAAATAACTCATAACAAGGCATAGAAACCACATTAGCAATCACACCTTTTTCTTTTAAAATCTTAGCTGTTTTTACACATAATGACACTTCACTACCACTTGCTAAAAGTGTAAATTGTGCATTTGCGTTTTCTTCTAATAAATAAGCCCCATTTTCAACATCTCCAAAAACAGGCTCGCTTAAAGCACTTAACTTTTGACGCGATAAAACAAAAACACTTGGCATATTAGTTTTAAGTGCAATCTGCCATGCTTTTACATTTTCAACCCCATCAGCTACTCTAAATGTCAATGAATTTGGCATAGCTCTAAAAGTGCTAAGCTGCTCTATAGGTTGGTGTGTTGGGCCATCTTCACCTACACCTATACTATCGTGAGTAAAGATGAAAAAGTGTTTAGCCCTCATCAAAGCTGCTATTCTTGCAGCAGGTTTTAAATACTCACTAAATATAAAAAAAGTAGCACAATAAGGCAAAAACAAACCATATCTTGCAAAAGCATTTGATATAGCAGCCATTGCATGCTCTCTTATACCATAGTGGATATTTTTTCCATTTGGAAAATCGCCCATATCTTTGAGTTCAGTTTTATTTGATGGACCTAAATCTGCACTACCACCTAAAAATCCCGGTAAGGCTTTAGCGATAGCATTTAAAATCACACCATTACTATCTCTAGTAGCTAAATCTTGTCCTTTAAAATCAGGAAATTGTATTTTTGAAAAATCAGGTTCTAAAAGCTCTTTTAGCAATGCTTGCTTCTCTGCATTTAAATTTTGTACTTTTTGATTCCATTTAGCTTGTGCTAAATCCCCAAGTTCTATTGCCCCACTAAAGCGAATTTTAACTTCTTCTGGGATTTCAAAAGTTTTTTGTGGATCAAAACCTAAAGCCTCTTTTGCCTTTTTTATAAGCTCTTCACCCAAAGGTGCTCCGTGAGAATGATGACTTCCCTCAAGATCTAAAGCTCCTTTAGCTATGGTAGTATGAGCGATAATTAAACAAGGCTTTTTGCTTTCTTTAGCAGTTTTTAATGCTAAATCAATTTGCTCAAAATCATGCCCATCTATCTCAAGTACTTCAAAATTTTGCGCTCTAAAACGCTCTTTTACATTTTCATTAAAAGCAATGGCCACATCACCTTCAATTGAAATATTATTGCTATCATAAATGATGATTAAATTATCAAGATTATGCACACCTGCTAAAGAACAAGCCTCATAAGAAATTCCTTCTTGTAAATCTCCATCACCGCATAAACAATATACTTTATGATTGATAATATCCTCACCCAAAAGCAAACTTGCTTTTTTAGCTGCCATAGCAAAACCAACCGCATTTGCAATGCCTTGTCCTAAAGGTCCTGTGGCGATTTCAACACCTGGAGTGAAAATTTCAGGATGACCTGGGGTTTTAGAGTGTAATTGACGGAAATTTTTTAAATCTTCTAAACTTACATCATAACCGCTCAAATGTAAAAAGCTATAAAGCAAAGCACTAGCATGACCACCTGAAAAGACTAATCTATCGCGGTTTAACCATGTAGGATCTTTTGGATTATGCACTAAATGAGTACTTAAAACACTTATAATATCTGCTAAACCCATTGGAGCACCTGGGTGGCCTGAATTTGCTTTTTGCACCATATCCGCACATAAAAATCTTATAGTGTTGGCTTGTTTTTGTAACATTGTTTAACCTTTTAAATATTTATCAATCAAAATTTGAAGCTCATTAGCAAGCTTAGAGTCTAAATTTTTCATTTTTTCTTCACATAAAGCAATTTTATCATCTTTTGCCTTTTTAGCACCTTCTAAACCTAAAAGTTTAACAAAAGAATTTTTATGCAAATCATTATGAGTTGGCTTTCCTGCTTCTTGAGTATCTAAAGTCGCATCGATAATATCATCTTTGATTTGAAAAACTAATCCTATCAAAAGCCCTATTTCATAAATTTGCTCGCATTCTTTTTCATCTAACTCACAAATTTCACAACCCATTTTTAAAGCCGCTGCAATCAATCTTGCAGTTTTATGAATGTGCAAAAACTCAACTTGCTCTAAATTTAAAGGCATATCTTCAAAATAACAATCAATAGCTTGCCCGATAATCATACCACCAAGCCCTGCATTAAAGGCTAGAGTTTCTATGAGTTTTAATCTAACATTTTCTTTTAAATCAAGCTTAGAAAGAAGTAAAAAAGCTTGAGTATTTAAAGCATCGCCCACTAAAATAGCCGTAGTTTCATCATATTTTTTGTGTAAAGTTTGCTTTCCTCTACGCAAAGAAGCATCATCCATAGCAGGTAAATCATCGTGTATTAAAGAGTAAGTGTGGATAAATTCCAAAGCCAAAGCTGCATTTAAAGCCTTTTCAAACAAAGCAGGATTTTTAGCATTAACTATACCCAAAAGCAGTTGGGCTCTAAAATGCTTCCCACCAGCTTCTAACATCCATTTTAAAGCTTCATTAAAAAATGGATGAAAGCTTTGAGTTTTAGGAAAATTTTGCTCTAAATGCTGTTTGAATTTTTCTAAAATCACTTATTTAGCCTTATAAAAAAGTCAAAGTATCCTTTATTAAAATGCTCAAAGTCATTATTTTTCGCTGAAGGGATATTGCTTGCTTGTCTTGAGACTAGAATATCAAAAGTATTAGCTTGAGCTAAAACAGCTTGAAGTTCATTAAAATTGTTGATTTTTTGATTATTAATTCTTAAAATTTTATCCCCTTTTAAAAATCCAGCCATTTGCGCTTTAGAATTTGGAGTAACTTCTGTAATATTCATTTTCATATCTACGCGCAATCCTAGATTGCTATAAAAAGAACTTGGCTTAGCTTGAACCACTTTTTTAGGCTTAGCAAATGCACCCAAGTCTTTATCAAAAACCATAGTGGAGATATTAACATCTTTATTATCTCTTAATACATTAAAGTATAAAGTTGCACCGCGATCAGCAAATAAAATTTTTTCATTTAGTTTTCTTAAATCATCATAAGCTTGTCCATCAACACTCACAAGCTCATCATTAAGTAAAAATTGTCCATTTTTACGCACATTTTTAACATAAATTTTGCCATCACGCATATCAAAATCCACACCTATATCACCCCAATAAGCATCAGGATATTTTGCAAAGTGTTTTAAATAACGATTACCTATAAGTTTGCCATCTTCTAAACTTATACCAAGCATTTTACAACACGGCGAGTTAAGTTCTCCGATTTTAGAAGCAAAGTCAAGTTGATCACGCTCTGTCAAACTTTGCCCAAAATACTTCAAATGTCCTATATAGCTTTTATTGCTATCTAAAATTCCCACCCAACTATTGCGTGTTAAATCTTCTTCATTTCCCATAGGTGCAGGAATTAAACTAAAATCTGTTTTTACTAAATACAAATTTAAAAAGGGATCATATTTAGTATAGCTGTTTAATTTCGCGTTTTTAGTTTTAACTACTGCTAAAGTATTTTCATTTAAAGCAAAGGCAGGTAAGCCCTCATAAATCAACATACTAGCTTTATTTTTTTCATAACAACCCAAAAAATCATTAAAAGTCGGTCTTGGCACAGCAAAAAGTGTGCAAACTACACCCAAAATACAAAGTAAAATTCTCATAGCATTCCCATTCCGCTAAATAAATTACTAGCCATTGATTTTTTATTTTGTTCTACCATTTTCATCACATCATTAATCGCTGCTATTAGTAAAATTTGCATAGACTCTTTATCTTCTAACAAAGAATCATCAATGTTTATATCGATGATTTCACCTTTTCCATTAGCACTAACTTTTACTAAACCACCACCACTTTTTGCACTAAATTCTTTTTTTAAAGCTTCTTGCTCTAATTCATTTGCTTTTTCTTGAGCCTTAGTTAAAAGCTCGCCCATTTTAGAAAAATCCATATTTTCAAACATTTATTTTCCTTCTTTTAATATCTCTAATACTACTTCTTTATCGTTAAAAGGATATTTTACACCCTTGATTTCTTGATAAGTCTCATCGCCCTTACCTAAAATCACTACAAAATCATCTTTTGTTTTAAGCTCTAATGCTTTTTTGATCGCTTCTTTTCTATCACATTCTACAAAAATACTCTCATCTTTTTCTATACCATTTAAAATATCATTAATTATATCCATTGGCTCTTCTGAACGCGGATTATCACTTGTGATGATGAGTTTTTTAGCATAGTGTTTGGCAACTTTAGCCATTAACGGACGCTTAGTTTTATCTCTATCTCCCCCTGCTCCAAAAACTACAATCAAATCACGATATTTTAAAGCATCTAAAACTTTTTCTATGCCATCGGGCGTATGAGCAAAATCTACAATCACATCTTTTGCAACCACTTGCATTCTACCCTCAATGCCACCAAAATTACTAATAGCCTTTTCAAGCTCTTTTAAATTTGGCTTAACAAGTTCATTTACACAAGCACTTGCAGCCAAAAGATTATAAAGATTAAAAAGCCCCACCAAAGAAGAATCAATCATAAAAGTTTCTTTACCAAAATTTACCACAGCTTCAATGCCATTTTTTAAAGCATAAGCTTTAATGTGGTAATAACTTGGATTTTCCACTCCATAAGTAAAAGCACCTTTGACATTAAAATTTATAGCTTTTGCATCTTTGTTGATAAATTTCATACACTCATCGGTAAAAAAACTTTCTTTTGCCGCTTGGTAGTTTTGAAAATCCCCATGAAAATCTAAATGATCTTGAGTGATATTAGTAAAAATTTTAGCCTTAAACTCAAGCCCTTCAATGCGATTTTGCACCAAAGCATGCGAGCTTACTTCCATAATCAAAAATTCACATTTTTCCTTACTTGCTAAAGATAAAAGCTCTAAGGTTTGTAAAATAGGAGCAGTAGTTAAGCCTTTTGGAGTGATATTTTTATCATTTATAAAACTACCCCTAGTTCCCATTAAAGCACATTTATAACCTAAATCAAGCAAGATAGAGTAAATAGCCCCTGCAGTAGTTGTCTTGCCATTTGTGCCTGTAATGCCTATGATTTTAATATTTTCATCTATATTTAAAAGCTTCTTGCATTCGCCAATGCCAATAACTTTTGCTTGTTTTTCTAAAGCTTGATGAAGAAATTTTTCATTTTGAGTAGTTTTTAAGAAAAAACAATCTTTTTCGCATTCATTAGAATTATCACAAATGAAAGTATTTTCAATCTTTACTATCATAATTTAATTCCTTGATTTTCTCACTAAGCTTAATAAATCTATAATTAGAATAAAAATGCGCTGAAACATCTTCCATATAAGCTACGAGCATATCTTTATAACCATGTTCTAAAAGCTTTTCTAAAAAATCCACAAAATCTTCTTTATCGTTAATAATAAGTTTATTAGATATTATAACATTTTCTAAGGCTTGTTTAAACCCAACTTTTGCTTCGCTAAGTAAAAAATCTTGATAACTCAAGCCCTCAAAATCTTCGCTATCTTCTTCAAACTGCACACTTTGGCTAAGATTAATGAGTTTTTCTAAGTCTTTATCTACTTTAGTATTTTTATAATTTTGCATAAAAAATTCAAAAAAAACAAAAGCTTCTTCAGGGCTTCTTAAAGCCAAATCACAAATATTAATAAAAGTTAAAAGTCTCTTATTTTTACGCTTTTCATAAGCAAGAGAAAAATACATCTTAGCATTTTTAAAATCTTTTTTGTAAAAACATTCTATGGCTATTTTTTTATAATTTTGCAAATTCGCTTTCCCCACCTGCTAAATTTACTATAGTAATATCTGGATGTATATCGATTTTAAGTTGTTTTTCCAAGCCATATTTCAAAGTCGTCCCACTAGCTGGGCAGCCATGACAAGCTCCGGTTAGCTTCACATAAACTACACCATTTTTCACACCCAAAAAATCAAGCCCTCCGCCATCATTTTCTAAAATATGCATAGTTTTAGCTAGACTGGCTTTTACAGGTTCGATTAATTCCTCATCACTAAAAGGCATATTCATAATTTTTCCTTGATTATTTTTAGTTTAATTTTATCTTATTTGCCTTTAAAAAATGTAAATTATTGTTTATTTTAGACTTTTTGCTATACAATGGTAAAAAGACTTTAGGAAATTTTATGCAAAAACACACCCAAATAAAAGGTTTTGAAAAACTCAAACTCATTATCATACTAGGCTTTTTATCTGCCATAGCACCACTTTCAACTGATATGTATTTACCTGCTTTAAATGAAGTAGAAAAAAGCTTTCAAACAAATTCTTTTTACACTCAACTTTCTCTTGCAAGTTTTTTCATCGCCTTTTCTTTAGGTCAGCTTTTATATGGACCATTAAGTGATGTGTATGGAAGAAAAAAACCTTTATATATAGGACTTTTTATTTTTATTTCTTCAAGTATTGCTTGTGTTTTAGTTGATTCCATTCATGCTTTTATAGCTTTGCGTTTTTTTGAAGCTTTAGGGGGTTGCGTGGGTGTAGTCGTAGCAAGAGCTATAGTAAATGATGTTTTTGAGCTTAAAGAAGCAGCAGGAGTTTATGCTTTAATGATGGTTTTTACTTCTTTAGCACCTATGCTTTCTCCTACTTTTGGTGGAATTTTACTTGAATTTTTTTCTTGGCGTAGTATATTTTTAACATTGTTTATCTTAGGCTTTATTTTATTTTTGCTTGTTATTTTTGTTCTAAAAGAAAGCAATCACAACACCCAAGGAAAAAAAATCAATCACAAAGAGGTTACAAAAAGTTACAAAAAAGTTTTAAAAGATCGCCGTTTTGTAGTGTATTTGCTTTGTGGAAATTTAATATTTGCAGGTTTTTTTGCTTATTTAACCGGCTCATCTTTTGTTTTTACACGCGTTTTTGGATTAAGCGAGCAACAATACGCAGCCCTTTTTGGAGCTCATGCTCTAAGCTTTGTTATATGTGCAAATATCAATGCAAGATTAGTCCTTAGATTTTCTCCTTATTATATACTCCCTAGAGCGCTTATGGTGATTACTTTTTTAACTTTTTTACTCATTTTGGGTGCAACTTTTGAGCTAGGTTTTTGGGCTTTTGAAATTCCTTTGTGTTTTATCATAGCAAGTTTGGGTTTTATCCTGCCAAATACCACAACCTTAGCCATGGCAAGATCAAAACAAAATGCAGGCAGTGCTTCAGCACTCTTAGGTGCAGCACAATTTGCTATGGCAGGAGTAATGGCATTTTTAGTAAGTCTTTTAAATGCTAATACACCTATATTTTTATCACTTATTTTAGGAACTTGCACATTTTTATCTTTGATTTCTTATCTAAGTTTGATTAATAAAAGAAAGTTAAATAAAATCAAAAAGAAGTTAAGCGTGATTTCTCACGCTTAATTAAGCAATATTTTTGAAAAGATTCACTGACTATATCGAACCTTTTTCAAAAAACTTTATATCAATAAACAATATTTATATTTTTCTTGATAATTTTAGTGTTTTTAATCATAATAGCAAAACAAAATATTTTAAATTTGCAATGATCAAAACTATTAATAGATGATTAGCTTTATAAATTTTTATTTTAACTTGTCGATATGCAAATCATGCTACTCACTCCTTAAGGCAAGAAAGAAGTGAGTTAGCAATAGATTGAAGGCTTCAAGGCTATCAAGTATTACAAGGCTACCTCGATAACCTTGTAAAGCTTGATCCCAAGGTTTTTAAAACCTTGGGTTAAGATTATTGTTTTAATTGAAGCAAAGTATTTAAAAGCTGATCACTTGTGGTAATCGTTTTTGAGTTTGCTTGATAACCCCTTTGGATTACGATAAGCTCTGTTAATGCACGACTTAAATCCACATTCGACATTTCTATGGCTGAACCTTTTAAGCCCCCTCTACCACCTTCGCCTGCATGGCCTATGGTAGCTGTTCCTGAGTTTGCTGTCGCTTTATAAAGGTTATTACCCATTTCTTCAAGACCCATATTATTTGGGAAAGTAGCTAGAGCAACCTTAGCTAGCGCTAGAGTTTTACCATTTGTAAATTCTCCATAGATATAACCATTCTCATCAGTTCTTAATGCATCTGGCTTTAGATTACCCCCTGTGTAACCATCTGTTTCTTGTTTAGTAGTAGATGAGTCTTTATCATAGCTTGTTAAACCATCAAAACCACCTGTTGTTCCAAAGTCAAGTTTTATAACTTGATCAGGTTTTGAGCCGTTGTTTCCGGTGAAATTTAATACATTTGGTGTATAGCTTTGAAGCGAACCATCATTACCAAATCTTAAATTTCCTACTACTATATTTCCCGGAGCTCCATCACCACTAAAATTAATCTCTGCAGGTTCAGGCACTGAGATGATGATAGACCATTCAGCCCCACCATCTGCTGTTTTAGTTTGTTTGGTAAATTGCACAGTTAGCTCATGTCTAGTTCCTAATGAGTCAAAGATTTCTATACTAGCAGTATGAGCTGATAAGTACATATCTTGAGAATACTTTTCATTATTACCTGCGTTGAAATTTCCATCTAAGGCACTAAACATAGCTGTGAATTTATCATTGGTAGCGATTTTATTTACCTCATCTGAAAAACCTGTAACTTTAAAAGTCATGTCTTTTGAATTTTCACTTTTAGGATTAGTTATTTTAAATCTACCATCACTTTCTACTACTACTTCTACACCAGGATTAGCATCAGCTCCAACGCCACCATTTTGCCAATTAACTATACTTCCGCTTCCATCATAATCTACTGCATATCTTGCATCTCTTTGTAAAAGCTCTCTTAAATCCTCAGTAGTATGGAAGGTTCTTTGTCCTGTAGGATTTGGCATATTAGCATTTTGCTGATCATTAGCTCCAGGAACAGGATTTGGACCTATATCTACATTATTTGGACTATAAATATATTCATGTGCTGTAATAACTTGAACTGTAGTTTTAGCACCACCGTCTGGTTGCCCATTTGTAGTTCCTAACCAAGCTCTTCTAGGTGTTCCTCGAACTTGTATATTATCTTGCGTTACATTAGCTCCTTCTCCTGGAAGTTGTGGTATAGTAACTTGTCCACCTGCCGTAGTTGCAGCATTTATAGTGATATCTAAGTTTTTAGATTTTGCCGTAGTTCCAGTGCTATTATCATTGGTAAAAGTGATTTGACCATTTACTACCGAAGCCACTACACCAGTTTCAGCTGTTTTAGCATTGATAGCATTGATAAAAGTTTCTTGCCCTACACCTTCAGCTCTTATATTTACACCATTAATGTTAATATCTAAAACTGCATTTACCATTGTTCCATCTGGTTGTTTAAAACCCCAAAATGTATAGTTAGAATCTCGCTGCCATTTAGTAGGATCTTGTGGTAGATCAGGATCCATTTTGATATTTGAAGTATGTTTGGCATCTGCAAAACTTACCCACATACCTTGCCCACTTCTTAGATTCAAACCCTCACCTTGAGCGTTAAACACTACACCCATATCCACACCTTTTTCAGTTACTTGGGCTCCACTTTTAGAAGTAGTATAAAACTCAGTATGGCCAGTATCGTTTTCATCTATTGCTGTTCCTGTATCATTTCTCATACCATGAGTAGAATCTAGTGCATAGATAGGACGCTTAGCAGAAGCATTCATACCTAAAGTATTACCACTATCTAAATTTGCTGTAAGGCTTACTGAAGTACTTGCTCTAGCAGGCATACTCATACCAGGTGGGATAACTATATCTTGCACTGAAGTTGAGGAGTCAATTTGACCCGTTTCTTGATTATAATTCCAGCCTTGAACCGTGTAGCCGTTATTATCTACAAAATTTCCTACTGCGTCTGTTTTAAAGTCCCCTGCACGGGTGAAAAACTGCGTAGTGCCACCATCATTTGAAACGATGAAAAATCCATCACCATTGATAGCCATATCGGTATTTTTATCTGTAGTTTGGATATTACCTTGAGAGTGAATTCTAGTAGTAGAATTTACACCTGCACCAAGTCCAACTTGCATAGGGTTTTTACCACCTAGGTTGCCATCTGGAGCTGTAGCTATCTTAGAAGTTTGACTCATAAGCGTTGAGAAATCCGCACGAGAATATTTAAAACCAAATGTATTAACATTGGCTATGTTATTACCTTCTACATCCATTGCGTATTGGTGTGCTTGGAGTCCTGAAACCCCAGCCCAAAGAGATCTCATCATAATTAAATCCTTTAAAAAATATTGCTTTGTGATTACTTCACAATCTACTATTGCTTAGCCAAGACAAAGCAATAAGTGTTCCAAAAATACAAATAAAATGAAATTAAAAAGTAGAAAATAAATCAAAAATTAGATTTTAATGTGTAAAGTTTTTTTTAAATTACTCGATATAGCTAGTGAATCTTTTCAAAAATATTGCTTAATTAAGCGTGAGAAATCACGCTTAACTTTTATTTCTTTCTTTTAATTTAGCAATCACATCATTTAAACTCAAATCCGCATCAGCTAATAACACTTCTAAATGATAAAGTAAATCAGCTGCTTCATTTATCAACTCATCTTTATCTTTAATAGTAGCAGCCAAAGCGGTTTCAACGCCTTCTTCACCTACTTTTTGTGCTATGCGTTTAGTGCCTTTTGAAAAAAGTTCAGCCGTGTAAGAAGAGCTTGCACAAGTGTTTTTGCGTGAGTTGATAAGTCTTTCAAGACGCGATAAAAATACAAAATCAGCTTTTTTAGAAAGCGTTTCAAAACAAGAAGTATCGCCTGTATGACAAGTAGCGCCTTGAGCTTTTACAAGGATTAAAATACAATCTCTATCACAATCAAGTCCCATATCTATGATATGCAAGAAATTCCCACTTTGCTCACCTTTCATCCACAAACGCTCTTTAGTGCGTGAGTAAAATACAACCTTTTGGTGCTTAAAACTCTCTCTTAGAGCTTCTTCATTCATAAAACCTTGCATTAAAACTTCACAAGAATGATAATCTTGGATTATCACAGGGATAAGGTTATTTACCTTTTGCCAGTTAATGCTTTTTATGAATTCTTCTTCATTTATACCCATAGTTTTTCCTTTTAAATACGAATTTGTATGCCTTGATCTTTTAAAAATAGTTTTAATTCTTTAATATCTATAAGTTTTTTATGAAACACTGAAGCTGCTAAAGCTCCATCAACACCAAGTTTAAAAGCGTCCAAAAAATGCTCTTTAGCTCCTGCGCCACCGCTTGCCACTAAAGGCACAGGACAAATTTGTCTAACCTTGGTAAGTTGATCAAGATCATAACCCTTTCTCATGCCATCTTGATTCATCATATTTAGCACGATTTCGCCAGCTCCTAGCTCGCATGCTTGCTTTACCCACTCTAGTGTTTTTTTACCACTATGATGAGATTTGTTCTCATCTCCGGTATATTTATATACTAAAAGCTCGTTGTTTTCATCTTTAAAAGTATCTATGCCTACGACTACACATTGAACTCCAAAGCTTTTTGCAAGGCGTGAGATTAAATCAGGATCATTTAAAGCAGGGGAATTAATAGAAATTTTATCAGCACCATTTGCTAAAAGTTCTTTTGCGTCACCTTCGCTTTTTATACCTCCTGCAACGCAAAATGGTATAGAGATATTTTGTGCTACTTTGCTTACCCAAGCTCTATTGATACGCTCATTCTTGGCTGAAGCTGTAATATCATAAAACACAAGTTCATCAATGCCATTTTGTGAGTAAAATTTAGCAAGTTCTATAACATCTCCCATATCTTCATGATTTTTAAACTGCACCCCTTTAACTACTCTACCATCTTTTACATCTAAACATGCAATTATGCGTTTTGTAAGCATTCTTGAGCCTCCTTTATGCTAAATTCTTTATCAAGCAAGGCTTTACCTACGATGATACCACTTACTATGCCATTTAGCTTTTTAAAATCTTCTAAGCTCGCCACGCCTCCACTTGCTTGGGTTTGCAAATGTGGAAATTTCTCATGCAAAGCTTTGTATAAAGTGATGTTTGCTCCACTCATCGTGCCATCTTTAGAAATATCTGTGCATAAGATATGTTTTACATCTTTATAAAAATTTAAAAGCCCAAACAAACTCTCATCGCTTGTTTTACTCCATGCATCAACAGCCACAAAAAACTCATCTTTAACGCAAATACTATCAAGCGCTAAGACTATACTTTCTACGCCAAATTCATTTAAAAGCTCTTGTGTAAGGGGCTTATTTTTAACCGCTAAAGAGCCTATAACTACGCGTTTAACACCGCTATCAAACAAAGCTTTAACTTCATCTTTAGTGCGAATTCCTCCACCTACTTGAAGATTTACTCTAATCTTAGAAGCTAGGTTTTCTATAAGTTTTAGTTGTCTTTTGCTAGGATCTTTTGCACCACTTAAATCCACCAAATGAAGCCAAGCAACACCTTGAGCCTCATACTCTTGAAATTTAGCTAAAGGATCAAAGCTGTATTCTTGCTTTTTAGCATAATTTCCTTTATAAAGCCTTACTACTTTACCATCTATTAAGTCTAATGCCGGAATGATTTGAGTTTGCATTTTTACCTACATATTTATGAAATTTTTTAATAATACTTCGCCCGCTTCGCCGCTTCTTTCAGGGTGAAACTGCACACCATAAAAATTGTCTTTATTTAAACTTGCACTAAATTTGGTAGAATACTCACACTCTGCGATGGTGTATTCATTTAGCCCCACACAATAACTATGCACAAAATAAAAATAAGCTCCATCTAAGCCTTTAAAAAGCTCATGAGGGCTAAAGACTTGATTCCACCCCATATGTGGGAAAGTAAAATTTGTTTTTTCTTGGAATTTTTGTGTTTCAAAAGACATAATACCAAGTGTTTTTTGGTGTAATTCTTCTGAAAATTTACCCAAAATTTGCATACCAAGACAAATGCCTAAAAGTGGTTTTGTGGTAGTTTGGATAAAATTTTCTAAATTAAGTGCTTGTAGATTAGCCATTGCTTTAGCTGCGGTGCCAACCCCAGGAAGCAAAAGCTTATCTGCTTGCGAGAGTTCTTTTAAATCATGCGTGATAATACTTTTTTGTCCTAAACGCTCGAGTGCAAAAGCAAGTGAAGCTAAATTCGCACAACCTGTATCTATAATAGCTAGTTTCATGATAAACACTTTCTTGAAAAATTAAATTCCCATTTCATATTTTACACTCTCTTTCTCATATTGCTTAGCAATACTCTCATAATCTGCAAAATATACAATATCTTTTATTTTTTCATAAATAGAATTCGAAATTATATTTTGAAATTCTCTATATCTATTTTTATGCGCAACAATAAAAAATTTTGCTCTAAAATCCTGAAGCTCATAAAAACGGTTAATAGAATTTTTTATATTAGTAGAATGCTCTACCTCATAAAAAGCATGAGGCATTTTTCGTTCATTAAACCAAATACAATCGCTAAATTTAGCTTTTTGTGTCAATTCATCATATGTAAAACTATAAAGAGAATCTAAAGTAGCCAAGTCGCCTAACCTAGTATCCATAAAATATTTATTCTTATCTTGACTAGGAACAAAAGTTTGAAAGCCTCTTAAATTTCCAATTGAGACAATAAGCCCTTGATAATAAGAATGACTAAACTGACATTCGTTATTTATCAAATTTAATTTTTTTTCAATCTCATGCTTTTTCTCTGTTAAACCCCAAAGTCCTGCTGTGATTTTATAAAATTCTTTATTTGTTTGTAATATTCTTCTAATACTTGCAAAAGGTGTTTTTGTTTCCCATTTACTAACATCTGTCAGCATATAAAGCTGACTTAAAGTTGCAAAGTTATTATTATTTTTAAAAGCTTCTATAACATTATCTTTTTGTTTCATTGTTAAGTCTCATATAACATAATAAGTGATCATATTTTACAAACACTTGCATTATAAAAAAAATTTTCATATCACTCCTTTAGAGCTTGCTAGGTTTTCATTTTCTATTTTTATAGCCATTTTTAAAGCTCTTGCAAAGGCTTTAAAAAGTCCTTCGGCTTTGTGATGATCGTTTTTGCCTTTAACTTTTAAATGCAAACTCGCACCCATAGCATAGCTTAGTGAGTAGAAAAAATGCTCTATCATTTCTGTGCTTAATTCTCCAAGCTTTTCTTTTTTAAACTTAGCCTTATAAACTAAATGCGGTCTATTACAAAAGTCAATTGCACAACTTGCCAAGCACTCATCCATAGGTAAAACAAAGCCATATCTTGCAATACCTATTTTTTGATCTAGTGCATTTTTAATAGCCTCGCCCAAAGCAAGTGCGACATCTTCTACGCTGTGATGTTCATCAACTTCTAAATCCCCTTTGCATCTTATCTCTAAAGATATATTTGCATGCGTAGCAATTTGCTCTAACATATGATCAAAAAATGCGATATTTGTTTTTATATTAGCTTTTGCTTTTTCATTAAAAGCCATTTTAACTTGAATTTGGGTTTCTTTGGTATTACGCTCTATACAGGCACTGCGGTAATTTTGCAAAATAAAATCAGCGATTTGCTCCCAGTTAAAATCGTTTTTATCGTATTTTAAACCTTGAATTTCAAGATTTTGCGCTAAAAGCATATCGCTGTCTCTATCGCCTATAACAAAACTTTTGGTTTTATCATAAAGTTTATTTTTGATATAGTTTTCAAGCATGGCAGTTTTTGGCTTCCTGCAGGCGCAATTTTCATGCTCAAAATGCGGACATATAAAAATATCTTCAAATTCTATGCCACAACTTTGAAAAACACTTAGCATTTTTTCATGAGCCTTGTCAAAATTTTCCCTAGGAAAAGAATTTGTGCCTAGACCATCTTGATTACTTACCATAACAAATTTAAAATCAAAATTTTTTAACTTTAAAAGCGCATTGATAGCACCTTTTTCAAACTCAAGTTTTTCTAAAGAATCGATTTGAAAATCATCTTTTGGCTCATCAATGAGTGTACCATCTCTATCGATAAATAAAATTTTTGCACTCATTTTAGACTTTCTAATCTTAAACTCACGGCATTTTTATGCCCATCAAGCCCTTCAGCTGCTGCTAAAATTTCCACCACAGGACCAAGCTTTTTAAAGCCTTCTTTGCTAAGTTCTTGTACAGTCATTCTTTTCATAAAATCAGCAAGCCCTAGTGAAGAATAAGACTTGGTAAAACCATAAGTTGGTAATACGTGATTTGTTCCACTTGCATAATCTCCCATAGATTCTGGAGAATACTCACCTAAAAATACCGAACCTGCATGCATAATATCATCAAGTAAGCTAGATGGATTTTGTGTATGAATGATCAAATGCTCGGGTGCATAGTCATTTGAAATACTTATGGCATGTTTTATATCTTTTGCAAGAATGATTTTAGAGTGTGCTAAAGATTTTGAAGCAATTTCTTTACGCGAGAGTTTTTCAAGCTGTAAAGCAACTTCATTATCTACTTCTTTGGCTAATTTTTCACTTGTACAAACTAAAATCGCTTGAGAATCTGCTCCATGTTCAGCTTGAGAGAGTAAATCTGAAGCTATAAATTTAGTATTAGCAAACTCATCTGCTAAAACTAACACTTCAGAAGGCCCTGCTTGCATATCAATAGCTACTCCATGATTATTAACTTGCTTTTTGGCTTCAGTTACAAAGGCATTTCCTGGGCCAAAAATTTTATCCACTTTTTGCACACTTTGCGTTCCATAAGCAAGCGCTGCTATGGCTCCTGCTCCACCTATTTGATACACTGCATCAACTTCGCAAAGTTTTGCCACAAAAGCAATGGCAGGATGTAATGGCGCTGGGGAAGCTAAGGCTATGAATTTACATTTTGCAATTTTAGCAGGGATAGCTAGCATAAGTGCGGTTGAAAAAAGTGGTGCTAAGCCTCCTGGTATATAAAGCCCTACTTTTTCAATGGCTCTTGTTAGCACCTTGCAAGTTACCCCTTCAAAGGTTTGAACCTCTATGGTTTGACTTTCTTGAGCTTTGTGGAATTTATAGATATTTTCATAAGCTATTTTGATAGCTTGTTTTAACTCATCATCAATTTGCTCTGCTAAATTACTAAGCTCTTCATCACTTAGTTTGATGGAATTTAACTCTACTTTATCAAATTTTATAGCCATTTGTTTTAAAGCTTCATCGCCATTTATTTTAACATCTTCAATAATTTGTTCTACTATGGTTTTAACCTGCGCATTAGCACTCATAGCAGGACGCTTGAGTGCTAATTCTTGTTCGTTTTGGTTTAATTTTTCAAAATCAAGTATTTGCATTTTTATCCTTTAAGAGAGCATTTTTTCAATAGGTAAAACTAAAATCGCACTTGCACCTTCTTTTTTCAAAGCTTCCATAGTTTCCCAAAATAAATTTTCTTGACTTACCATATGTAATGCCACTCTAGCTTTATCATTTTCTAAAGGTAAAATTGTAGGTTTTTCAACACCTGGTAACAAGGCTGTGATTTTTTCTAGCTTTTCAATAGGAGCATGCAACATGATGTATTTTGACTCTCTTGCTTGCATAACTCCATGAATTCTAATGAGTAATTTATCGATTAATTCTTGTTTGTGTGAAGCTAAACTTTCTTTTCTTTGGATAATGCAAGCTTTTGACTTATAAATTACCATAACTTCTTTAAGTCCGTTTGCTTTTAAAGTAGCTCCACTTGAAACTAAATCACAAATTCCATCAGCTAAATTTGCACTTGGTGCTACTTCAACTGAGCCTGTTAACATACAAGTTTTATAGGGGATATTATTTTCTTCCATAAAACGCTTTAAAAGCTGTGGATAAGATGTTGCTATGCGTAAATTTTTAAAACTTTCTATACCTTTATACTCACTATTTTCTGGTAATGCTAAAGACAAGCGGCACCCACCAAAATCAAGCTTTTTAAGCATTATAAAATCTGCATTTTCGTTTTTTGATTTTCTTTCTAACTCATTTTCTTCTAAAACATTTTCCCCAACTATGCCAAGATCTACCACTCCATCAAAAATTAACCCTGGTATATCATCATCTCTTACTCTAAGTAAATCAATAGGTAAATTTGTAGAAAAAGCAATTAAACTTTGATCATGTATGCGAAGTTTTACGCCTATGGACTCAAGCAAGGCAATAGAATCTTTACTTAAACGACCTGATTTTTGTATAGCTATGCGTAATCTTGAATTTTCTTGCATTTTTTTCCTTTTTTGTAGTTAAAAAGATTAATAGTAGCAAAAAATGGATAAAAATACAAAAAATAGTAAGTAAATAAATAAAAATAAGAAGTTTTTAGCCTTTAAAAAGGCTAAAAATTAAGCTACGAATTCGATGAAAGCCATTTCTGCAGCATCGCCACGGCGGATTCTTGTTTTGATAATTCTTGTATAACCACCATTTCTATCTGCGAATTTAGGTGCAATTTCTGTTACAAGTTTATTTGTAGCTTCTTTATCCTGCAAGCTAGCAAAAACTGCTCTGTGAGCATTGAAATCACCTTTTCTTGCACGAGTGATCAATCTTTCAACATAACCTCTTAATTCTTTTGCTTTAGGTAATGTTGTTTCTATTTTACCTGCTTTAATAATAGCAATGGTAAGGTTTTTTAATAAGGCTGCACGATGAGTTGAAGTGCGACCTAACTTTCTATATCCATGTCTATGTCTCATTGATTATCCTTCATTTTGTGCTTTTAATTCTGTAATTTTTTTCTTTAGCGTTTCTTTTGCACTATCACTGAGTTTTGAATTTCCTATAGGGAAACCTATAGATTCCATTACACTTTTAATCTCATCTAAAGATTTTTTACCAAGATTTTTTAAATCTGCAAGTTCGCTAACACTCATTAAAGCAAGTTCACCAATATAAACTACATTTGCTTTTTCTAAGCAGTTAAAACTTCTTGCACTTAAATTTAACTCAGTTATATTTTGAAGTAATTTTACATGTTCTACTTCATTATTTGGTGTTTGACTTCTTACAACGCTTTGTGCATTAGTGATTTTATCAAACACTGATAATTGTTTATACATTGCTTCTAAAGCATTTTTAAAAGCGTCACTTGGTGAAATTTGACCATCAGTTGTGATTGTAAAAACAACTTTTTCATAATCTGGATTATCTTCAAAAAGCACTTTTTCTATATCATAAACCGCATGTTTTACCGGAGTAAAGAACGCATCAAGTGCTATAAATTCAGGATCTAAGAAATTTTGAATTTCTTCAGAAGGCACATAACCTATACCTTTTTCAATGATTAAAGTAAATTCTAAATCTGCATCTTCATTAATCGTTGCAAGGTAGCTATCTGCATTCACAACTTCAACAACTTCATTGTCTAAGTCTTTTCCGCAAATTTCTTTTGGTCCTTTAAAACTAAAAGTTACGATTTCTTTTTCAGAATCTGTTTTTAGTTTAAATCTTAATTTTTTTAGATTGATAATAAACAATGCTACATCTTCAAGCATACCACGCATACTATCAAATTCATGTGCTACGCCTTTGATTTTAACTCCTGTTGGAGCAAAACCTACTGTGCTTGAATAAAGCAAACGACGCAAAGGATGCGCCAAAGTAATAGCATAACCGATTTCAAAAGGCCATGCACTTACTTTTGCTACTGTATCACTGATATTTTCAATACTAAACTCTGTTGGTGTATAAGCAGAAGTTGTAATATGTCTCATATCAAAAACCTTTATTATTTAGAGTACAACTCAACGATATATCTTTCCTCAACTGGAATGATAACTTCTTCTCTTTCAGGTTTTCTTGTAAAAATTCCAAATCTTTTATCTTTTTCTACATCAACCCAAGCAACTATACCAGTTTGAGCAGTAAGTTCGATCGCTCTTGAAATTTGAGGATTGTTTTTGCTTTTTTCAATCACTTCAACTTTTTGACCTGCTTCTACTCTATAACTAGGAATATCTACTCTTTTACCATTTACTAAAATGTGCCCATGAGTTACAAGTTGTCTAGCAAAACGGCGTGTTGTAGCAAAACCCATTCTATAAACAACATTATCAAGTCTTTGTTCTAAAAGCTGGATCAAAAGCGCACCGGTATTGCCATCTTTTCTAGCAGCTTCACTAAATAATCTTCTAAATTGTTTTTCACTAACACCATACATAAATTTAGCTTTTTGTTTTTCTCTTAATTGAAGTCCATATTCACTAATTTTAGCTTTTCTTTGTCCATGCTGACCTGGTGCGTAAGGGCGTTTATCTAAAGCACTTTTACCTGCTAATCTTCTTTCGCCTTTCATTGCCAAGCTTACGCCAAGTCGTCTTTCTAATTTTTCTACTGGTCCTCTATATCTTGCCATTATAATTCTCCTAAATCTTATATCTTATTCTTAGACACGACGACGTTTTGGTGGTCTACAACCATTATGAGCTAATGGGGTAATATCTTTTAAGAAAGTTACTTTGATACCTTCCATAGCACCTACACTTTTAACTGCTGTTTCACGACCACTTCCTGGCCCTTGTACTTTAATGCCTACTTCTTTAATACCATGTTCTTTTGCTTTATTTAAAGCATCTTCTACTGCTTGTTGTGCCGCATAAGGAGTTGATTTTTTAGAACCTTTAAATCCTAAACCACCTGCACTACTCCATGCAATAGCATTTCCCATTTCATCAGTTACAGTAACCATAGTATTATTAAATGTTGCACTGATATAAACTATACCTTTAGCTATATTTTTTTTAACTATTTTTTTCTTAACAACTTTTCTTTTTGCCATTTTCTATCCTTATGATTTTGCACCAACGGTTTTTCTCTTACCTTTTCTAGTTCTGGCATTTGTTTTTGTTTTTTGACCACGAACCGGTAAGCCTTTTCTATGTCTTAAGCCTCTAAAGCTTCCTAGATCCATTAATGCTTTGATATCCATAGCAACTTGTTTTCTAAGATCACCCTCAACCATATAGTTTTCTTGAATTTCTTTACGGATAGCCGCTGCTTCGTCCTCACTTAACTCATGAACTCTTTTATCATAAGAAATTCCGGTTTTATCTAAGATTTTTCTTGAAGTATGCAAACCTATACCATAAATATAAGTCAAACCATATTCAATTCTTTTTTTCTTTGGTAAATCTACACCTGCAATACGAGCCATAAATTATCCTTGTCTTTGTTTGTGTTTTGGATTTTCGCAAATAATGCGAACTACGCCTTTACGACGAACTACTTTGCATTTGTCACACATCTTTTTAACAGATGGTCTAACTTTCATGCTTTACTCCTGTTATTGTAAATTCCACTTTTTTACAACTGCACCAGGTTTTTAGAGCAACCAACTATTTTCAAAATAAGTGGTGATTTTGAAAATACTTCTTCATACAGTTTTATTGCAATTTCTGCAAAAGTGCTAATTATACTTTACTTTTGCTTTTAAACAACTTAGACTTATTTGTATCTAAATGTAATACGACCCTTATCAAGACTATAAGGCGTTAGCTCTACTTTAACTCTATCGCCAGGCATAATTCTAATATAATGCATACGCATTTTACCTGCAATATGACAAAGTATCACATGTTTATTATCTAATTCAACTTTAAAAGTCGCATTAGGTAAAGCTTCGATTACATTACCATCGATTTCGATAATATCATCTTTTGCCAATATTTCTCTCCTTTCTATAAAATACAAAGCTATTATTTTATCACAATTTTTCTTTTTAAATTTTTAATATTTTTTTACAAACTATAATATTTTTACTATAATTACAAAATTACTACAAAAAGAAAGTATTTATAGATGTCAAAAACTTTAAAAAGAGGTGATTTTAAAACTCTTTCCTTATCTTCTTTGGGTGGAGCTTTAGAATTTTATGATTTTGTTATTTTTGTATTTTTTGCTAATTATATTTCAAGAAATTTTTTTCCTAGTGATTTAAGTGATTTTTGGAAACTTTTAAACACTTATGGAGCTTTTGCAGCAGGATATTTAGCTAGACCAATCGGTGGTATAATTATGGCACATTTTGGAGATAAAATGGGTCGCAAAAAGATGTTTATGTTTAGTATATTACTCATGGTGCTTCCAACTTTCTCTCTAGCTTTTATACCTACTTTTGAAACTATAGGATATTTTGCTCCTATTTTTTTACTACTTGTTAGAATAGCTCAAGGTATAGCTATAGGCGGAGAACTCCCTGGCGCTTGGGTATTTGTAAAAGAACATGCACCCGATGGAAGAGATAGTTTTTATATTAGCGCTATTAATGCTTCTATGGCTTTTGGAATTCTTTTAGGTTGTATTGTTGCCTTAGCGATTAATCATTACTTTGATCAAGAAGCAATTTATGAATATGCTTGGCGCATTCCATTTGCCATAGGTGGATTTTTTGGTATCATTTCTATATATCTTAGAAAATTTTTAGAAGAAACACCTGTTTTTCAAAAAATGCGACAAGAAAATGATTTAGAAAAATTTCCTTTAAAAACACTTTTTAAAGAAAAAAATATTTATTTAGACATCATTGCTTCTATGCTTTTAACTTGGATGCTCACAGCCTGCGTGATAATACTTATTTTACTTATGCCCAATTTTATATCAGAAGTTTTGATTCTTGATAAAACAGATGCGATTTTAATCCAAATGTTTGCAATAGTGATTTTATCTTGTGGAACTTTACTTGCTGGAATTTGGGTTGATAAATTTGGTTTTTTAGCTACCGCTTTAATTTTTACCATAGGATTTAGTTTATCGTGCTTTTTTTATTTTTATTTTTTCTATGCTCAAATTTTGCATTTGAGCATATATTTTTATTTTATAGCGTGTTTTTTTGGTGGTATTAATGCTTTAGCACCTATTTTAATGTGTAAAATTTTTAAGCCAAGTATTCGTTTTAGTGGAATTTCTTTTTCTTATAATATAGCTTATGCAATAGCGGGTGGCTTCACTCCTCAACTTGTATTTGCATTACATTCTTTGGCTATAAAACCTGAAAATCCTTTCGTGTATGGAATTTTTATTTATATTTTGTTTTTATCCCTGATAACACTGATAACTACCATATTTACTTATAAGAGGTTAAGATTTTAATGTTATAATTAAAAAAAATTATTAATTAAAAATTTATAAAATTAAAGGAAAATGATTATGAAAATTTTTATTGTTTTAATACTTTCTTTGTTACCACTTTTAGCATTTGAAATGATTACACCTATACCAGAAAGCATTCCTTATAATAAAGAAAAAGCTATTTTAGGAAAAAAACTCTATATGGATACAAGTTTATCAAAAGATAAAAAAGTATCTTGCAATAGTTGTCATGATATTGCAAATTTTGGAGTAGATAATAAAACTTTTTCAACAGGTATTAATGGCATAATAGATGAGCCATTCCATACTCCTACAAATTTTAATGCCGTTTTTAGCCTGGCACAATTTTGGAGAGGCAATGCAAAAGATTTACAAGAACAAGCCAAACATCCTTTGTTAAACCCTAAAGAAATGGGGTTAAAAGATGCAGATGAAGTGGTGCAAATAGTAAAAACTAACGCAATTTATGAAAAAGAATTTAAAAGACTTTACGGAGAAGTTACCTTTGATAATATAGCAGATGCTTTAGCTGAATTTCAAAAAACCTTACTTACGCCAAATTCCCCATTTGACCGCTACTTAAAGGGAGATAAAAATGCTATAAGCGAACAAGCAAAAAGAGGCTATAATGCCTTTTTATCAAATGGTTGTATAGCGTGCCATCAAGGACAAAATATAGGTGGAAATATGTATCAAAAAATGGGGGTATTTGTTCCTTATGATAATGGAACAAATTGGAAAGGACGCTATGAGATCACTCAAGATCCTCACGATCAATTTGTAGTAAAAGTGCCAAGTCTTAGAAACATAGCCAAAACTGCTCCTTATTTTCATGATGGTTCTATGCCAACACTTGATGCTTGCGTACAATTTATGGCGTATTATCAGCTTGGTAAATTTTTAGAGCAAGATGTAGTTGATGATATAGTTGCATTTTTAAATTCTTTAACAGGAGAATACCATGATCCACTCAAATAAAAAAAACTTTCTCTTTTTTAAAACAATTCATCACTTTATCCATAGTGGTTTTGGTATTGCTTTTAACTTTGACTTTATTTATTTTTAATACTTACAATACCACCAAAAGAAATTCACTTATTATGGATTCTTTTCAAAAATTAGAAATTCTAGATACTAAAATAGATGAAATTTTTAAAAATAAACTAAATCTACAAAACTATGACATTAGCGTCAAACTAGTAAGAGATTTTGAAAATACTTTAGCTATTTTAAAAGCTAATGAAATAGATACTAAAAAGCTAGAAGCAATTTTTCAGAAAAAAAATACACAACTACAACATTTTAAATCAGCCAATTCTATTGCTATAAATTCAAAGCTTTATCTTTATGAAATTCAACAAGAAATCATCAAACAAACAAATCAATTAGCACTCACTACTCAAGAGGCTAAACAAATAGAATATATAGGAAATATTTTAAGCATTATAGGAACTATGGATATATTAGAACCTTTAGCACAAAATAGATTACAAAATCTTGTCACAAATTTAAACGCAAAAGATTCTCAATTACCACAAGAGTTATTTGAGCTTTTTAATACACATTGTAAGATGATATTAAGTCAAATTAAAATATTAAAAGATAATTCTCAAAGTTTTCTTGATCAAGAACTGCAAAAACAAATTCTAGCACACCAAAATTTAATTGCTAAAAATATCAATCTACAAAATAAATATAATCTTTATACAGCTATAGGAATTTTCCTATTTACCTTAGTTGTATTGATTTTTTTCATACTTTTAACATTAAAAAAAGTAATCATACCTATATCTTTACTTGAAAAACTAAGTGCAAATCTAGCAGGAGAACATGCGAATTTAAGTGCAAGATTAGACATTGATAAAAAAAGTGAATTAGCTACAAGTGCTGGCTATATTAATTCTTTCATACAGATAGTGCAAAATTCAATCTTAGAAGCCATACAAACTGCAAATTCAAGTCACAAAAGCTCACAAAAACTTTCCCAAAATGCTGAAATTTTACAGCAAAGTTCACTTTTACAGCATGAGCAAATTTCTAATGTCCATGAAATAAGTTCTGTTTTAGAAAGTCATATAGACTTAACTCAAAATCTAGCTAAAAATACTATAAAAGATATGCATGATATGCAAGAAGTTATGGGAGAAGTTGAAAAAACACTTAAAGAGTTAGTAGAGCTTATATTACTAAGTGGAGAAAAAGAACAAAGTGTTTTAAGTGCTATGGATATACTAGTACAAAGTGCTGATAGTATTGTAGAAGTTACAGCAGCTATCAAAGATATAGCCGATTAAACTAACTTACTAGCTTTAAATGCAGCTATTGAAGCAGCTCGTGCAGGAGAACATGGTAGAGGCTTTGCTGTTGTTGCTGATGAAGTTAGAAACTTAGCTGATAAAACTACAAAATCTTTAGTCGCTATAGAAACTACTGTAAGAACTATAGTACAACAAATCAATGACAACAAAAGTTTGATGGATGGAATTCATCAATCCATGAGTGATACTTCCAACAAAGCTAATATCTTACAAGGTGAAGTCGGTGCTTCTATAGAAAAATTAAAAACAAGTATCCATTCTACTAAAATTATGGAAGAAAAAAGTGATGAGTCAAAAGCTAAAATGAATGAGTTAGAACAAAATGTAGAAAAAGTGACTGAGCTTGCAAATTGTGTTAAAAACTACTCCTTTGATTTAACGCAAATTTCACAAGATGTTTTAGAAAATGCTTCTAAACTTTCAGAAAAACTAAAAACATTCGAGTAAGAAAGATTAAACTTTCTTACTTAGATAAAATATCTGCTTTGCCATTTATAATCGCAACACAATGCTCATAATGAGCTGCATTTAAACCATCTTTGCTTCCTGCTTCCCAATTGCCTTTTAAATGTACTGGTGTGCCATCTTTTTGACATACCATAGGCTCTATGCAAAATACCATGCCATTTTTGATTTTAGGGCCACTTTTTGCACTAGCTCCTGGTTCTAAATAATTTGGAATTTCAGGCTCACCGTGTGGCTTTTTACCTATACCATGGCCACAATAACCTTTCAAAGGTACAAAACCTCTTTTAGTAATAAACTCACCAAGCTCATAAGAAAGTTCTTTAAAACGCATGCCCTCTTTGATAATATCTATAGCATAATACAAAGCATCTTTAGCACAAGCAATCAAAGCCTCATCAGTAGCTGAAATTTTACCTATAGGTATAGTCCTTGCTGCATCTCCATAATATCCATCTATGCAAGTACCCACATCAAGCCCTAAAATATCACCTTCTTTTAAAATACGCTCATCCCCTACACCATGAATGCAAGCTTGATTAAGCGAGATACAAATACTGCCTGGAAAACCATATAAGCCTTTAAAAGATGGTTTTGCACCATGATCAAGTATAAATTCTTCTGCTTTAATGTCAATTTCTTTTAAACTCATACCCGGAACTATAATACCCTCTAGATAGTCAAGCGTTCTAGCTACAAGTTCATTTGCCTTGCGTAGTTTTTCTATTTCTGCTGGTTTTTTGATTTCTATCATTTATATTTTCCTTAAAATTTTTAAAAATTTAGCATTTATGCGCTTTTAAAAGCTTTAAGGAAAAACCTTAAGTTTTAAAACTTAAGGTTTTAACATACACTTGTAAGATTAGTAGCTAGGCCACCTAAAGAAGTTTCTTTGTATTTTGAGTTCATGTCTTTGCCGGTTTCATACATAGTTTTTATAACCTCATCAAGACTTACTTTTGGAGTTGATTTTCTACTCATTGCCATTCTAGCAGCTGAAATTGCTTTAATCGCTCCAAAGGCATTTCTTTCTATACAAGGAATTTGCACTAAACCACTTACTGGATCACAAGTTAAACCTAAATGATGCTCCATTGCAATTTCAGCAGCATTACAAGCTATCTTTGCATCAAAACCCATTACAGTAGCCATAGCTCCTGCTGCCATAGAACTTGCACTACCAATTTCAGCTTGACAGCCAGCTTCAGCACCACTTATACTTGCATTTTTCTTATAAAAAGAGCCTATTAACATAGCAGTAAGTAAAAAATTAATGGCTTTTTCATCGTTAAAACCAATAGTATGATTTTTAAGATAAAGCATTACAGCAGGCACAACAGCACATGCACCATTAGTTGGTGCAGTTACCACTCTAGCTCCACTTGCATTTTCCTCTGCAATAGCAATAGCATATAAAGAAATAAAATCAATAATTCCTAAAGGATCACTTGTCATAGCCAAACGCTCATTAAGTCCTTTGGCGCGGCGTTTTAAATGTAAATTCCCTGGAAGAAAATCTGAGCTTGGATGAATACCATTATAATAAACTTCTTGCATTACTTCCCAAATTTCTAAACAATAAGCTCTAATTTCTTCTTTAGTGTGAAATTGAAGCTCATATTCATAAGAGAGTTTTGCTAGATCCCATGAATTTTCTTCGCAAATTCTTAAAGCATCGCTTGCGTTATTAATATCAAGTTCTAATTTAGTATGTTTTTGCTCACAAGCTCCGTCTTTGTGTTTTTGAAGTTCAGCTTCACTCATAACAAAACCACCACCTACTGAATAATAAATTTCTTCAGCAATGATTTCTCCATTTTCATTATAAGCACTTATTTTCAATCCATTTTCATGCAAAGGTAAAAAGTCTTTTTCAAAAATCAAATCTTTATCATAATCAAAATTTAATTCTTTTTGAGCATCTAAAACCAAAATTTTATCTTGCAAAATTTTATTAAACACACGATCTTGCAAAGCAACATTTAATTCTTTTGCTCTTAAGCCACTCAACCCCCATATAATAGCTTTATCACTTAAATGGCCTTTACCAGTAAGCGATAAAGAGCCATAAAGTTTGATTTGAATTTTTGTAATTTGTGTGATTTTATCTTTGATTTTTTCACAAAACATATTCCCTGCTAGCATTGGTCCTAAAGTATGAGAAGATGAAGGACCAACACCAACTTTAAATATACTTAAATTACTACTCATTCATCAGCACCTTAAAAAGTATAAATTACAGTGATGATTGTCAAAATACCTGTGATAAACACAAATGCATCTAAAGCTTTGTTTTGGAATTTTTTCATTTTAGATACAGTGTAAATTGCAATCATAGGCATTAAAAATAAGATTGCGGCAATGATTGGACCACCTAAGCTTTCAATAAAACCTAAAATACTTGGATTTACATAAGCAGTAATTAACATAACAATATACATTACCAAAGTTGAATAAACTGCGATTTTTTTCAAATCCGGATTATCATTACCTGCTAATTTACAACATTTTCTAACTATACCATAAGCACCCTCCCTAGCACCAAAATAATGCCCAAAGAATGAACTAGAAATTGCTAAAAATGCGATTAGTGGACCACCATAAGAAATAAATGGATTATCAAGTTTATTAGCAAAATAAGAAAGTACAGGTATGTTTTGTGCTCTAGCTTCAGCAAGTTCTGCAGGAGTTAAAGAAAGCACACAAGATACCACAAAAAACATTACAAAAGCAAGTAACATTACAGAAGTTCTAAATAACACTTGATTTGCTTTTTGTACTGAATTTTCAGGATATTGTCTTTTTACACTTAAAGAAAAAGTAGAAATCGCTGGTGAGTGATTAAATGAAAACACTAAAACCGGTAAAGTTAGCCATACTATAGTAATAAACTCTTTTGTTCCAGGAATAGCACTAAAACTTTCAAACGACCATTGCGGGATAAGATATAAAGAAAATAAAAATAAAATAGCACATAAAGGATATACAAGCCACTCACATACTTTGGTAATTAATTCTTCACTAAAAAGCATAATAAGCATAAAAATACTTACTAAAACAAAAGCAAAAAGCGCTCTATAAAAAGGAAGTAAATTAGCTATAGTTTTTCCTTGCTCATTTACACTTGTTTGATACATAGCACTAATTGCGTTTGCGAAAGAACCATTTGGATCTAAAAGTGGTAAGAATTGATTATAAATAAAACTCTCAAAAGTATTAGTTATACCTACACAATATGCTAAACAAATTGGGAAAATTGCAAAGAAATAAAGCACAGAAATAAAAATACTTACTTTTCTACCAAAATACTCTTCAGCCGCATGAGTAATATCTTTATCATTACCATTTGCTTGACATACAAAACGACTTAAGGCTCTATGGCTTAAATACACCATTGGAAAAATAATCAAAGCCATTACAACAACTGGCCAAAAACCACCAACACCTGCTTTAATAGGTAAAAATAAAATCCCCGCACCAACTGCAGTCCCAAAAAGAGAAAGCATCCAACGCGTATCAAAAGAATTCCACTTAAGATTATCCACATTTTCTCCTTGTAAAAAATAATAAAAAAAGCTTTTACCTAAAAACTTTTTGTATTATTTTACAAATATGCTCTTGAGTAGTTTGGCGTGATTTTTTCCCTTTCATTTAAAGCAACTGCGGCTTCATTTGCAAAATTTGGATTTCTTAATAATTTTCTACCATAACAAACTAAATCACACACCTCACCCAAAAGCAAAGCCTCACCTTCGCTAGCACTATTTATAAGACCCACACAAGATATAGGAATTTTAACAACTTCTTTTAAAGCCTTAGCATAAGGAGCTTGATAAAGTGGTGCTATATTTGGCACTAAAGAAGGTTTGTTGATATTTCCTCCTGCTGAAATATCTAACATATCAACGCCTAAATTTTCTAAAATCAAGGCAAGTTTTTTACTATCTTCCAAATTCCAACCACCCTCTTGCCACTCTGTAGCTGAAATTCTTACAAATAAAGTAATATCAACTTCTTTTTTTATACGCTTAATGATATCACACAAAAGACGCGCTCTATTTTCAAAACTACCACCATATTCATCATCTCTTTGATTTGATAAAGGAGATAAAAATGAACTAAGCAAATACCCATGAGCACTATGAAGCTCTATCGCATCATAGCCTGCTTCTTTAGCTCTTTTAGCACTTTGGATAAATTCTTGTTCAATTTGTAAAATTTCATCTTTACTTAAAACATGAAGTTTAGAAAATTTTTCACTAAAAGCGATATTACTTGGGGCTTTTGATATAGCTTGTTTGCATGAATTTTTACGACCACTATGATTTAGTTGGATAGCAACTTTAGCACCAAAATGATGACAAAGATCGACAAGCTCCTTATGTCCTCGAATTTGAAAATCTCCCCAAAGGCCTATATCATTATCAGCAATTTTTGCATTTTCATTAATCGCACAAGCTTGAACTATGATAAGCCCAACACCACCCAAAGCTCTAGCTCCATAATGTATCAAGTGAAATTGATTAATCTTACCATCTAAAACTTGTGTTTCATACATATCCATAGGAGGCATTACGATACGATTTTTTACATAAAAATTTCCAATCTTTAGCTCACTTAAAAGTAAAGACATAATACCCCTTAAAATATTTTTATATTACTATAATAGAAAAAAATTAATTTTTCTTAAAACATAGAGTATTTTAGACCAATATTATAATTTTTAATAGATTATTATTAAAAAAATAGTTTTTAATTATATTTTTTCATTATTAAAACTACAAAACACAATCTAATCAAATAAGCTTTTCTCAAAACACTTTAACATAAAACTTTTGCGATGCAAAGGTGAATAACCAAATACTTTAATCTTTTCTATATGAGCTTTTGTACCATAACCTTTGTGTTTATCAAAATCATAATTATTATATATTTTAGAAAAATAACACATTTTTTGATCACGACTTACCTTAGCTAATATACTAGCAGCTGAAACTTCTTGCACTTTCATATCAGCTTTAATCATAGTATTAATACCCAAAACACCATAATTTAAATTTCCATCATATAAAATCTCATCTTGGTTAAAATGTTTTTTTATTATCTTTAAACCCAAATTTAAACACTGACTAAGTCCTAAAATATCAATTTGCAAAGGTGAAAAAGCAAGGATTAAAAAATTTGAATTAGAAAGAATTTGCTCATATAATTCTTCTCTTTTTTTTGCACTTAATTTTTTAGAATCAGCTAAACCATCAATATTTTTTAAAAGCTTGCAAGCTGCCAAGTGCATATCTCCAGCTAAAGCCCCACGCCCAGCCTCATCTACTCCGACTAAAGCCACTATTTTTCCTTTATAATAGTGTATTTTTCTACTAAATTTTCTAAAGAATAATTTATATTGGCAGGTGAGCTTGAAGGAAGTTCAAAAAATTCTTGTTCAGGATAAAATTTAGCAAAATATTTACTTGCAACTTTACCTAATACACAAATTTTTTCTATATTTGCCTTATCTAAAATAATACTTATATCATTTGCTTTGGCATAAGAAATAGTTTTATCATCTGAATTTTTTATCTTACAACTTGCTATAACATCCCAAAGTGCTATATGATTTGCTTTTAAAAAAGCCTTTTGCTCTTGTACTGTTTTTAACTCACACTCAAATAATATTTCAAAGATACACCAAAAGCGATTTTTACTATGTTGATAATAAAAATTTTCTTCTCTTGATTTAATAGATGGAAAAGAACCTAGTATTAAAACTTTTGAGTGTTCATCAAAGAAAGGTTCAAAAGGATGAGTTAAAATTTGCATATTAGGCCTTGATAAAAATAAAATATTTTATCATTTTTATCAAGATTTTTAAAATTATCCTAAAAATTCTCGTTTGAAGTATTCTTTTGGAGCTTTACACAAAGGACAGGCATTTGGTGCTTTTTTACCACGGTGTATATGCCCACAAACTTCACAAACCCATAATTCTTCTACCTCTGAATTAAAGAAATCTTCTTCTTCAAGCATTTTTTTAAGCGCTAGATATTCTCTTTCATGCTCAATTTCTACTTTACCAATAGCAGTAAATAATCTTGCTATGTTTTTCTTGCCTTCATCTTCTGCAATTTGTGCAAAATTTGGATACATGGTAGTATGCTCGTAATTTTCACCCTCTGCTGCACAGATTAAATTTTTAGCAGTTTCTTCTAAAGCTTTACCATCTACTAATTCATGATATGCTTTAAATTCAGCTCTTGCATGCCATTTTTCATTTTCTGCAGCTTCTCTAAAATGCTTTGCAATAGCATGCCAACCTTCTTCTTGAGCAATATCTGCAAATAAATCATATTTGTTTCTTGCCATAGATTCACCTGCGAAAGCTTTCATCAAATTTATGGCTGTTAAATCTTTAGTAATGCACTCCATTTCTTGACCACAGCAACTAAGCTTTCCACCACCTACATTTTGCACTTCTACTTCATTGCCGCATTTTTGGCATTTATAGCTTTCATATTGTCTCATTTAATATCCTTGTGATTAATTTAAGTAAGATTTTGATTGAAAAACTCACCCAAATGTTATTGTAGCATTTGGGTGTTAAAAGATTTTAGTATTTTAAGAAATATTCTTGAATTTTCTTAGGATCACTTGTTTTAGTTAAAGCAAGCATTAACAATACTCTAGCTTTTTGAGGACTCATATCACCTGTATCAATAAAACCAATTTTTGCATCAGCATCACTTACTGCAACTCTACCAGCTACTACGCGTGAACTTACCGCTACATTAAGACCTTTTTTAAGCAATTCTTTTAATATATCTTTTTGATAATCATGAATACTGCCAGCACCTGTTCCAGCTACAACTATACCTTTAGTTCCATTTTCAAACAAAGCTTTTGCTGCAACACCGCTACCATCATTTGCATAACTATAAAGAATATCTACTTTTGGTAATTCTTTTAGCTTGCTAACATCAAATGGAGATTTTTTGGTATGTAATTTTGTATTAGTATTGTAGAAGAATGCTTTTCCATCTACTATATAACCCATATCACCCATATCCGGTGAACTAAATGCATTTACATTTAAACTATGAGTTTTCATAACGCCTCTAGCACTTTGAATTCTATCATTCATAGCCACCATTACACCTTTATTTTTTGCTTGTGGATCTGCTGCTAACGCTACAGCATTGTAAAGATTTTTAGGACCATCTGCACTAATTGCAGTTGATGGGCGCATTGCACCAACTAAAACAACAGGTTTATCGCTTTTTACTGTTAAATTTAGGAAATATGCAGTTTCTTCCATGGTATCAGTACCATGAGTAATCACAACTCCATCTACATCAGATTTTAAAAGCCTATTGACTTCTTTAGCAAGTTTTAGCCAAATTTCATTTGTCATATCTTTACTATCAATATTTGCAATTTGATCCCCGCTAATTACTGCTAAATCTTGAATTTGAGGCACTGCTTTAATCAAAGCATCAACCCCTAAAACACCCGCTGTATAACCTGTTGTAGCTACCGAACTATCAATCGAGCCTGCAATAGTTCCACCTGTAGCTAAAATTGCAACTTTTGGTTTTGCTTCCAAAATTCCTGCTCCTAAACTTAGTGCCATAGTTGCGCACATTAACATTTTTTTCATGTTAGTCCTTTCATTAGAAATGATAAAAATTATAATGCAACTATGTTTAAATAAAAATAAATTATTAATATAAAAAATACTTTAGTAAATATTCATTAATTAAAGCCATAAATTTGCAATTTTTTTTAGTTTTTCCACATCGCTTGAAGCATAAAATTGAATGTTAGCTTCTTCTTGGATTGATGTTAAGTTAAATTCTTGTTGCAATTGCAAAGCTATAGCCTCGCCTGAATGAATAAGTTTTGTATTTTTGCCAAAATACTCTTGCAAAGAATGGGCGATTAAAGGAAAATGCGTGCATGCTAAGATTAGAGCATTAGGATGAAATTTAAGCTTATTAAAATAATACTCAAAAGCAGCTTTTAAAAAATCTCCTTGAAAAATCCCTTCTTCAACCATAGGTACAAAAAGCCCAGTTGCTTTTTCTTCCACTTTTAAAAAACCTTCTTTGATTAAAGCTTGCTTATAAGCGTGAGAATCCACGGTAGCTTGTGTTGCAATAACTAATATATTAGAGTTTTTATCTTCTAAAGAGTTTTTAACCGCTAAAACCCCTGCTTCTATAACTCCAAGAACCGGAAATGGTGCATTTGCTTTTAGAATTTCTAAAGCATGCGCGCTAACTGTATTACACGCAATAATAAGCATATCGACTTTTTTTTCTTTGAAAAACTCTAAAGCTTCTAGGGAAAATTTAATGATAGTTTTTTTATCTTTAACCCCATAAGGTACCCTTGCGGTATCTCCATAGTAAATATATTCTTTAAAAAGTTTTGCTTGAAGTAAAGATTTTAAAACACTAAGCCCACCTACACCGCTATCAAAAACGCCTAGTCTCATCAAAATCCTTAAAAAGAGAAGAAAGTAGAAAATCTACTTTCTTATAAGCCTACTGCACTTAAGGTTTGGTATTTATTCATATAAATTTGAGCTTCGATTTTTCTCATTGTATCAAGCGCTACTTGAACTACGATCAAAACAGAAGTTCCACCAAAATAAAAAGGCACACCAAACAACTTCACAATAAGCCATGGTAATGTAGCTACAAGCCCTAAATAAATAGAACCTGACAAGGTAAGTCTTGATGCTACTTCATTAAGATAATTTGCAGTTCCTTCACCTGGTCTAATACCTGGTATGAAACCGCCTTGTCTTTTAAGATTTTCAGCTATATCTTTTGCATTAAATACAATTGATGCATAAAAATACGCAAAGAAAATAACAAGTAAGAATGTTAAAAAATGAAAGAAAAATCCATTTGGATTTAAAAAGTCATAAATTTTTAACACATACTCATTTGTACTTGTTTGCAAAATAGTGCTTGGAAACATCAAAATCGCACTTGCAAAAATAGGAGGAATTACTCCACTTAAATTTATTTTAATAGGTATGTAATTCATAATGCGTTTGTTTTGATTTTGCATGATTACTTTTCTTGAGTAAGAAATAGGAATTCTTCTTTCTCCAAGCTCTACTACTATAATAGCCCAAATAGTAAGTAAAATTACAACTAAAATAGCAATGATAGTCAAGAAATTCATCTCACCTGTATTTACCAAATTTACTGTTCCACTAATTGCACCTGGAATTGTAGAAACAATACCGCCAAAGATGATCAAAGAAATACCATTTCCTATACCGCGTTGAGTGATTTGCTCACCTATCCACATTAAAAGCATGGTACCTGCAAGCATAGAAATAGCAGAAAGTGCAATAAAAGTATTCATATCAATCATAATAGCTGACTGACCTGCTTTCCCATGAAGACTTTGCAAGCCTATAGAAACGCCTATACTTTGTATCAAAGTGATAGCTATAGTAGCATAACGGATAATTTGCATATATTTTTGCATACCATCGCGTTCTTTTTTCATCTTTCCTATGTTAGGAAAAGTTGCCGCTAAAAGCTCCATAATAATCGAAGCAGTAATATAAGGCATAATGCCTAGAGAGATGATGCTAAGTCTTTCAGCAGCACCCCCACTAAACATATTAAACAAGCCTAATGCATTAGATGCATTAGAATCAAAAAATTCCTTGATAACACTGACATTAACCCCCGGAACTGGAACATAAGCTAATATTCTATAAGCAAATAAAAAAGCTAATGTTATGAGAATTTTATTTGTCAATGCTTTATTCATTATTTTTGTCCGCTAAAAGTGATCTTCTCGTCTTTAATTTTACTAGCAAGATCTTTAGCACTTGCTCCAATAAGCTTAACTTTATTTACATTTTTTGAAAGCTTATGAATGCTATTGATTGTTTCAAATGTAATTTCGCTAAGCTCTTTGATTGCTGTGATTTTTTCAACATTAATCACATAAGGTTTTTCAAATTTAGAAGTAAAACCTACTTTTGGTAAGCGTCTTTGAAGTGGTTGTTGGCCCCCTTCAAAACCTCTTTTTTCGTTATAACCTTTTCTAGCAGTTTGGCCTTTTCCACCTTTAGTAGAAGTTTTACCCATACCACTACCTTGACCACGGCCTATTCTTTTGGTTTTATGTGTTGAACCTGGTGCTTTTGTTAAATTCATTGATTATCCTTTAAGCATTGTAAGTGCTTTGATAGTAGCACGCACAACATTTGCTGAATTATTTGAACCTAAAGACTTAGTTAAAATGTCTTTAATACCTGCAAGTTCCACGATAGGACGTGTTGAACCACCTGCAATAACCCCTGTACCTTCACTTGCTGGTTTAAGTAAAATTCTACTTGCGTTGTATTTTACTTCTACATCATGAGGGATAGTTGAACCTTTTGTTTTAACTTCAACAATGTTTTTAAAAGCATCATCAACTGCTTTTCTGATAGCATCTGGAACTTCTTTAGCTTTTCCATAGCCCACACCAACTAAACCTTTTCTATTTCCAACGATAACTAAAGCAGTAAATCTAAATCTTCTACCACCTTTAACAACCTTAGTAACCCTGCCGATATCGACGATTACTTCTTCAAATTCTTCTCTATTATATTTTTCCATCGATCTTCCTTTTGGGTTATAGTTTGATTCCGTTTTCTCTTAGTGCTTCAGCTAATGCTGCAATAACACCATGGTATAAATAACCATTTCTATCAAACACTGCTTCTTCTATGTTTTTAGCTTTTAAAACTTTTGCAAATTCAGCTGCTATTTTTTTAGCACCTTCTTTATTTGCTTTAACACCAATTTTTCTTCCATCTACTGCTGCTAAAGTTACTGCTTTAACATCATCGATAGCTTGGATATATAAAGTTCTGTTTGATTTAAAAACAGAAACTCTTGGAAGAGCTTGTGTTCCTGAAATTTTTGCTCTAATTCTTTTTTTTCTTTTAATTCTTAAAGATATTTTTCTTTTTAATACATTTGCTCTCATATTCTATCCTTACTTCTTAGATGTCTTACCAGCTTTGCGGATAATACGCTCATCTGAATATTTAACACCTTTTCCTTTGTAAGGCTCAGGTGGTCTAAATTCACGAATTTGAGCAGCAACTTGACCTACCACTTGTTTATCACTACCTTTGATAATAACATTATTTTTATCAACGGTAATTTCTATGCCTTCTGGAATAGCATAGTTGATAGGATGAGAAAAACCTAAAGCAAGTTCAAGAACTTTACCTTTTAATGCAGCTTTATAACCAACACCATTGATTTCTAAAGTTTTGCTAAAACCATCAGTTAAACCGATGATGATGTTTTGAGCTAAAGCTCTATAAGTTCCCCAATAAGCTCTACTTTGTCTATCTTCACCTTTAGGAGAGAAAAGAATTTGTGCTTCTTTAATCTCAACATTAACATTTGCTTTTGTATCAAGCTCTTTTGCTAAATTTCCTTTTTTGAATTTTAGCAAGTTACCTTCTAATTTTACTTCTACTCCACTTGGAATAGCAACTGGTTGTTTACCTATACGAGACATTCATTTTTCCTTTTTACTTGTCTACGATATGACTACTTTATAAGAATGGATACCGAATACCATAAAAAGTAGAAACTCTTACCAAATAGTACATAAAACTTCGCCGCCAACGCCTGCTTTATAAGCTTCGTCGTTAGCTAAAACACCTTTTGAAGTGCTTACTACGATAGTACCATAACCGTTTTTAAATCTTTTGATCTCATCTTTGCCTTTATAAACACGACGACCAGGTTTAGAAATACGCTTAACTTCATTAATTACGCTTTTGCCTTTTTCATCATATTTTAAAACTACATTGATGAATTTCTTTTTATCCTCTTCAATAACATTAAAGCTTTCAATATAGCCTTTAGCTTGGAAAATTCCAAGTAAAGCTTCGATAACTTTAGAATGCAAAAGTTGAGTAGTCTCTAATCTTCTCATCCCTGCATTTCTAATTCTTGTTAGTGAATCTGAAATTAAATCATTTATCATGGTTCTTTCCTCTTACCAACTTGCTTTTTTAAGACCAGGAATTAAACCTTCATTTGCCATTTTTCTTAAGCAAACTCTACAAATTCCAAAATCTCTATAAACTGAATGTGGTCTTCCACAAATTTGGCATCTAGTATACCCTCTAACGCTAAATTTAGGTTTGCGGGCAGCTTTTGCAATCATTGATTTTTTAGCCATATTACTTTCCTTTTGCAAATGGCACGCCAAATAATTCTAATAATTTTTGTGCCTCTTTATCTGATTTTGCTGTTGTAACGATAGAAATGTTCATACCATGAGTTCTTAAGATTTTATCATATTCAACTTCTGGGAACATTAACTGCTCATCTAAACCAAAGTTATAGTTTCCTCTTCCATCAAAACCATCTCTTGGAAGACCTCTAAAGTCTTTAACACGAGGAAGAGCTATAGTAATAAGCTTATCTAAGAAAGCATACATATTGTCTTTTCTTAATGTTACCATTACACCTACTGGGAAGCCTTCTCTTACTTTAAAACCAGCAACTGATTTTTTAGCTTTTGTGATAACTGCTTTTTGCCCAGCGATCAATGAAATAGTATCTGCAACATTTTGTAATACTTTTTGATCTTTTGCCAATTCCCCAGCACCTACACTGATTACAACTTTTTCAATAAAAGGAACAAGCATAGGATTTTTAATATCAAATTCTTTAACTAAAGCAGGTTTGATATTTTGAGTATATTTTTCTTTCAATCTCATCATCTTATTCTCCTGCCTTTGCTACATTTGAAATATCCATTGGCATTTCTTTATTGATAAAACCGCCATTTGGATTTTTATCACTTGGCTTAACAGCTTTTTTAGCGATTTTACAACCCTCAACAATTACTTTATTTGTCTTAGGAAATACTGCTAAAACTTTACCTGTTTTGCCTTTGTCATCGCCTGCGATAACTTTTACCATATCATTCTTTTTAATTTTTAATTTCATTACAACACCTCCGGTGCTAGTGAAACAATTTTCATAAAGCCACCATATCTTACTTCACGACCTACTGGTCCAAAAATACGCGTTCCGATAGGCTCTCTTTTAGCATCAAGAATAACTGCTGCATTTTCATCAAAACGAATTAAAGAACCATTGTCTCTATGAATTTCTTTTTTAGTTCTAACGATAACTGCTTTTACTACTTGACCTTTTTTAACTTTACCATTTGGTAGAGCTTTTTTTACAGATGCAACGATTACATCACCAACAGTAGCGTATCTTCTTTTGCTACCACCTAAAACCTTAATACACATTAATTCTTTTGCACCGCTATTATCAGCAACTGCAAGCCTAGTAAAACTTTGAATCATTACTCAACTCCTGCTGATACTATAGTTTTTAAGCGAAATGATTTTCTCTTAGAAAGTGGTCTACATTCAATAGCAACTACAGTATTTCCCACTTTAAGTTCATTTCTTTCATCATGAATTAAATATTTTTTAAAGCGTTTTACGATTTTTCTGTATTTTGGGTGAACCACTTTTCTTTCAACCAAAATTGTTGCTGTTTTATCTCCAGCAATTTGAACAACAACGCCTTGAATTTCTCTTTTAAATGCCATTTTCTATCCTTATTTTAAAGCGCTAATTGCAGTATTGATTCTAGCGATGTCTTTTTTAACTTCGCTAATCTCTTTAGGATTAGTTAGCTGCATTGTTTTTAGCTTTTGTCTTAAAGTAAATAAAAGCACCTTTTTTTCTTTTAGCATTGTTGCAAGCTCACCTGCTGTTTTATCTTTAATCTCAGTATATTTCATTTTGGCTCTCTCTTGTAACAAACTTAGTTTTAAATGGCAATTTATGCATCGCTAAAGTTAAAGCTTGTCTTGCCATTTCTTCATTAACCCCTGCCATTTCATAAATAATACGACCTGGTTTAATGTTCATTACCCATTCCTCAACTGCACCTTTACCTTTACCCATACGAGTTTCTAAAGGTTTTTTAGTTAGAGGTTTATCTGGGAAAACTCTAATCCAAGTTTTACCTTGTCTTTTTACAAAACGAGTTAAAGCAATACGAGCTGCTTCGATTTGGCGTGAATTGATACGGCCAGCTTCAGTTGCTTTTAGGGCAAAATCACCAAAAGTAAATTCAGTCCCTCTGTTGGCATAACCTCTGTTACGCCCTTTCATCATTTTACGATATTTTGTTCTTTTTGGCATTAACATGATTATTTACCTCTTCTTGCTCTTCTAGTTTTTTTAGCTGGAGCGTTTTCTTCGGTTTTTTCAGGTTGAACACCCTTTTGTAAAACTTCACCTTTGAAGATCCACACTTTAATACCTATATTTCCATAAGTAGTATGTGCTTCTGCAAAACCATAATCGATTTTTGCTCTTAAAGTGTGAAGTGGAACACGACCTTCTAGGTACCATTCAGTTCTTGCCATTTCAGCACCACCTAAACGGCCTGAAACTGAAACTTTAATCCCTTTAGCACCTGCTTTTTGCGCTCCTTGAATTACTTTTTTCATTGCTCTTCTAAAAGCAATTCTTTTTTCAAGTTGAGTAGCAACACTTTCAGCTGCAAGCTGAGCTGAAGCACCTGCTTTTCTTTCTTCTTTGATATTAATATTAACTTCTTTTTTGATTAAATCTTGAAGTTCTTTTCTTAAAATATCAACATCACTACCTTTTTTACCAATAATAATCCCTGGTCTTGCAGCTACAACAGTTACTCTTAATTTTTTCGCTGTTCTTTCTACAAGAATTTGGCTAATTCCTGCATAATAAAGTTTTCTTTTTAAGAAAGTTCTGATTTTATAATCTTCACCAATATTTTCTGCTAAATTAGCTTTTGTAGGAAACCATCTTGATTCCCAATTTCTATTAATTCCTAGTCTTAAACCAATCGGATTTACTTTTTGTCCCATATTAGCTTTCCTTTTTCACTGATGCTTTTTTAGCTTTTGTAGTTTTTTCAGCACTTGCTTCTACTTTACTAACTTCTACCAAAATGTGTGAAGTTGGCTTTCTAATAAGACTAGCACTTCCTCTAGCTCTTGGTCTAAATCTTTTTAAAACCGCACCAGCATCAACACGACAACTTGAAACAACAACTTCATTTGCTTCAAATCCGCCATTTGCTACAGCACTTGAAATAGCGTTTGCTATAAATTTAGCACCTTTATTTGGCATAAATTTCAAACTAGCTAATGCAAGCTCTGCATTCATACCTTGAACTTCTCTAGCAATCAATCTCGCTTTAGTTGGAGATAATCTTATGAATTTAATTAACGCTCTACTCATAAATCTCCCTTACTTACCTATTTTTTTCTGAACAGAGCCTTTATGACCCTTAAATGTTCTAGTAGGTGCAAATTCACCTAATTTGTAACCGATATGATTTTCAGTAATATATACTGGGATAAAGCTTTTTCCATTATGAACATTAAAAGTTAAACCTATCATATCAGGTATAATAGTGCTGCGTCTTGACCAAGTTTTAATTGGCTTACCATCGTTAGCTTTTTTAGCAGCGATGACTTTTTTCATTACATGGTCATCAACAAAAGGACCTTTTTTTAGTGACCTAGCCATCTTACTTTCCTTTTCTTCTTGAAATTATTAGCTTATCGCTAGCTTTTTTACGGCGAGTTTTAGCACCTTTAGTTGGTTTACCCCATGGAGTAACTGGATGACGGCCTGAATTTTTCTTACCTTCACCCCCACCGTGCGGGTGATCAACTGGGTTCATCGCAGAACCTCTTGTTTGAGGACGAATACCTCTATGGCGGTTTCTTCCTGCTTTACCGATAGTCACATTTGACCATTCTTCATTACCAACTTCACCGATACTTGCCATACATTCAGCTAAAACTTGTCTCATTTCACCACTTGCAAGTCTTAAGATAACATATTTTTCTTCTTTACCCATTAATTGAGCATAAGCACCCGCTGAACGGATCATTTGTCCGCCTTTGCCCGGTTTTAACTCGATATTGTGTACGATAGTACCCACTGGGATGTTTCTTAATTTCATTGCATTACCTGGTTTAATGTCAAGTCCGCTTTCAGCAGCACAAATAACATCACCAACGCTTAAACCTTTTGGTTGTAAGATGTATCTTTTTTCACCATCTCTATAAGAGATTAATGCAATACGACAATTTCTGTATGGATCATACTCGATTGCTTCAACTTTACCTTCAATACCAAATTTTCTTCTTTTAAAATCTATAATTCTGTAAAGTTTTTTAGCACCTGCTTCTTTATGACGGCTTGTGATTCTACCATTATTGTTACGACCTGCATGAGCTGGAAGTTTTACAAGTAATGAACGCACACTAGCTTTTGCTGTGATATCATCAGAGCTTACACCTGTGATGTATCTTCTACTTGGAGTATATGGTTTATAAGTTTTAATTGCCATCTTATGCCTCCGAACTTTCTAAGCTCACACCTTCTGGTAGCTTAACATAGAATTTTTTAAAGCTATTTCTTTGACCTTCACGACCTCTAAAACGCTTTACTTTTCCATCCATTTTTAAAGAATTAATTCTTACTGGAGTTACACCAAAATATTCTCTTAAAACTTCTTTTAAACCATTTTTAGTCATTTTTGGAGAAGTTTGAATAACTACAACACCTTGCTCTTGAAGGTTTAAGCTTTTTTCAGTGTAAAGTATTGTTTTTATATCAGTAATATCTGCCATTTTAACCCTCTTTTACGATAGATTCAAGCGCTGCTTTTTCAATGATAACAGCATTAAATACAGATACTAAATAAGCATTTACTTCGCTAATATCAACTACATAGCAATTTGCTAAGTTTCTAAAAGCAAGAAGTGTTTTTTCATCTAGTAAATCTTTTACAATTAAAGCATCTTTTAAACCAAGCTTTTTAATAACTGCATTTGCATCTTTTGTTTTACCGCTTTCAATGCTTAAACTATCTACTGAGAATAATGCATTGTTTTGTGCTTTATCAGCCAATGCTCTTTCAAGCGCTAAGCGTTTTTGTTTTTTATTAACTTTTTGGAAATAATTACGATTGTTTGTAGGGCCAAATGCTACAGCACCACCAACCCAAACATTCGTTCTTGTTGAACCTGCTCTTGCACCACCACGACCTTTTTGTCTCCATGGTTTTTTACCACCACCACTTACATCGCTTCTACCTTTAGTATGAGCTGTGTTTGCTCTAAGGCTAGCAAGATAAGATTTTACATATAAATAAAGGTTGTGAGGATTAACTTCTGCATATTTTGCTGGAAGATCGAGTTCACTAGCTTTTTCAAATTTATCATTTAAAACAGTTACTTTACTCATTTTGCAATCCTTATTTTACCCATAGCACCATTAAATCCTGGTACCGCACCTTTTACTACTAAGATGCCATTTTCTTCATCAAATGAAACTACTTCATTTTTAACAGTAACTTTTACATTACCATAATGACCTGCCATTTTCATACCTGGTTGAACACGACCTGGCCATTCGCGGTTACCGATTGATCCGTGGCGTCTGTGGAATCTTGAACCGTGACTTGCAGGACCTCCGGCAAATCCGTGTCTTTTAACAACCCCACTATAACCTCTACCTTTAGAATTAAAGCTCACTTTTAAGATAGAAGCTTCTTTTAAAGGATTAAGATCAATATCACCTGCTTCTGTGTTTGCTACTTCTAAAGAAGCAAATCTATTATATTCAGCTGAAAGATTGTATTTTTTTTGCTGACCCGCAATGCATTTATTATTTGCTTTGCCTTTTACATAAGCAACCAAAGCTTTTCCATTTTCTACTTCACATACTTTAGTTTGAACAAGTTTAAGTAAGGTTACAGGAATGCTTGGTGTGCTGATTGTTCTACTCATACCAATTTTTTCTACAATGTATTCCATATTCTATCCTTATTTACCCATAGCTCTTACTTCAACATTGACCTCTGGAGCCAAGTCAAGCTTAGTGAGTGAATCTACTGTATCTGGAGTAGCTGCTACAATATCAAGCATACGAGCATGAATTCTCATCTCAAATTGTTCGCGTGAATCTTTATTGATGTGTGGAGATTTCAAAACTGTATATCTTTTGATTTTTGTAGGCATTGGCACTGGACCTCTGATGTCAGCACCTGTTCTTTTAACAGCTTCTACAATTGCTGCAACTGTGCGATCTAGAACTCTGTGGTCATAAGCTTTTAGCTTAAGCCTGATTCTTTCCATATTTTTTCCTTTGTAAAGAACTCGTTAGACCCATAAGAATCTAACCACCATATAAAATGATGTTGAAATTATATAAAAAGAGCCTTTGCTATGTCAAGAAATTTATGCATTTTTTTTAATTATTTTCCTTTTAAAAAGGATAAAAATTAAATTTTATAAAATTTACAAGATTTTTTATACATTAAGAAAATCTAAGAAAAAATATAGTATGATTTCAAAATCTAAAGGGGCATTAGCTCAGCTGGGAGAGCACAACGCTGGCAGCGTTGGGGTCAGCGGTTCGAACCCGCTATGCTCCACCATTAATTACAAAGAAATTTATGAAATCACTACAATTTTTTTACGATAATTACCCAAAATTTCAAAAATTTGATGAAAGAAAAATTCAAATTCAAACCCATAAAAACATCATTATAAAAGGTGGTTTTGCAAGTGGTAAGAAAAATTTAATTTTAAATTTTTTATCTTTGTACAAAAGTGAAAATATACTTTTTATCGATTGTGATGATTTGAAATTTCAAGCAAGTGCTTTGGTAAATTTAAATTCGTTTTTAACCTATAATCCACAGATTAAATTTTTAGCACTTTGCAACTTTGCTCATAATTTTGACTTTGCCAGTTTAAAACACCTTAATTTGCAAATCATAATAAGCGTTTGTGATAGCAATTTTCATTTAGATTATTTTGAAGAACTTCATTTAGATTATTTAGACTTTGAAGAATTTTTAAGCTTAAACAAAAAATACGCTGACACTAAAACCATGGTAAGTTATTTTTTACATACAGGACGCAATGTGATTTTAAATCACAACTTTAACACAAACTCATCATACTTAAGAAGTTTTTACACTCCATTAGAGCTTACCATACTCAAACAAATTGCCTTAGAACTCGGGAATGAATTTAGCGTTAATGAGCTATTAAAAACACTAAAAAATACTATAAAAATTTCCAAAGATACCTTATATAAAAGCATAGAAAAACTAGAATCAAACTACACTTTGTATTTTGTAAAAAATCTTGAAAAGAATTTAAAAAAAATATATTTTTGGGACTTTTCACTAAAAAATTCTCTAAGCATACAAAAAGACTTTAGTGCTTTGTTTGAAAATTTGATTTTAAGCGAGTTGTTTAAATTTGAACAAGAAATTTTTTATACCAAATATTTTGATTTTTACTTACCAAGTCTTAAAAATGCATTTTTATGCTCGCCCTTTAAAGATAAAGATTTACTTAGTTTAAAAGTCAAAAAAATACTTAGTAAAAATCAACTCGCACTTTCGACTATTTATATCATCACGCTTTCACAAAGAGATGAGTTTTTCATAGAAGGGGTGCATGTGATGATTTTACCTTTTGATGAGTGGGCTTTAGGAAATTAATCTAACTCATCAAGCTTATGTTGATTTATGATAGAAATAATAAGCTTAGTATAATTACTTTTGATCTCTGAGTATTTTTCCAAATGACTTGCCGCTTCTTTGCCATCAAGTTTTTCATTTTGATTTATAGCATCCCACCGCCAAGCTCTAAATTCCTTATAAGCATCATGACGATTTAAATTTAGCAAGTATGAATCCACGCTTTCTTGCAAGGTATCAAATATACGAATTTTATGAGTTTTACCTTCACTTCTTTCTTTTGGAATCAAACCTTTCTCGCCCCAAGTCCATTCTCCAAATAAATTATTTGCTTCTTTAGCAAAACGACTTGTACCAGTTGCGCTTTCAATAATTGCTTGAGCTATGGCTAAAGATTTTGGAACTTTTTGGATACGCAGTTGGTATTCCTTGTGATCGTATAAATTTTTAACGCGATATTTTTCTTTTAAAAACCATAGTTTTTGCACAGCATTAGAATTTAGTTTTCTAAAATTACTCTTTAAAGCTTCCTCAAAAAAAATATCTATAAATTCTTTTTCATTTTCAATTTCTTTGAAAGAAACATCCAACAAAGCATTGATTTTTTTGATAAAAACTTCACGCTTTTCTTTTATACTTAAAGCATAATAATATTTATCAAAACCTGCTATAAATTCAGCTTTTAAAAATAAAAAACTACTAAGTAAAATTATAATCAGCTTCAAAACAGCACTTTACCTTTCCTCTGAAAAATATTTGATCATCCTCTAATCTAAAATATAAATTTTCTTTGCTTTTTGGTTTTACTAAAATATCATCTTTAACTTTTTGATTTAAATAAGCAAGATAAAAACAAGCTCCCATACCTGTACCACAAGCTAAAGTCTCATCTTCTACCCCGCGTTCATAGGTTCTAACTCTTATAAATTCTTCATTTTCTATTTTAGCAAAATTAACATTTGCATTATATTTTTTACGCACTTCTTTGCATAAATTTACATCAAATTCATTTAAATCATCAACAAAAGTCACCATATGTGGCACACCTGTATTACATCCTTGCCAAATTCTATCTTTATGTTTAAAAGCTTCTTTAATATCCTTCACTCCACTTAATTTAATCTCTACCATGTCATCATCAACAAATGATTTTATAAGTCCTGCTCCAGTTAAAAAATTTAAATATTGTGATTTTTTTAGATAATGATGAGCAAAATGAGCTGCTGCACGCGATCCATTACCACACATATTTGCTTTACTACCATCGCAATTATAAAATTCCCATTCAAAATCATATCTATCATGAGGTACAACTACTATAAGTCCATCAGCACCTATGCCCTCATAACGATTACAAAGAATTCTAGCTAACTCGCTACGATCTTTTTTTTCACCATCTGCAAATACTACAAAATCATTTCCGCTTGCACAATATTTATAAAATTTCATTTTTAACCTTTAAAGTATGTTTTAAAAAATTTAGCACATTTTCTTCAAATTTTTCATAACTTGAAATATTTTTTATCACAAAATCTGCTTTTTTTAGTTTTTCTTCTATATCAAGTTGCAAATTAATTCTTTTTAAGGCTTCATTTTCATCTAAATTATCTCTTTGTATTAATCTTTTTAATAAAATTTCTTTTGGAGCATAAATCAATATACTTTTTCCTAGATCTTGATAATGATTATTTTCAAAAAATAAAGGCAATTCTATAAAAAAAGCCTTGTTTTTTTTATCTAAAATTAGTGCTTTTTGTAAAATTTCTTCTTTGATTTTAGGATGTAAAAAACCTTCTAACTTTTTTTTGGCGTTTAAATCATTAAATACAATAGCACCAAGCTTTTTTCTATCTATTTTTCCTGCTATAAGTAAATCATCATTATCAAAAAGCTTAGCTATGGAATTTGCATTTTCATTTAAAAGCTCATGAGCTATCACATCTGCACTTAAAGTATCAAAACCCAAATTTTGAACTATTTTTATAAAGCTTGACTTTCCACCTGCTATACTTGAAGTCACAAAATAAGCATTTTGCATAATTTAACCTTAAAATATTTTTAGTTAAAATACCTTTTAAATTCTTAAAGGAAGATAAATGAATATAAGCTATGAAGATGCGGGTGTAAGTATAGATAATGGTAATACTTTTGTAGAAGCAATCAAGCCTTTAGTAAAAGAAACTTTTAATGAAAATGTTTTAGGTGGCATAGGCTCTTTTTCGGGTGCTTTTGCCATGCCAAGTGGTTTTAAAAATCCTGTTATGCTAGCAGCAACAGATGGGGTAGGCACAAAGTTGCGTCTTGCTATTGATAGTCAAAAATTTGACACCATAGGCGAAGATTTAGTAGCAATGTGCGTGAATGATTTAATTTGCAATTTTGCTACGCCTTTGTTTTTTCTAGACTATTATGCAAGTGCAAAGTTAGATGTAGAAGTAGCTAAAAAGGTTGTAGCAGGGATTGCTAATGGTTGTAAAAAAGCAAATTGTGCCTTAATAGGCGGAGAAACTGCTGAAATGCCTGGAATGTATCATAACAATGACTTTGACTTAGCAGGTTTTTCAGTGGGCATGGCTGAAAAAGATGAAATAGATAGAAGAAATTTTGTAAAAAATGGAGATATTTTACTAGCTTTGCCTAGTAGTGGGCTTCATTCTAATGGATATTCTTTAGCTAGAAAAGTATTATTTGAAGCACAAAAGCTTAAATTTGATGATAAAATAGATGGTAAAAATTTAATCGATATTTTACTTGAACCTACAAGAATTTATGTAAAAGACTTTTTAAAATTAAAACCTTTCATCAATGCACTAGCTCATATAACAGGTGGTGGTTTAGTAGAAAATTTACCTAGAGTTTTTCCAAGAGGAATAGGTGCTATTATTAGAAAACATCATCTAAAAACTCCTGAAATTTTTTATCAAATAGGCCAAAGCGTAGAAGAAGCTGAAATGTATAGAAGCTTTAACATGGGTGTGGGCTTAGTTATGGTGGTAGATCCATCTAATGTAGGAAAAGTTTTAGAGAACTCAGGTGCTTATGTAATAGGCGAAGTTGTGCTAAATGAAGGGGTTGTTTTAGAGTAAAATCTCTTAGACTTTCTAAGAGATTTTATTTTTTAGTTTAGCGGATGAAGTTCATTTGCATAAAAGCTTATTGAATTCATACCTTCTTTGATAGCCCATTCATAAGCTTTTACTACAAATTCCCAGTTAATGTGTGCGTAGAATTTTTCTAAATACGCAGGGCGTGCATTACGGTGATCTACATAGTAAGCATGCTCCCACACATCAACTACTAAAAGTGGAACTTTACCTTCAGTGATAGGTGTAGCAGCATTGCTTGTAGCTACTAATTCTAATTTTTGATTTTGAGTGTTATAAACTAGCCAAAACCAACCAGAACCAAATACTCCTGTAGCTCCTTTGATGAATTCTTCTTTTAAATTTTCCATAGAACCAAAGTCTTTTTCAACCGCTGCTTTAAACTCATCACTTAAAGAACAGCCACAACCACAGCATGTTTTTGGCTTAATGCAGTCAAAATAAAAGTCATGATTATACACTTGAGCAGCGTTGTTAAAAATTCCGCCATTTGAGTTTTGTATGATATAAACTAAATCTTTTCCTGCAAATTCAGTATCTTTGATAAGATTGTTTAGGTTGTTTACATAAGTTTGATGGTGTTTGCCATGATGAAATGCAAAAGTTTCTGCACTCAAAAAGTCTCCAAAAGCGTCTGCTTCATAAGGTAGTTTTCTTAATTCAAACATATTGTTCTCCTTTTTTTAAATTTTATAGCATTCTAACATAGTTAAGTTAAAAAAGACTAAATGAGTCTTTATTTTTCAAAAAGTATTACTTTGCCTTGTTCTAAGCTTTTTGCTACATCGATAATGCGTTGGTTTTTACTACCTTTAAATTTTAAAGATAAGTCTTTTTGCTCTAAAATAAACTTCCCATCTATCAAAACATCAGCCAAGATAAGCAATTCTTTCATAGCTTGTTCTTGCAATAGCTCTTCATAAGTAAAACCTGTATATATAGTAAGATCAAGTCCTAAAGCCTTAATGTGTTTTGCTAGAATACTTAAATTTTTTGCTTGCATAAAAGGCTCCCCGCCACTAAAAGTAACACCTTGGAGTAAAGGATTTTTACAAATATCATCATACAAACTTGCTAAATCTTGCAAATATCCTTTGTTAAAATCATGTGTTTGTGGATTATGACAACCTTTGCAATGATGAGGGCAGCCTTGAGTAAAAATCACATAACGCAAACCATAGCCATCGACTATGGATTCTTTTATGACACCGGCTAATCTAAGAAAAATCGTGTTTAATTCTTGCATGAACTTCAGCTTTTTTAGCGTCATTAAAACGATCAAGCGTTCCTACTAAATAACCCGTGATTCTTCTTATGCGTTCAAATTTAATATCATCTTCTTTTCTATGGCACTTTGGACAAAACTCATCTATCACACCACTATAACCACATACCGGATCTCTATCTAGCGGGAAATTAATCGAACCATAGCCTATATTGCTTTCTTTCATACATTTTATAATGCGTTCAAAACTTTCTAAATTCTTACTCACATCGCCGTTTAATTCTACATAAGTAATATGCCCGCCATTATTTAACTCATGATATGGGGATTCTATTTGAATTTTTTCATATATACTAATAGGAAAATCTACAGGAATATGAAAAGAATTAGTATAAAAATCTTTATCGGTTATGCCTTTTAAAATGCCGTATTTTTTTTGATCTAGTTTTAAAAATCTTCCACTTAAACCCTCAGCCGGGGTAGCTATGAGTGAAAAATTCAGTTTGTCTTTGAGTGCTTTTTCATCGACAAATTCACGCATAAAACGCACGATTTGCAAACCTAAATCCCTTGCTTCTTGACTTTGTCCATGATGAGAACCTACTAAAGCTATTAAACTCTCACAAAGTCCTATATAACCTATAGCTAAAGTCCCGTGTGCTATGATTTTTTCTACGCTATCATTTTCTTTTAAAGAATCTGAATCTATCCAAATTCCCTCGCCCATTAAAAATGGGAAATTTTTAACCTTTTTTAGACTTTGAATTTTATATCTATGAAGTAATTGCTCATACACAAGCTCTAATTTTTCTTTTAAAAGTGAGTAAAAAAGCTCTAAATTTCCTTTGGCTTCTATGGCTAAACGCACAAGGTTTATACTTGTAAAGCTTAAATTTCCCCTGCCACTTGTGATTTCTTTGCTCTCATCATAAACATTTGCCATAACCCTAGTTCTACAACCCATATAAGCTACTTCACTATTATAATCACCCTTTTTATAGTATTTTGCATTAAAGCTTGCATCTAAAAAGCTAAAATTTGGAAAAAGTCTTTTAGAAGCACATTCTATAGCGAGTTTAAAAAGCTTGTAGTTTGGATCTTTTTCATTATAATTAATACCTTCTTTTACTTTAAAAATTTGCACAGGAAAAATTGGTGTTTCACCATTTCCTAAGCCTTTCATCGTGGCTTTGAGTAAATTTTCTATTACCATTTGCCCTTCAAAAGAAGTATCGGTGCCATAGTTTAGCGTGCTAAAAGGCACTTGAGCTCCTGCTCTTGAGTTCATAGTATTAAGATTATGCACCAAAGCTTCCATAGCTTGAAAAGTCGCATCTTGGGTTTGCTTTAATGCTCTTTTGTAAGCATAAGCATTTGCTTGTTTTAAAAAATTCTCATCACTATTTAAATCAAGCTTTAAAAGCTCTTTAAAGCATTCTTTTTCGCTTGAAACTTGAAAATTAGCATTTTTAAAGCATTGCTCATCTAAGTTTTGCTCTAATTTTATTTCAAAAAAAGCATTTATAGCCTTTTTATACTCTTTTTGAAAAGTCTTTGCCACACCCTTTGCCATAGCAAAATCAAAATTTAGTATAGATTGACCTCCATGCATTTCATTTTGATTAGCCTGTAAAGCAATGCAAGCTAAAGAAGCGTAGGATCTAATATCATTTGGCTCACGCAAACTTCCATGTCCAGTGCTAAAACCATTTTCAAAAAGCTTCAACAAGTCTATTTGACAACAAGTTTGTGTTAGCATATAAAAGTCTTTATCGTGTATATGTATATCGCCATTTTTATGTGCATTTGCGATATGTTTTGGTAAAATACACTCATCTACATAGTATTTTGCTCCTTCTGAACCATATTTTAACATCATACCCATAGCACTATCTGAGTTGATATTAGCATTTTCTCTTTTTAAATCAGCTTCTTTAGAATCTTTGAAAGTTAAATCATCATACAAATTTAGCAAATCATAGCTACCATTGCGGATTTGTGTTCTTTTTTGGCGGTATAATATATAAGATTTTGCAGTATTGATTAAAGCATTTTTTATTAAAACCTCTTCAACTTTATCTTGAATTTGTTCTACCTGTGCATGATTTTCATCAAGTAAAGCTACAACCTCATCACAAAGCTTACCTAATTCATCATTTTCTAATTTTTTATCAGTAGAGTTTATATTGGCTCTAAAAATAGCATTTTTAATTTTAAAAATATCAAATGCAACTTGACTTTTATCTCTTTTTGTAATAAATTTTATTTTCATGTAAATTTTCCTAAAAAATAATCTCTAGAAGCTAAAAAATAACGCTTTATGAAGATAAGTTTAGTACAAAAACTTGATGAAAAACTTAAAAAGACAAAAGAAAAATTCACACAAAAATTGTGTGAATTTTGTTTATTCTAACTCTATACCTTTTACTGCATAAAGTTTATCAATACCACGATTTCCAAACATTTTTTCAGTATTACAATCCTTTTGGATATTCCACTCATCTAGCTCATGATGGAAATTTTTGCAATTGTGAAAAAGATATGCCATAGTAATTACATTTTGCACATCCCAATTCACAACACTATGCTCATACGCATGACAGTTTTCAAAATAATATGCCATTCTGGTAGTATTTGAAGTTTTCCAATGCAATAAAGAATGATTAAAATTAACACAATTAAAAAACATATAAGACATATCTTTTAAATTTTGAGTATCCCATTTTGATAAATCTTGATTAAAATTTTTGCAGTTAAAAAACATACTTGCCATATTTTCAACTTTAGAAACATTCCAGCGTGACAAATTTGCATTAAAACTTTCGCAACAATAAAACATATAAGACATATCTTTAGCATTTGATACATCCCAATGTTCAATACCTAAAAAATCCAATCTTTTAGAATAATAAAATACATAAGAAAAATCATCAATCAAAGATACATCAATATCCCTTAGAGAAATTCTTTCATTATGCACCAAATTCATTAACTCATTTTTGCTTTTAGGTCTATACATTTTGTCCTCCTTTTTGTATATTTTAAAAAACAAGTGTGAAGTCAATGTAAAAATTTACAAATTATTAACAATAACTTTCAATATATTAATAATAAGTATTTTAAAATAAACTTAATTTAAATAAGAGAAAACAAATAAAAAATATTTAAATTAAACAATGTAACTTTTTGTAAAATATGACAATGATTATCAAAAAAAGTGGATATAAAATAGTAAGTGGTGACCCATACGAGACTCGAACTCGTGTTACCGCCGTGAAAGGGCGATGTCCTAACCGCTAGACGAATGGGCCATTTTGCAGTTTTAAGATGAAATTATAACAATTTTTACTTAATAATTATTTAAGGCATTAAAAAATACCTTAAATATCGATTTCTATCCCTACAGGAGCATGATCTGAGCCAAAAATATCATCTCTTATAAAAGCATTTTTAATTTTATCTTTTAAGCCATTAGAAATGAAAAAATAATCAATCCTCCAGCCTACATTTCTTTCTCTTGCTTTCATTCTATAACTCCACCACGAATACTTTTCTTTAACATCGCCATTTATATGTCTAAAAGTATCTATAAAACCTAATTTTAATAAATCATCTATCCAAGCACGCTCAATCGGTAGAAAACCTGAAGTTTTTTCATTAGCTTTTGGGTGGGTTAAGTCTATCTCACGATGTGCGGTATTAACATCTCCACAGATGATAATTTCTTTACCTTCTTTTAAAAGTTTATCTAAATATACTAAAAAGTCATTATAAAATTTCATTTTAAAATTCAAACGCTCTTCATCTTTTTGACCATTTGGAAAGTAAATATTAAACAAAACTACATTTTTAAAGCTATGCTCTAAAACTCTACCCTCATCATCATCAAAAAACTCACATTTTTTGACTTCACAATCAAAATTACACAAGCTCATTACACCTGAATACCCTGCTCTTTTAGCACTATTTGAATACATATGTTTAAAAGGATACTCATAAATTCTTTTTGGAAATTTATCCTCGTGTGCTTTGATTTCTTGAAAACCTATAAAATCAATTTCTTCTTTTTCAATCCAATCAAGTGCATTTTTATCACAAATTGCCCTTAGGCCATTTACATTCCATGATAATAATTTCATAATTTAATCCTTAAACTTACAAAAAGCAAAATCATACCATAAAGATATTAAGTTAACCATTTTTATTTATAATTAAATCTTTAATTTTGAAAGGATTTCATGAAATTTTTTAATATATCGTGGCTTAAATTTATTATTTTGAGTGCTTTTTATATAACTAGTATCAATCTGAAATTGTTTTCTTATATTCACGAAAATTTACATCCTCATAATAATGATATTTCCATTATTTTATATATAATTATATATTTTGCACTATTAGTTGGAATTTTCGCTTTATTATTTTTGCCTTATCTTAGCAAGATTTTAATGATTTTTTTAATAGGTGTGAGTTCAATTAGTAGTTATTTTATGATCAATTATGGTGTTATTATAGATCATGATATGATTAGAAATGCTATGCAAACTGATCAAAAAGAAGTACGCGATCTGATTAATTTTAATATTTTTGTTTATATATTTTTTACTTTTGTGATTCCAACATTTTTAGTTATAAAAGCTAAAATAGAATATCACAATATCAAAAAACATTTAATCATTAAATTTGGCACTTTAGTTGTTGCTTTATTTGTTGCTTTTGGATTGCTTGGAATTTTTTCAAAAAGTATTGTACCATTTTTAAGAACTTATAATGAAGTAAGAGTTTATAACACTCCTTTTTATCAAATTTATTCAGCAATTAAATATATAAAATTAGAAGTTATTCCAGAAAAAGAACTTCAAAAGATAGCTTTAGATGCGAAAATGGAAAAAGACTTAAACAAAACTATGATTTTAGTCATAGGGGAAACCGCTAGAGCAAATAACTATTCTTTGGGTGGTTATACCAAAAATGATACTAATTTTTATACCAAAAACGAACCTAATTTAGTATATTTTGACAATGTAAGCTCTTGTGGGACAGCAACTGCTAGAAGTTTACCTTGTATATTTTCAAGACACAAAAGAGCTACTTTTGACAATAGTCTTTATGAAGAAAATGCTTTAGATATTTTACAAAGAGTTGGAGTTCAAAGTGTTTGGCTTGGAAATAATTCTGGAGGTTGCAAAGGAAACTGCGATCGTATAGCACATAAATTGATTTCAAAAGATTATGATGAGAGCTTACTTGAGCTTGTAAAAGAACAATTACAAAATCCATCTTCAAGTAAAATCATAGTCGTTCATTTGCAAGGTTCTCATGGACCAGCTTATTTTAAGCGCTATCCAAATGAGTTTAAAAAATTTACGCCAACTTGCGATACAAATGAATTACAACAATGCTCGCAAGAAGAATTAACTAATACCTATGACAATACTTTACTTTATACAGATTTTATCATCAAAAGTCTTATTGACTTACTAAAGCAAAGTCCTGCACAAAATGCCTCATTGTTGTATGTATCAGACCATGGAGAAAGTTTAGGAGAAAATGGAATTTACCTTCATGGAATGCCCTATTTCATAGCACCAAAAGAACAAACTCATGTTCCTATGATTCTTTGGAGCAAAGATAATAATTTAATCCAAGAATTACAAAAAAAGAAAGATTATAAATTATCTCAAGATAATATTTTTTCAAGTTTATTAGGATATTTTAATGTCCAAACTAAAGAATATGAAGAAAACTATGACTTATATAGTAAAAATTTAAAGGAAAATCCTTAATGAAGCCAAAGTATTCTTTATTTAAAAATGCAAGTTATGCTTTTAGTGGCATTAAATTCTTGCTTAAAGATGAAATGGCTTTTAGAATAGAATTTGCCATTATCTTACCTTTGATTTTTGTAAGCTTTTTTTTACCTGTGAGTTTTTTAGAACATTTTGTGCTTATTTTAGTATTAGTTTTGATTTTAATTATAGAAGCATTAAATTCTGCTATAGAAGCTTGCGTGGATCTTTGTACGAGCGAATTTCACATCTTAGCTAAAAAAGCAAAAGATTGTGCGAGCGCTGGGGTGTTTTTTAGCATTGTTTTGGCTATAATTACTTGGAGTTTTATTCTTTTTAATATGGCTAGAGAATGGATGATAAAGTAAAAACACTATGCATAAAAATCTTTGGTAAAAAACGCTTTGAAATTTTAGAATTTTTAGCCCTTCATGCTAATGAAGATGGCTTTGTCTTTGCAAATATCGAAGAACTTTCTAAAAAGTTAAACATCAGTAAACCAACCATCATTTCTACTTTTAAATTTTTAGAAGAAAAAGCTTTGCTTGAAAAGCTCAAAAACGGCTTATATAAACTCAAATAGGAGATAAAATGACGCTTAAAAACCCTTTGGATATGCATTTACATTTACGCGATGAAAGCATGCTTGAACTTGTAGCTCCATTTAGCGCAAAAGACTTTAAAGCGGGAGTTATCATGCCAAATTTAATCACTCCGCTTACTGAAATAAACGCATTAAAAGCTTATAAAGAACGCATTTTAAAAGCATGTAAAAATGAAGATTTTACGCCTTTGATGACTTTATTTTTTAAAGACTATGATGAGCAATTTTTAGAAAAAGCTAAGGATGAAATTTTTGCTATCAAACTTTATCCTGCAGGCATAACTACAAATTCAGATAATGGAATTTCAAGCTTTGATATAGAAAAGTTAAAACCTACACTAAATGCTATGAGTGAGCTTGGCCTGCCTTTACTTGTACATGGAGAAACAAATGATTTTGTAATGGATAGAGAGGCAAATTTTGCTAAAATCTATGAAAAATTAACTAAAAATTTTCCAAAATTAAAAATTGTAATGGAACATATTACCACTAAGGTTTTGTGTGATTTATTAAAAGATTATGAAAATTTATACGCAACTATCACTTTACATCATTTAATGATAACCCTTGATGATGTAGTAGGTGCTAAGATGGACCCACATTTGTTTTGCAAACCTATTGCAAAACGCTATGAAGATAAAGACGCTTTATGTGAGCTTGCTTTTAGCGGCTATGAAAAGGCTATGTTTGGAAGTGATAGCGCACCTCATCCTTTGCATACTAAAGAATGCTGCGGGTGTGCAGCTGGCGTATTTAGCGCACCGGTGATTTTACCTGTATTAGCTGAACTTTTTGAAAAGCACTCAAATGAAGCAAATTTACAAAAATTTATTTCAGATAATGCTTGTAAAATCCATAATCTTAAATTTGAAAAAGATAAAATCATCACTTTAGAAAAACAAGAATGGCAAGTAGCGCAAAAATACGGCGATGTAGTGCCATTTATGGCGGGAAAAACTTTAAATTTCAAGGTTATTTAGCCTTGAAATTTAATCAATAATCAAAAGTTTTATCTTAGCTTCTATAATCTCTTCTACCTCATCTTTTACAAAGCTTTCTAACTCTTGTTTGTTTGCATTAATGCCATTCATACTCAAATGCCATAAGGCATTTTCTATCGCACTATCCTTATCTCTTTTTACCACTCTAGTTTCATTAAAAATTTCACTCTCATAAGAAATATTTTGCGCATTTAAAAAACTTTGCAAATCCTCTTCATAAAAACCTTTAAAATGCGTGTTAAAATGCTCAAATATAGGATCTAAAAAGCTACTTTTGCGCCTACTCGCCCAGCCTAAATATACTTTTTTAGAAGCTAAGCTTAAAAAAGCTTTATAGTCTTTTTCATTTTGCAAAGCAGGAGACATGCTCAAAAAGGCTAAATCAAAATTTGTGTTATTGTTTTTATAAAAGTTTTCAAAGTCTAAATTTAAAGTTTTTATATTTGATATAGCATGAGTTTTTGCATCTTCTTGTAAAATTTCAAGCATAGCACTAGAGCTGTCTATACCTAAAACACTTTTTGCTTTTTGTGCTAAATGCAAAGTCCAAACACCGCTCCCACAGCCTATATCCACCACGATTTTGCCTTGTAAAGATCTAAGTTTTGCAAAAGTGACTTTTTGAATTTCGTTTAAGCTAGAACTATATCTTGCATAGCTTTTTGCTTTTTTATTCCATAAATTCATCTTCACTCCTTATTTTTTCTAATATAGTATAATATTTTTTTGTTTTTAGAAAGGAAAATTATGCGTGTATTGTTTTTGTGTTTGATTTCATTTTTAAGTATATATGCCAAAGATTTGGTAAGTGTTAGTATAGCCCCACAAGCTTATTTTGTAAAGCAAATTGCTAAAGACACTTTGGACATCAATATAGTCATACCACCTAATGCAAATGAGCATACTTTCGAATTTAAACCAAGTGGTATTTTAAAACTTGAAAAAAGCGATATTTACTTCACAGCAAATTTAGAATTTGAAAAAATTTGGATTTTAAAACTTAAAGATAATCTCAAAAATACCAAAATCATCTCTACTCAAAATGGCATTGATTTTATACCTTTACAAGAGCATGCTCACGAAGGACACCATCATCATGGAGATGACCCTCACACATGGCTTGATCCACTTTTAGCAAAAACTCATGCTAAAAATATCACTTTAGCACTTATAGAACAATACCCGCAAAATAAAGCATTTTATGAACAAAATTTAGAAAATTTCTTAAAAGAAATGGATACATTAAATTTACAAATACAAGCTTTATTTAAAAACACAAACAATAAGCATTTTTTAGTTTATCATCCATCTTGGGGGTATTTTGCAAAAAGATATCATCTAAGTCAAATTCCTGTTGAAATAGAAGGAAAAGAACCTAAGCCAAAAGACTTGGCCAAGCTTGCAAAACTCATACAAAAAGAGCAAATAAAAGCTATTTTTGTACCTAAAGGAGCTAATAATAATACCATTAAAGCTATGGCAAGTAATTATAATCTTAAAATCATAGAACTTGATCATTTGCCAAGTGATTATGAAAATGAACTTTTAAAAGATGCAAAAAATATAGCAAGCGTTTTACAATGATAAAAATCAATATTAAAAATTTAAACTTTTCATATAACCAAGATGAGGTTTTAAAAAATATCAACCTAAACTATGAAAGCAAAGACTTTTTAGCCATAGTAGGGCCAAATGGCGGGGGTAAATCTACACTTTTAAAACTCATACTAGGCTTACTAAATAGCCATAAAAATATAAACTTTGAAAGCTTAAGTTTAAAAGATATAGGTTATGTCCCACAAAATACTTTAGCTAATCCAAACTTTCCAGTACGCGTGCTAGAAGTGGTGATGATGGGAAGGGTGGATAAAAAATTCTTTGGTTTTTATACCAAAAAAGATCAAGAGCAAGCCTTGCTAGCCTTAGAAAAAGTAGGTATGAGAAATTTTTGGGATAAAAAAATCAATGAACTAAGCGGAGGCCAAAGACAAAGAGTTTATATAGCAAGAGCCCTAGCAAGTGAATGCAAACTTTTAATCCTTGATGAGCCTACTGCAAGCATAGATACCAAAGGCTCGGTGCAGATTTTTGAGCTTTTGAAAAAATTACACGAAAGTGGGGTTGGCGTGATAGTAATATGCCATGATTTAAATGTAAGCTTAGCTTATGCAAATAAAATCGCATATTTAAACAAAGAATTATTCTTACATGAAAACACCCCTGAAAAAAAGGCACATTTACTAGCGCATTTAAGCCAAAATCACACGCATTTTTGTGATGTGGAGCTTAGCTTGGAGCAGTGTTGCTGTGAAGGAAAAAACCATGCTTGAACTTTTATCTAGCTCTTTTATACAAAATGCTTTTTTAGCTGCATTTTTAACTAGCATTGCTTGTGGGATTATGGGGACTTTGATCATGATCAACCGCTTAAGCTCTATGGCAGGAGGCATTACGCATGGGGCTTTTGGGGGTATAGGTATAGCATTTTATTTTGGTTTGCCAGTACTTGTTAGTACGAGTTTATTTACGCTTTTTTTAGCCTTGCTTGTAGCATTTTTAGTGCAAAAATATCCTTTTAGAAGTGACAATATAGTCGGGGTTATATGGGCTTTTGGAATGGCTGTTGGTATCATACTCATAGACTTAACCCCTGGGTATAATGGTGATTTAATGGGGTATTTATTTGGTAGTATTTTGTCTGTACCTACGCAAGATATAGTTTTATTTGCAGTGATTGATGTGATTTTTATCATTTTAGTATTGCTTTTTTATCGTCAATTTGAAATTCTAAGCTTTGATAAAGAATTTGCAAGCTTAAGAGGAGTTAAAACTAATCTTTTTCATTATCTTTTAATCGCAATGATGGCTTTTTGTATCGTTATAAGTATCAAAGTAGTAGGGCTTATACTTGTGATAGCTTTACTTAGCATACCTGCATTTATCGCTGAGAGTTTTTCTAAAAAGCTTGGACAAATGATGATCATCTCTACGCTTTTGAGCATAAGTTTTTGCGTGATAGGGCTTTTTGTAAGTTTTTATTATAATCTTGCAAGTGGAGCTTGTATCATAGCTAGCGCTTGTATAGCTTTTGTGCTTTATCTTTGTTTTAGTGCTTTTTTAAAGAAAAGTTGAAATTTACTTTTACTTTAAAACGCTATTTTCATGCACTCTTAAAAAACTAGCAAATTTTGGCTTGCCGTTTTTGGTTAAGCCATTGTATTTAAAAGCGATGATAGCACCAACTGGCGGAGGGTTTAAGCGATCGCTTTCTTTAAAGCCTGAACCTATTTTAAAACTTACTTTTTTACCCTCAATCACTGCTTCACAAAGCAAAGATCCCATTTTACCTTCAAATTTTCCTTTACCTTCTAAATGCTTTTTCACAACACATTCTGTATCATCAAAAGGTTTTAGTTTAAAAGCATTGTTTGATCTTTTCTTTTCATAAGGTGCATTGTTTAATCTTATGATCACGCCCTCGCCTTTATGCGAAATGATATCTTGGTAAAACTGCTTTAAATGATTTTTATCTTTAATGCGAGTTTGTGGGATGATTTTTATAAAATCATTTGGATTTTTAGCTAAATACTTTTTTAAAACTTCCAATCTTGCTTCTAAAGTACAAGGATCAAGTTTAAATTCCTCACAAGCATTTGGCACATCAAAGACATTATAACTTACTTTTTGCCAAAGCTTTTCATCAGGATTTTCTTGGCGTATTAAAGATGAAATTTCTTCAAAAGAAGCTCTTTTTATCCAAAGTTCTCCATCTAACTCAAATTTAGGAAAATTTTTTGTAAAAAATGAAGGGAGTTTTATAGCATTTCCTGCTCTTGTTTGCATAGACTTACCACTCCAAAGTCCTCTTACGCCATCGAGTTTTTCGCTCATGAGATAATGGCTTAAATTTACATCTTTAAATGCTTTTTCATCATAAACTTTAAAAAGCAAAATATCTTTAGCAAAAAGAGAATTTAAAAAGAGAGTAAAGAGAAAAACAAGGCTTATAAAAAGCCTTGCAGTAAGATTAAAGTGCTTTTTTAGCAGCATCTGCTATTTTAGCAAAAGCAGCTGCGTCATTCATCGCTAAATCAGCTAAGATTTTTCTATCAAGCTCAATACCTGCTTTTTTAAGACCATTTATAAATCTTGAATAACTAATATCATTTAGTCTGCAAGCTGCATTGATACGTACTATCCAAAGACGACGGAAATCACGTTTTTTGCGGCGTCTATCACGATACGCATAAACCAAACTTCTTTCTAATTGTTCTTTAGCTTTTCTAAAGTGTTTGCGGCGACCACTATAAAAACCACGCGCAAGTTTTAAAACTTTTTTATGTCTGCGGCGTCTTACAACACCTGTTTTTACTCTTGCCATATTTATCCTTTCACAAATTGGCGTTCGTTAAACGAATCTTGCCCTTTAAATAAGGGGAGCTTGAATGACTTTCGTCAAAAACTAAATTTAAGCGAGCTTAAATTCCTAACATTTTTTCAACCGCTTTAACATTGGTTGAGTGAACATACTTAGAAGTGCGAAGATCACGCATTCTTTTAGCAGGTTTTTTAGTCAAAATGTGGCTTCTATAAGCAGCGCCTCTTTTGATTTTATTTTTACCTACTTTGAAGCGTTTAACAGCACTTTTAACGCTTTTCATTTTTGGCATGTGTATCCTTTGGATCAATTTTTTCATAAAAGAAAGCTATCATTTTACTACAACTATGCTTTAGAAAAATTAAATTCATTTCTTAAGAATTTTTCTTTAAAATTAAGTAAAATACCAAAATCAAACATTTTCAAGGAAAACTATGAACAATCTTTTAATCCTTTATAATCCTTACTATCAAGATAATGTCATCAAAGAGCATTTGCAAATTCTGCTTGATAAAGGCAAAGTTGCTTTTGCCAAAGTAAAATCAAAAATCAACGATCAAAACAATTCTTTTGAAAAAGACTTAGATGAAATTTATACTAGCACTAGTAAAGATAGTCCTTTGCAACTTTTTTTAAGTGATTATGCGAATTTATTTGTAGCAAAGGTCACAAAGGTAAGCAAAAGTTTAGATGATGAGAGTTTATTACCAAGTTATTATAAAGAAAAGAATTTTAACATCGAGTGTTATTTCATCATAGAAGATTTAAGAGAATTAGTTCGTGAAGATTTTACAACTGTTAAAAATCACTATCTATCAAATTTTACCACGCCAAATTATAAAAACAACTCTTATGCTATCTATGGAAATTCTTATATATATCCTTTAATCATCAAGCAAAAAAACGAGATTGATTATTTTTTAGATGAAACAAAGTATTATTTAAACGTTTATAAAAGCCAAGAGTATCTAAAAATTCAAGATATTTATAAAAAATACATCTTTGGAAATGAGCTTTTTCACCTTTTACATCCTGATAGCATTAGCAATATAATATATGCTGAAATGGAATTTGATGAAAATAAACAAGATCCTTTGTATGATTTTACTTCTATCATCGTTAAATACTCTAAAACCTTAGAATATGAAATTTATGATTTTTGTAAAAAAGTATTTTTGCAACTTTGCCAAAAAGATGAAAACATAAAAAATATAAGCTATAGCGTACAACAAAATGCTTATATATTAAATGATTTTTTTAAACATAAACCAAATATAGGCACGATGAAGTTTTTACTTATCAATAAACAAATTCAAGACTTACTTGAAATAAAATGTAAAAATTTTATCATTTATGAGCTTTGCAAGCACATGAATACCTTGCAAGACATAAGAAACACAGCTGTGCATGAAAAAGCCTCATCGCTAGAGCAAACTAAAAAGTTAAGAAATCTCATCTTGGGCATGGATACTTTTAGCATTTTAAAAGGAATTTTAATACAAAAGCAAAGATTAGATGATAAACAAGTGTTATAACATCATAACACTTGTTTATCAAGAAGTGCTGATACCACCAACCCCACAAAACCACATGTGCATAAACCATAGATAAATACTTTCTCTTTTTCATTTTTATACATATAAATTCCCCATAAAAACAAAACTACCATTGATAAACTTGCCAAAACATCCCCGCCTATAAACTCAACAACTCCATACACAACACAAATACCAGATACAAACATAGCAAACATAAAAAACATCAAATACAAACTAGTATGTAAAAACACCATTGCTACCATACATAAAAGCGCGACTATTACCATTTTAGATCCTTTCTTTTTTTAAAATGATACAAATTTCACATGTCAGCTTGTGTCATGACACAACCTGTCATAAAGCTAAAATATAATTTTGTTAACAAAGTTAAATATCTTGACAATGGGGGGGGGGATTTGTATAATTTTTATTTTAATTTTAACGGAGAAAAAATATTATGATGTCTTTAGATGATACTTCTGTAACAAAAAATAATGGTATCGATACAACCTCACATTATAACATCGAACAAACAGTAGATGAATATAAGAGCAAGTGGAATTCATATGAATCTTTTAGATGTATTTTGGTTGAATACATTGATAAATTATTAGATAATGCCATAAAAGAAGGCAAAGTTAAACTTGATAAAAATGCCATAGAAATAAAATCAAGAACAAAAGCAATAGATAGTTTCAAAGGTAAAATTTCAAGAGATGATAAAAAATCAAAATATAAAAACCCTTTAGATGAAGTCACTGATTTAGTTGGGGTAAAAATTTTACTCACTTCTTTAAAAGATGAAAATATCTTATATGAGCTTTTAAAAATAGAACTCAAAGACAATATCGACTGGAAAAATAGCATAGATAAAACACAAGATATCAAAAAAGAAAGAAAATTTGGTTATCTTGGAAGACATTTAGTTATAAGCTATGATGATAAAATGCTAAAGCTAATTGAGGATAAAGATAAATACAATAGCGAGGATTTTACAAATTTCAAAGCAGAAATTCAAATCAAAACTCTTTTACAGCACGTTTGGGCTGAAGTAGAACACAAAGCTAGATACAAAGCAGGCGAAGAACTTGATGATGATAAAAAAAGATATTTTGATCGTTTGGCTGCTTTGATAGAAGTTGCTGATGATTTATTTAAAGATTTGGTAGAAGAAACCGAAAAAATGAATAAAAAATCAAGAAAACGCATCGACAAAGAACAAGATGAAGCAAACGAACAAGATAATATACAAAAAGAACCAAAAGTATTTATCAGCAGTAAAAACATAGCATTTTATTTAGCAAATGAAAAAGTGAAAGAAAAATTTAAAAAACTAAATAAAGAAAATGTTCTTTATGTTTTATATGATGAAGAACCTAGTTTAATCAGTGCAAATTTTATAGAACTTTTAAAAACTATAAATATCTACCACACAAAAGATTTAAATTCATTATTTGATGATGAGAATAAAAAAATACTTTATGAATATGCACAAGAAGTGCTAAATAGAGATAAATCTCCAAGCAGATTACCAAAATTATCCATCATGCAAATTTTAGCTTATGCAAAAGCAAATCAAGAGCAAAAGGAGAAAATAAAAGAAAAAAAATTAATATTTGAAAGAACTTGTCGCATTATAGATAAACTAATAAAGGGAGAAAATAATGAGTGAATTTAACACCTATAGCATTAGCATTAAAGATAAAAATGGTATGGGTTTTGAAGGTGAGTTGATCAATAAAAAAGAAGTTGATCATGCTTTACAAAATCTAAATAAAGAGCTAGAAAAAACTTCAAACGATCTTAAGAAAGCTCAAGAAGAATTAAAAGATTCTAAAGATAAATTGCTTCAATCTCAGATGAATTTAGATACAACTTCAGAAACACTAAAGAAAACTCAAAACGAGTTAGATTCTGAAAAAGAAAAACACACCGCGTGCGAAGTTAGATTAAAAGACAAAACAAATGAGCTAGAAAAAACTCAAAGTGCATTAGAAAAAACTCAAAATGAGTTAAAAGATGAAAAAGATAAAGCCAATAACTTTAAAGATAAATTAAGCAGTGCATTAAATGCATTAGAAAAAACCCAAAATGAATTAAAATCCAAAGAAGAAAAACTTAACGAGTGCGAAACTGGATTAAAAGATAAAACAAATGAGCTAGAAAAAACTCAAAACGAGCTAGATAATATAAAAGAAAATACACATTTTTCTTTATATGAATACTATCAAGCAAATAAAGAAAATTTAAGAGAGTTTAATAGCAATGGTTTTAAAGATCAATGTGAGTTTCTTGTTAAAGCATTAAATTTAGATAGTTTAAAAAATCTTCACTTTATAATCAAAACAAAAACACTGAGAGAAAGCAATGATTTGCAATATTATGTTGATTTTTTTGAGAAACTATATAAAGCCTTAGAAAAATATCATGATAATTTAGAGCGTTTTGAAACAAAAGAAGGTGAAAAATTTGACTTCAATAAACATGATAAAATCCGAGGCAATAGCCAAGGCAAAATCAAAAAGATTTTCTTTATAGGTTTTAGAATATCACATCACATATATAATTCACTTGTTGAAGTAGAATAAATAAATTTAAAAGGAAAAAAATGGAACAAACAAAAAATATCAAAGAAATTATTTTACATAAAGACGATGGCTTACTTCAAGCTATAGAAGGCATTAGAAATGGTGATGAAGTAGAGCTAAAAGAAATACAAAAAATTCTTTTAGAAGTTGATCATCATGCAGTAGGATTGGATGAATATGATTTGGGTTTATTAACAGATATCAATAGAGGTCATTGGGATATTTATAGAAGATCAGAAGAAACTTCTAATACCAAAACAATCAAAATAAAAGATGGAGAGTTAATCGCTAGATCACCTTTACTAGACATCAAAAAAGGTGTAGTTGCTATTGACTTTGGAACCAAAAGCACAGTAGCTGGATTTTTAGATGAAAGATCTCATAAACAACTCATCCGTATAGGAAGTGGCAATAGAAAAGAAGAAAATAAAAACGATTATGAAAATCCAACAATAGTTGAGTTTGTAGATATTGATAGTTTTATGCGAACTTATAATTACTGCAAATCACGCCCTTATACAAAATTTAATGACATCTCAGTCTCTCATGCTGCTTTAAACAATTTAAATGGAGCTAAAGATGAGGATTTTTATAGATTTTTCTCAAATTTAAAACAATGGGCAGGAAGCAGTGAAAATAAATTTCGCATAAAAGACGGTAAAGAAATTATAAAAACACTAAAAGACTTTGTAGAATGTGATGAAAAAGATTTAAATCCTATAGAGATTTATGCTTATTATATAGGAAGATATATTAACAATATGTATAGTGGTATATATTTAGAATACTTGCTTTCTTTTCCTGTTAAATACTCTTTACAAGTTAGAAATAAAATCAAAGAAAGTTTTGAAAGAGGGATCAAAAGATCTATACCTTTTGCTGTTCTTTGTAGCGAAGAATTTAACCAAAGATTTAAAGTTATCTTAAGCGCAAGTGAACCTGCTGCTTATGCAATAAGTGCGCTAAAAGAATATGACTTTGTAAAAAAAGACATGGAAGAACCTGTGCATTATGGTGTGTTTGATTTTGGCGGAGGGACTACTGACTTTGACTTTGGTATTTTAAGAAAAAGCAAAGGTAAAAAATATCCTTATGATATAGAACATTTTGGTGCTGATGGAGATCAATACTTAGGTGGGGAAAATTTACTTGAGTATTTAGTATATGAGATCGTAAAAACAAACAAAGAAGAACTTATAAAAGAAAATATATCTTTTACCAAACCTGCAAATGCTCAAACTTTTGGAGGACATGAAAGTGTTATAAAAGATTCTCAAGAAGCTAGAAAAAACACTTCGGTTCTCAAAGAAGCGCTTAGGCCTTTATGGGAAAATGTAGAAAATTTTAACGATCCTAAAAATATAAATGAGTTAAAATATGGAAGAATGGAAGAGGATGGCGATGGTTTTTACAAAATGAACATGCAGTTAATTAGAAATAATGGTGAAGCACGTGATACAGACGTAATATCTTTAGTGTTTGATCCACAAAAATTACTCTCTATCCTTGAAACAAAAATAAATGAAGGGGTTGATAAATTTTACCAAGCTTTCAAAAAAGCATCTCAAAAAATGGAAGGTTTAAAAACTTTAAATATTTTCTTAGGTGGAAATTCTTCTAGATCAAAACTAGTAAAAGATGCTTTTGAGAAATTAATAAACAAAGCAAAAGAAAATGGAGATGTAACAGAATATAAAATTTTCCCTCCACTTGGAACCCAAGAAGCAGATGAAATGATAAAAGATCTAAAAGGCGAAGAAGCTTTAGAGCAAGATCTATCTAAAAAGGTAACTTGCAAAACAGGGGTTGTTTTTGGCTTGCTTGATGGTAGAAAAAGAGGAAATTTCAACATTATTTCAGAAGTAGGTGTTGATGATGAGGCTAAGTTTAACTACTATATTGGTAAAGATGATGGTGAGGGAAAATTTGAAATGATCATCGATAAAGACAGCATAGATGTAAATAGTGGGGAATTAAAACAATTATTTGATTATGCTGATATTGATGAATTTGAAATTTATTACACTAAAGACTCAAGAGCTAGTACAAACAAACTTCCTCTTAGTGAAGCAAGCATGACAACCTTGCGTCTTGATAAAGAATACGCAGAAGATGATGCAATATGCATAAAAATAACAGGCCCTGACACTATAAAACATTGTGTTTGTAAAGAGGGAAAATCTATAAAAGAATTTGATGAAACGAAATTAAAATAAGAGATAAAATGGAACAAGCAAAAATTATTGACATGCGCCAACGCATTAGTGAATTTGCAAGCACTGTAAATAGTGCTTGCGTAATTAGTGGATCTATTTTAACTCTTGCTGAAAAATTTTTAGGCGATAAATATCCGCATTTAAAAACCGCATCAATCATCATAAGTATAATAGGACAAATCACAGGATTGTTTAATAAAGATGATAATGTCGAAGATCTTGGTGCAGCCATGAGACAAAGCGATAAGAAACCTGAAGATTTTGATAGTATTAATGCTTATATTGATTATCTTAAGAGTGAGATTAAAGCAGGAAATATTAATCTTAATGAAGAAAAAACAGATATACAAAAAGCCGTTGATACAGCTTTAGGTTCAGGTTTAACCATAAAAGCTTTAGATGAAAAATACTCTTTAAAAACAAGTGCTGAATTTTGGAATTTCACTGCGAAAAAAGTGGATGAAGGCAAGCTTGATGCAACAGATGTTAATTCTTTATTAAAAACTGCAAGTGAGAAAAAGATTGATGTTAATGATGTGGCAAATTATGTAGATGATAAAAAGCTTGAAAGTGGAGCAAGTAAAAGTGAAATTTCTGCTTTTATAAAAGAAAGTTTTAAAGAAGCTAATCCAAGTTTAAGTGATGATGATGTTACAAGCAAATTTAATACACTTGTAAGAAAAGATTAAAAATAAAAATTCAAAACAAAGGAGACAAAATGGGATTTTGGGATACTGTATGTAGTATAGGTAGTGCAATAGTAAGTGGAATAAGTAGTGCATGCAAAGCTATAGGTGGGGCTATTATGGATGGAATTGGAAAGCTAGCTGGAGCTATACTTCCTCATATTGGAACCTTATCAAGCTTTTTAAACATAATAGGACAAATCACAGGATTGTTTAATAAAGATGATAATGTCGAAGATCTTGGTGCAGCCATGAGACAAAGCGATAAGAAACCTGAAGATTTTGATAGTATTAATGCTTATATTGATTATCTTAAGAGTGAGATTAAAGCAGGAAATATTAATCTTAATGAAGAAAAAACAGATATACAAAAAGCCGTTGATACAGCTTTAGGTTCAGGTTTAACCATAAAAGCTTTAGATGAAAAATACTCTTTAAAAACAAGTGCTGAATTTTGGAATTTCACTGCGAAAAAAGTGGATGAAGGCAAGCTTGATGCAACAGATGTTAATTCTTTATTAAAAACTGCAAGTGAGAAAAAGATTGATGTTAATGATGTGGCAAATTATGTAGATGATAAAAAGCTTGAAAGTGGAGCAAGTAAAAGTGAAATTTCTGCTTTTATAAAAGAAAGTTTTAAAGAAGCTAATCCAAGTTTAAGTGATGATGATGTTACAAGCAAATTTAATACACTTGTAAGAAAAGATTAAAAATAAAAATTCAAAACAAAGGAGACAAAATGGGATTTTGGGATACTGTAATAAGTGGTTTCCATCCCTTTGCTGTCAATATCGAAACTATCAATATTGAAAAAACATACATAGAAAGGAATGCTAAAATACGCATTCCTTTAAACCAGCAAACATACACTTTTAAAGAAGATTATACTCTATATAATGAAAAAGATTTTTTTGATTTTAATAAAAATTTAACGACTAATACAAATCTTAAAACAATAAGCAAAGCTAAAAAAATTCAAATTAAAAAATTTGTCACTCAACTTGAAAAGTTGAAACAAAACAAGGAAAAGAATGATTAGAAATTTATTTTTGATAGACAATGAAAAAATAGCAGTGTTTAGATATAGAAACGAAAACATAGAATCTATAAAAAAAGAAGGTGAAGTTTTTTTTACCGTAGATGAGGATTTTTGGATTTGGTGGGAAAAGACGGTTGAATATATCAAAGATGATGAACTTGATCTATGTTTTGTATGGAATAAAAAAAATGAGTTGATTTTTAATCATTCTTTTTTTGTTGAAAATTTAGAAGATACTATATGGAATATAAGCATAGTAAAAAAGATACTAAATAAATACATACCACATTCTAAGCTTATCAATAAGCAAGAAACGCATATACAAAATTCATTTTATACTAATGTTTCTTTGCAAGATAAAGTTTCAAAAGATGTTTGTATAGAAGGGGCTTTAAAACAAGAAACAAAAGCACAAAAATATTTTAGAGAGCTAATGGAAAAAGAAGCACAAGAAAGGAAAAACAAATGAAAAAAACTATAGAAACTATTACACTTCATACAAATAATTTATATTTAAATCATAAAACAAACATCACTACACTTAAAACAGATGAACTAGATATAAGCGATGTGGCTTTATATAAAGTAGATAGCATTACCTTTAAAAAAGATGCGCCAAAAAGACAAGCTTTAGAAAATGTTTTAAGCACTCTTAGAATAGAAGGTGTTAATTTTATATATTTAATTTTGGGCAATGATGAGGGTATTGAGTTTTATTATGGTATTAGTAGAGATTATTCTAAATCATCGCCAAGTTTAAATATACAAGAAATAGGAGAATTTTTACTATGTCCTAGCATAAAAGGAAATTTTAGAGGTAGTAAAGTAGAAGTTGTCACAGGAGAATCTAAAAGAAAACTTTTAGACAAAATTACAAATAATCAATACCAAAGTATCATAGAAGGTGTTCCTGGTATTTTAGAAAACAAAGATGAATTCCAAGGGGTAGATAGACTTGCAGATACTATGGGGATAAATTCTGAATTTGGCTTTATGATCATAGCTTCTTTGGTGGATGATAAAACTATAGCAGATATTGAAAAAAATATATTTGATATTTATGATATGCTAAGTCCTATGGCAAAACAAAGCAAGCAAGAATCACAAAGTAAAAATTTTGGTACTAATGAAAGTAAAAGCATAGGTACCAATGAGAGTAAAAATACAGGCACTAGTGAAAGCAAAACCACGGGTACTAATGAAAGCAAAAGCATAGGTACTAATGAGAGTACAAACACAGGAACAAATGAAGGTGAAAGTAGAAGTGAAGCGACAAATTCTGGAGAAAGTAAGCAAAGTGGAACTAGCGAAAGTAAAACCTTTGGAACTTCTAGCGGATCTAGCGATAATGGAAGCAGTTATTCTACAAACAAAGGAAGTTCTGAATCTAAATGCACAACTACAAATAGTAATATAACAATCACTGGTGGAAAAAGTCAAACTATATCAAAAAACATTGGAAATAGTGAAAGCAAAACCACAGGTACTAATGAAAGCAAAACCACAGGTACTAATGAAAGCAAAACCACAGGTACTAATGAAAGCAAAACCACAGGTACTAATGAAAGCAAAACCACAGGTACTAGCGAAGGAACTACAGAATCTATAACAACCACCACAGAATCAACCAACAAACAAATGCAAGATTGGGTAAAATACATAGATGAAATTTTACTACCTAGAATAGACTATGGCAAAGGAAAAGGACTTTTTACAAGCTCTATGTTTTGCTTTGCAAATTCAAAGGCTGTTTTACAAAAACTTGAAAATACCATTATATCTTTATTTAGCGGAGAAAGTGGAAACAAACTTCCACTTAGAGCGTTTTTACTAGATAATGGCAAAAGACTTCATGCTTTTAGAAATTTACAACTACCAAAAATACAAATGAATCAAGATGATGAAAAAATTTCATCATTATTTTCTCAAAGCTCGCATTCTCTTGGAAATTTAATAAGCTCTAAAGAGCTAAGTTTAATCGCAGATTTACCGAAAAAAGAGGTGGTAGGTTTAGAACTTAATGAGGAAGTTGAATTTGGATTAAACTATAAACAATTTTCTCAAGAAAATTCTTTAGTTCTTGGAAAATTAATACAAAGTGGTAATATTACAAACAAAGAAGTAAGTATAAACAAATTTGAGCTTGATAAACATATATTTATCACAGGTGTAACAGGAAGTGGAAAAACAACAACTTGTCAAAATATACTCATCAACTCAAACAAACCATTTTTAGTAATAGAACCTGCTAAAACAGAATATAGAATTTTAAAAAACATTTATGATGACTTACTTATCTTCACACTAGGAAATGATACATTATCACCTTTTAGACTAAATCCTTTTGAATTTTTTCCTCATGAGAGCATTACTTCAAGAGTAGATATGATAAAAGCTAGCATAGAAGCTGCATTTGACATGGAAGCTGCTATACCTCAAATCATAGAAAGTGCAATATATGAGTGCTATAAAGACAAAGGCTGGAATATATCTACCAATAAAAATGAAATTTATGAAGAAAGTGCCTTTGATGAAGGAGTTTATTCTTTTCCGACCTTGCAAGATTTAATCGAAAAAATAGAAGATGTGGTAAAAACTCAAGGTTTTGATGAGAGATTAAAAAATGATTATATAGGTTCTATTAAAGCTAGATTAAATGGGCTTTTAGTTGGATCAAAAGGCTTTATGTTAAATACTAAAAGATCAATAGATTTTAGAAAATTGCTTGATAAAAAAGTAGTGTTTGAGCTTGAAGAGATTAGAAATGGTAATGAAAAATCTTTAGTAATGGGATTTATACTTACTAATTTTGTAGAGGCCATCAAAGTAAATTTCAAAACTAGCCAAAATAAACATGGCTTAAAACACATACTTTTAATAGAAGAAGCACATAGATTATTAAGTAAGTATGAAGCGGGAGATAGTTTAAATAAAAAACAAGGTGTTGAAGTATTTACTGACATGCTTGCTGAGATTAGAAAATATGGCGAATGCTTAATGATAGCTGATCAAATTCCAAACAAGCTCACCCCAGAAGTATTAAAAAACACAAACACAAAAATCGTTCATAGAATTTTTGCTACAGATGATAAAAAAGCTATCGCAAATACCATGGCTTTAGAAGATGAGCAAGCAGAATTTTTAAGCAAACTAGATATAGGAACAGCTATTGTCTTTTCAGGTGGATTTTCTAAAGCAGTAGCTGTAAAAATCAACCAAAGCTCAAATACAACTTCAAATGAATTGATAAATGAAGAAATAATCCAACACAATATTTACAATTTCTATGCTAAAAACTATAAAGATGGTGTTATACTTGGCTCAGCTTGGCTAGAAAATGCAGATATTAAAACGATAGAGAATCTGTTAAACCTTCAAAGAAGAAATATAATGAAAGCTTTAAAAGATCACTACGACAAAAAGCAAAAAATTGCGCCAAAAATTTTAGAAAATTTAAAACCTATTGCTCAAATTTTTGATCTTACTTTCTTAGCAAGATTTTTTATACTTGAAAACAATCTTAACGAGAGCAAGCTTAATATAGCTTATGATTTCTTGCATAAATATCTAAATAACTCTATAGAAAATAAAGATGTAGAGCATTTTAAAAATAATTTATTTTAATACTTTAAAATGACACAACCTGTCATAAAGCTAAAATATAATTCCTTTTGTAAATCAAAACAAAAGGAGTTATTTATGGGAAAATTAGGTTTTATTTTAGGTGGAGTTGCTTTAGCTGCAACTGGATATGGATTAAAAAAATGGTATGACAAAACCAAAGAAGAAAATGCATACTGGACTGATGATCCAAAAGACATAGCATGTGAAATGCTTGGGCAAGCTACTGAAAAAGTTTATAATGTAGTTGATGTGGTGGATGATAAATTTTTCAACGAGCCTTTGGTTGTTTCAGATTTATTTGGCGGAAAAGAAGCCATAGAAAACAACCCAGAACTCAAAGAAAAATACGAACAAACATGTGCTAGCATAAAAGAGATTTTTGAAAACGCAAATCCGAGTGAAATAAAAGAGCAAAAAATGGATAATTTTTAACAGCTTACAAAACAAAAAAGGAAATTAATGATACGTCCTATGCCATTTAAAAAAGTATGTAAAAAATGCGGGTATTCTAAAGTAATAGTTCCAAAATCTGATGTTATGTCTTTTAGTGGTGAAATTTTTTCTTGTCCAAAATGTAAAGAACCTCTCCAAAGAAAAAATGCAAACGCCTTAGAAATGGCATTTAGCACCATACTAAGTGCTTTTAAAAGATAATGTCTTAACTTACGACATAACCTGTCATAAAGCTAAAATATAATTCCTTTTGTAAATCAAAACAAAAGGAGTTATTTATGGCGGTTGTAATTGGCATTATAGTTATGATAGCTACTACTATATGGGCTATTGCCTGCGGAGCTTTTTGGGCTTTACTTATATTTGTTTTATATTGTGTTATTTTGCCAAGTTTATTTTTAATAGAAAAATACGGAATTACAAATGTAGCGGTGTCTTATGCGCTAATTTTAGCAGGTATAATGGTGCTTGCAAGGATCATTAAAAGCAATAAAACTTAAGCAAATTTAGATACAATAAAAAATAAATTCAAAATTGAAAGGGAAAAGATGAGTAATCAAGAAATTGATTTAAATAAAATAGCTGAAAGTTTAGACTTCAAAAAAATAGAAGAAGTCTTGAAAACAATTACCAAAGAGGCAAAAAACGATATAGGAAATAAATTAAATCTTTTTATTGTAGGAAAATCAGGCGTTGGAAAAAGCACTCTCATAAATACTATTTTTGGAGAAGATGTAGCAAAAACAGGTAGTGGTAAGCCTGTGACGCAAGAAATAGAATCTTACACTAAAGATAACTTAACTATTTACGATACAAAAGGATTAGAATTAAAAGGTAATGAGATAGAAGAGATTAAAGAATTCTTAGACAATCAAAAACGAAAAAATGCTGAGGATCAAATTCATATAGTATGGTTTTGCATAAGTGAGTCTGGCAGAAGAATTGAAGATGCAGAGATTGAACTTTATAATATTTGCAAAGAATTAGATATTCCAACTATGATAATCATAACAAAAGCAACACAAGATAAAGATGTTAATGGTGAAAAATTTTCTGATAAAATAAAAGAAACATTTAAAATAGATGATAATTTTATACAAAGAATCGTTGCTATAGAAACTGAAGATGATGATGGTAATACTATAAAACCTAAAAATATAGATAATTTAATCAATAAAACCTATATCATATTACCCGAAGCACAAAAAAAAGCTTTTGCTAGAAAGCAAAAATACGATAAAGATGTAAGAAAAAAACAACTAAAAGAAGACACTGATCTGTTAGTTGGTAGGTATTCAAAAGCGGCGGCGGCAGTGGCGGCTACACCTATGCCTTTTTCTGATTTTGCTTTGTTACTTCCTACTCAAATTGCAATGATCTTGCATATTAGCAAGACTTATAATCTTGAATTAAACATGGAAAATGCTGAAAAAATAGCAATTGGATTGTGCTCTGTATGTGCTGCTGGATATGGATTAAAACTGGCTGTTGGAGGTCTTTTAAAATTTATCCCAGCAATAGGAACTGTAGCAGGAGCTGCCTTTAATAGCACTGTTGCTTTTTGTGGCACAAATGTAATGGGGACTGTTTATGGTGCTTATCTGGATGATAATTTTGATAACATCCTTGATAAATGTTTTAACTTTGAAGATGTTGTAGATGCGATAAAGTTAAAATATAATGAATCAGACATAGAAAATATCAAAAAACAAATCAGTGCTACCGAGAAATAATATTTACATAAACTAGAGTAAAAATACTCTAGTTTTAATATTTTAAAAGAAAGTCATACCATGCTAAACAAACTACCTCAACTTTTTTCATTGCTTTTTAGTTATAAATCAAACATCTTTAACATCATCTCAAAGCCAAAGCAAGCTTATACTTACACTAAGTTTGCTTTAGAGTTAAAAGAGCTTTATGAAAAAGAAAATGACAAAACAGAAGCCGCTTTTATCATCCTAGATAGAGTGCTTAAATTTAAAAAAGAAAATCCTGATGATTTTAATGATTTTTTAAAGCTTATTCAAGAGCTTTTAACTACCTATGAAAATGATCCAAAAACAATCAAACAAAACATCAAAGATTTGCTAAAATAAACAAAAATAAAAAAGGTTGTATATGGAAAAAGACAAGCTTTCTACGCGTTTAGTTTCTATACTGCAGTGTTTAAACAATGGCGAGCGTTTTAGCTTAGAAGAGCTTGCACAAGAATTTAATGTCAGTATTCGCACCATACAAAGAGACTTGCATGAACGCCTTGCTTTTATCCCTATAAAAAAAGAAAGTGGAAAATACTTTTTAGAAGGCTATGTTTTAGGAAAATTAAGCTTTAAAGATATACAAAATTTTGCTATTTTAAGCGGTATAGGTAGACTTTATCCTAGTTTAGATAAAGAGTTTTTAAACGACTTGCTTAATGAAAAAATCAATAAAGCCTTTTTAGTCAAAACCCAAAGCTATGAAACACTTGATAGAGAAATTTTTGAAGAACTAAGCGCAGCTATCATAGCAAAACACTCCATTAGCTTTTACTACAAAGAAAAACACAGAAAAGCTAATCCATACAAACTCATCAATATTGACCACATATGGTATCTTTTAGCAGATGAAAACAATACTTTAAAAACCTTTACTTTTTCTAAAATCACACAACTAAGAGTGGAAAAAAAAGAAATTTTTACCCCAAAAGAAGAGTTTTTAAAACAAATTCAAAAAGATCAAAGCAACTGGATTAGCAAAGAAAATAAAGAAGCTATTTTAAAACTTGATAAAAAAGCTAAAGAATATTTCTTAAGAAAAAATGCCCTTACTAAATACGAATTTATAGATGAGGATGAGAATTTTATTTATATCAAGGCATTTTATACTTATGATGATGAACTTTTAAATTTGATAAGATATTGGATACCATATATTAAAATAAACAGACCTATTACTTTAAAAGAAAAGCTTTTTGAGCAATTAAATACATACATGCAAGATTAGCGTTTTTTTAATACATAAAGTTGTTCTTGTATATGCATAGAGCGTTTAGAAAGGTTTCTACTAGCTCTAAAGGCATTATACTTTTGCTCAAGTACAAAGCATTCTCCAAGACTTTGAAGTCTTTTTGTGAAATTTTCTTTTTTTACAAAACCCTCACAATTATAAGAAAGCAATACAATCTTAGCTTTTAAATCATTTATCAAATCAAACAAAGCATCTTCAGCTTTTTTTTCTTTGTTAAAAGCACTGCGGTTCCAGTCTTTTGGTATGCCAGAAACCTTTGAAATTTCCTTTGGCTTTTTATAATTAGCAATTAAATTTAACATAAAATAATTTGATCCATAAGGATGTTGATTATAAGGTGGGTCTAAATACGCTACATCAAAGCTATCAAGCTCTTTAGCTAAAATATTTGCATCTTTTTGAAAAACCTCATACTCACAAGTAAAATTTGAAAAAATAGGCATTTTTAAAGCTATATCGCCTTTTATACGACTAAGTGCATTTGCTCCATTTCCTCCAAATTTTCCCACTCCATTTTTATCTTTATAAAAGCCTTTAAAAACTCCACTTGTATTTGCATGCACACTTGCTTCATAGATAAGAGGTGCGATGAAGTATTTTTGTATATTACTTGGCAGGTTTGAAATTTTTTCTCGCATAGAGTCTAAATACATAGCGTTTTTAAGCGTATAAAAAACTCTTTCATTCTTTTGGATATACTCATCATCATTTGGTGCATAAAGCTTGCTTATAAAGCCTTTTTTGAGTTTTAAATCAGAAGTTAAAAAAGCGTAATGTTTTTGCAATTCTTGTAAAAATTGTGCGTTTTGATTACTCAAATAACATTCATTGATTATTTTAGAATAATCTTCCAAATCATTTGCCATGATAAGACTCGCATAAGGCCTCACAAAACGCGAAACTACCCCAGAGCCACTAAATACATCACAAAAACTAAATTTGTCTTTTTTAAGCTCATTTTGTGCGAATTTAAAGCCTTGATTTAAAAACTCAAGCAAGGATCTTTTATTGCCAAGATAAGTTATGATTTGTTCTTTTAAAAAATGTGGATTTTCTTCTAGCATAAGTTTAAAATACAAGCCTTAAAAAGGCTTGTGATTATTTTTTCTTTTTAGGAGTTACTAGCATATTTACATAGCGTCCTTCAAGTAAAGGCTCTTTATCTCTATCTGCTATATCTTCAACCATTTGCCAAATTTTTTCAAGCAAAGCTACCCCTGCTTCAGGAGAGCCCATCTCACGACCTTTTAAAAACACTCTAAATTTCACATGCTTGCCTTGCTCTAAAAACTCGCTTGCATGTTTGACTTTATAATTAATGTCATTTTGAGCGATTTTCACAGAAAGTTTGATTTCTTTTATATCAATAACTTTTTGTTTTTTCTTTGCTTCTTTTTGTTTCTTTTCTTGTTGATAACGGAATTTTCCATAATCCATTATCTTACATACAGGTGGTTTGGCTTCAGGGGCTATCATCACCAAATCAAGCCCTAGTCTATTTGCTATATCTAGCGCTTCATCACTACTAATAATGCCATAAACCTTGCCATCATCACCTATACATCTGATCTCATCTGCTTGAATTTCTTCATTTAGCAATACTTCTTTTTCTTTACTCAAAAGCGTACCTCACTTAATTTCTCCTTTGTTAGGGTTATAAATTCATCTAAAGTCATTGTTTTTTGCTCTTTTGCTCTTCTATCTCTTAAAGCCACACTTTTATTTGCTACTTCTTCATCACCTAAAACAAGTATCATAGGTACATGTGCTTTTTCAGCGGTGCGGATTTTTTTATTTAAGCTTTCATTTTTATTATACACTTCACTATCAATGCCAAGTTCTAAAAGTTTTCTTGCTATTTCTTTTGCATACTCATGATGATTTTGTGAAATAGGCACTATAGCTACTTGAGTTGGTGCTATGAAAAATGGTAACTCACCTGCACAATGCTCTACTAAAATTCCTATAAATCTTTCAAAAGAACCCAAAATAGCACGGTGAAGCATTACAGGTTGTTTTTTCTCATTATCTGCGTCTGTGTATTCGAGTTTAAAACGGCTTGGTAAGTTAAAATCTACTTGTATAGTTCCACACTGCCATTTTCTTTTTAGCGCATCAGTGATTTTGATATCGATTTTTGGACCATAGAAAGCTCCACCGCCCTCATCAATGCCATAATTCAAACCTTGCTCATCTAAAGCTTCTTTTAAAGCCTTTGTAGCTATATCCCAAATTTCATCATCACCTATTGCTTTTGCTGGGCGTGTTGAAATTTCCATTTCATAATCAAACTCAAAAGCCTTCATCAAAGTATCAACAAAACTTAAAATTTCTAAAACTTGTTCTTTTATCTGACTTGGCATACAAAAAATATGCGCATCATCTTGAGTGAATTCTCTTACCCTAAAAAGCCCGTGTAAAACTCCACTTTTTTCATGGCGGTGTACCACACCGTATTCAAAAAATTTCAAAGGTAAATCACGATAACTTCTAACATCACTTTGATAAATTTTAATATGCCCTACACAATTCATCGGCTTAATGCCATATTCTTGCTCATCAATTTGCGTAAAATACATATTTTCTTTATAGTTTGCATAATGCCCACTAATTTTCCACGCATCAGCTTTTAAAAGCTCAGGTCCACGCACAGGCTCATAACCTCTTAATCTATGTGCTTTATATAATAAATGTTCTAATTTACTTCTTAATTTTGCACCATTGCTAAGCCATATAGGAAGTCCACCGCCTATTTCATCATCAAAGGCAAAAAGCTTCATTTCATTACCAAGTTTTCTATGATCTCTTTTTTTAGCTTCTTCAATGATTTTTAAGTATTCATTTAAACTTTCTTTATCTGCAAAGGCAGTACCATAAATTCTTGTGAGCATTTCCCTTTTTTCATCACCACCCAAATACGCTCCCGCTACACGAGTAAGCTTGAAAAATCTTAAATATCTAGTATTTGGCACATGAGGTCCACGGCATAAATCTTCAAATTCGCCTTGCTTATAAATACTTACTTTTCCATCAGGAATTCTTAGTAAAACTTCTTGTTTTAAATCATCATTAGCAAATTTTTCTTTAACCTCAGTCTTTGAAAGTTCATATTTTGTGATGTCTAGCTTTGCTTCTGCTAGTTCTTTCATTTTCTTTTCGATTTTGCTTAAGTCTTCTTCTGAAATCTTACTATCAACCCTAAAATCATAATAAAACCCATCTTCTATCACAGGCCCTACGAAAAATTTAGCCTCTGGATATAAACTTTTAATCGCTTGAGCCATTAAATGCGCACAAGAGTGGCGGATAACTTCTAAACTTTCTTTAGAGTTATCAAAATAAATCGGAGTTAAATTTGTGTCATTGTTAAAGCTTTGAGTATCTATCAAAGTTTCATTATTTGCATATGCAATTATATCTTTTGTCATTTCTACCCTTAACACTCACTAACCTTGTGAGCTTAAATTAAAATATAAGACTAATTTTAGCTATGAAAAACTTAAACTTTTTTTAAATAAAGGATATTTTTATATTTCAAACACCCGTTCTTGATATATCTAAAGCACCACTCATAAAAAGGTATAAAAATACAAAACCTAAAATTATCCTATAAATTCCAAAAGGTATGAAGTTTATCTTGCTAATTAATTTTAAAAATATTTTAATTACTACAAAAGCCACTATAAAAGCTGTTACAAAACCTATGGCTAAAGGAATGAAATTATTCATATTGCTTAGAACTTGTGGTTCTTTATAAATGCTATAAGCTGTTGCTATAATCATAGTAGGAATTGCAAGTAAAAATGAAAATTCAGAAGCCACTTTGCGATCAAGCCCAAGCAATAAGCCACCTATGATACTTGCTCCACTTCTTGAAGTACCTGGTATAATAGCAAGAGCTTGGGTTAAACCTATCAAAAAAGCTTGCTTATAACTTACCTCATCTAAAGAGTGGATTGTGTAGTCTTTTTTTCTATGTTTAAGTTCTATAATGATAAAAATAATCCCACCAATGATTAACATAGTAGCCACGGTATAGCCATTAAATATCTCTTTTAAAAACTTATATGCTATAAAACCAACCCCACCTGCAGGCAAAAAGCCCACAGCAAGTTTTAACCAAATATCAAGTTTTTGAGTTAGTTTTTCTTTGAAAATAAAAATCACCGCTAGTATAGAACCAAGCTGAATGATGATGAAAAAACTTCTCCAAAAATCATCTATATTTAAACCCAAAATTTCAGCACCTAAAATCATATGCCCTGTAGATGAAACAGGTAAAAATTCTGTCAGGCCCTCAATGATTCCTAAAATCAAAGCATAATAATAATCTAAATTCATTTTTTAAGTACTCTTCTTGCAAAAATTAGCATAATCGCTACAAAAACTACAAAACCTATAATCCCATCGTCTTTAAATGAAGTTGCAATAGCAAGTGGATCTTCAGCCCCACCTCTGCTAATAGAAAGCACAGTTAAACCAGCTATTAACACTCCAAATAAACTCTCACCCACTATCAAACCAGAGGCAAATAAGGTTCCTTTTTGCTCATGCTCTTGAATAAGTTCTTTTTTATGAGCATTTTTAGCATATCTTTGTTCCAAACGTTTTTTGATTAAATACGCTAATAAGCCACCTACAAATAAAGGCATATTAACAGCAGGTGGTAAATATATACCTATACCCACAGCTAAAGGTGGCAAAGACATATTTTTCTTTCTTAATAAACGATCGACGATGATTATACCAACGCCCACAAAAGCTCCCGCTATAATATAACTCCAATCGATATTAGCGTTAAAAATGCCTTGAGCTATAGTACTCATTAAATTTGCTTGCGGTGCAGCAAGCGCATTTGCTTCATCCATTCCTTCTCTTGGCATTGCACCCACAAAACCATAAGCTTGGTATAATAAATTTAACACAGGAGCGATAGCCAAAGCTCCAAATACGCAACCTATAATCAAAGAAACTTGCTGTTTCCAAGGAGTTGCACCCACTAAATAGCCAGTCTTTAAATCTTGTAAATTATCATTAGAAATAGCAGCAGTTGCCAAAATAACACTAGTAGTAAATATAGCAAAAGCAATAGCAAATTTAGACATTAAAGGATCACTAAATAAATCTACTTGATAACCCAAAAGTAAAATAATCAAAGAAGAAATCATAATCCCAATTAGTCCTATACCCGAAATAGGAGAAGATGATGAACCCACTAAACCTGCCATATATCCACAAGCAGAAGCTACAAAAAAGCCTATAAAAATAGCTACTAAAGTTCCTACTAAAGCAAAAAGAATTTGATAGCCACTTGCTAAATTTGAATCAGCCACAAAAGCATAAAATGAAATAAATAAGCCTATACACATAAGCACAAATAAACCTAGCATAGCTTTTAAAGATAAATCCATATCTTTAGGATCTTGTGAGAGGTTTAATGAGGTTTTTTTGAGCATATTTTTCATACCATCATATACAGGCTTTGCAAGTTCTATTAAAGTCCATAATGCTGCCATGGCAATAGCTCCTGTGCCTATTAAGCGTACTTTTTGAGCCCAAATTTGATTAGCTATATCAAGCGCACTTAAGCTTACATCAAAACTTTCTTTAGCAGAAAAATATGGCACAAAAACCATCCAAGCAAGCACCATACCCACAAGCAATGCAACACCTCCAGCTATACCTACTAAGTATCCAGCACCCAAAAGCGCCACTGAATAGCCCATAGAAAATCCAAAAGTCATTTTTTGCCAAATAAATGCAAAACTACTTCCACTTGAAAGTAGTTTAAAGCCGCTTGAAAAAAGGCTTACAATAGAAGCTAATACTACACCAAGTGTGATTTCTTTTAAGCCCACCTTTCCTTTTTTATCAGCTTGATCTTTATTGGCCACTTTTAAAATTTCAGCAGCAGCCCTTCCTTCAGGATAAGCCAATTTACTCTCTACTACCATAGCTCTACGCAAAGGTATAGTAAAAAGCACGCCTAATCCACCTCCGCAAAGACAGAGCATAAAGGTAAGCCAAAGTGGAAATTCAAACCAATACCCACATATAAAAAGACCTGGTATAACAAAAATCACAGCCGAGAGCGTACCTGCAGCTGAAACTTGAGTTTGAACCATATTATTTTCTAAAATATTAGAATCTTTAAAGATTTTTAAAACAGCCATTGCAATTACAACAGCAGGAATAGAAGTAGAAAAAGTAAGACCAACTTTAAGCCCCAAATATACATTTGAGGCAGTAAAAATAATCGTTAAAATACTTCCTAGTATTATACCCCTAAGCGTAAGCTCCGGTAGTGAGTTTTTTACATGCATTTTGTTTCTCCATTTTTATTGACAACCTTCACATTCTATAGTTCTATCAACCACATCATCATTTACTTTTTGACTATCAGGGCTTTCGCTTCTTAGATAGTAAGTTGATTTAACACCTAATTCCCAAGCAAGTTGATAAATTTCATTTAAATATCCACCGCTTGCTTTATCTAAAGAAACAAAGATATTTAATGATTGACCTTGATCAATCCATTTACCACGAATCGCTGCTGCTTTTACTAAGATTTTTTGATCAAGCTCATAAGCAGGAGTATAATACTGCCAAGTATTAGCGCTTAAATTTGGCACCACAGTTGGTATCATACCACTTAAGTTTTGTTCAAACCATTTTCTTTTATACACAGGCTCAATTGTTTGAGTAGTACCCACTAAAATCGAGATAGAAGAAGTTGGTGCTATAGCCATTAAATAACCATTTCTTATACCATCTCTTTTTAGTTTTTCTCTTAATTTTTCCCAATCACACTCGCTTTGATCAAACAAACCTTCACTTGCGGTAAGTTTTTTAGCATTTTCATTTGCCACATCAATTGGTACTATACCTTTACTCCAATTTGATCCTTCAAAGTCAGGATAGTTTCCTTTTTCTAAAGCTAAATTTGAGCTAGCTAAAATAGCCTCATAGCTAATCATCTCCATAATACGATCAATTTTTTCAAAATGCTCATTAGAACCCCAATAAATTTGAGCTTCAGCCAGCATTTGCGCTTCACCCATTACACCAAGTCCTATAGCACGTGATTTTAAGTTGGTATTTTTAACCTTTACATGGGGATAAAAATTCAAATCAATCACATTATCAAGCATTCTTATTGCCGTTGGCACTACTCTTTGGATGTCTTCTTTGGTGTTGATTTTACTTAAGTTTATACTTGCAAGATTACAAACTGCGGTTTTTCCTTCGTTTTTATATTTTTCTACTATATAGACTTTTTTACCATTAATACTATCTAAAGTAGAAACTTTCTTAGCAAGCTTTTTATACCCTCCATCTATTGCAAGCTCTTCATCCTCGTCTAAATGAAGCTCTGTTTTATCATCAAATACGATTTTAATTTGATAATAGTTTGGATCTGTATTTTGAAAAATTTCTGTACATAAATTTGAACTTCTTATAATTCCTGCGTGGGAATTTGGATTTGTTTTGTTTGCACTATCTTTAAAACATAAAAATGGCATACCTGTTTCAAAATAAGATAAAAGTATTTTTTTCCAAAGCTCTTTTGCATCTATAATTTCTTTAGCTATGCTTTCATCTTTTTCAAATTCTTCGTATTTTTTTTCAAATTCTTCACCATATAAATCACATAAACTTGCAGTATCAGCAGGATCAAAAAGCGTCCATTTACCATTTGTCCTTACTCTTTTCATAAATAAATCATTAATCCACAAAGCAGGGAAAAGTTCATGCGCTCTTCTTCTTTCTTCGCCAGAATTTTTACGCAAATCTAAAAAGTCATTAATATCCATATGCCAAGGTTCGATATATACAGCAATCGCCCCTTTTCTAGTACCAAGTTGATCAACAGCAACGGCTATGTCATTAGTGATTTTTAAAAATGGTATGATCCCGCCTGCTGCGTTTTTATGCCCATCTATACTTCCACCCATAGCACGCACCTTAGACCAATCCCAGCCTATACCACCACCAAATTTAGATAAGAGTGCCATTTCTTGATAGGAATCAAAAATCCCTTCTATATTATCAGGTGTGCTTCCTATATAACATGAGCTTAATTGGTGTCTTGTAGTTCTTGCATTTGAAAGGGTTGGAGTTGCAAGCATTACTTCAAAAGTTGAGATCAAATCATAAAATTTTTTAGCCCAAGTTTGAGAATCTAATTCATTTTGTGCTAAAAACATCGCAATAGCCATAAACATTTGTTGTGGTAATTCTATAGGCATACCTTTAGAATCTTTAATCAAATACCTATCATACAAAGTTTTTATACCAAGATAAGTAAACTGCAAATCACGCTCTGGCTTGATATAAGCATTAAGATCATCTAAATCATATTTTTCTTTTAGGCCGATTAAAATCCTACCTTCTTTTTCGCCTTTTTCAAGGTATTCTCTTAAATGCTTATACCCATTATAACCACTTACTTTTTTATATAAATCATACAAAAACAATCTTGCAGCAACAAAGGTCCAATTAGGTCTATCAATATCTATTTTATCTACTGCTGTTTTTATAAGAGTTTGTTGGATTTCTTCTGTTGTTATACCATCACGAAATTGAATTTTTGCATCTACTTCAAGCTCACTTTGACTTACATTTTCTAAATTTGCCACCGCGTCGGTAGTATATTTTTTAATCTTAGAAACATCTAACTCTTCAGTTCTTCCATTTCTTTTTAATACTTTCACTCACAACCCCTAGTTTATTATTTAAAAGTTCTTTCAAAAATTTTATCTACATTTTTAGTATAGTAGTTATAATCGAAGCAATTTCTAATATCTGCTTCACTTAAAGAATTTTTCAAATCCTCATCAGCTAATAAAGCTAATAAAAACAAACTCTCGCCTTTTTCATTTAAAGCAGGCTTACCATTTTGCAAATCAGCCCAAACTTTCATAGCATTTCTTTGAACTATCTTATACGCTTCTTCTCTGCTTATACCTTTAAATGGAAGCTCAAGCAATACTCTTTGAGAGAATACAAGCCCTCCAGTTAAATTTAAATTTTTCATCATATTTTCTGGATATACCAAAAGCTTTTCTACCACACCGCATAATCTTGAAAGCATAAAATCAGTCGTGATAAAAGCATCAGGTAATACAAATCTTTCTACACTAGAATGTGATATATCTCTTTCATGCCACAATGCTACATTTTCTAAAGCAGGTGTTACATAAGCTCTTATCATCCTGCAAAGACCGGTAATATTTTCACTCAAAACAGGATTTCTTTTATGAGGCATAGCTGAACTTCCTTTTTGTCCTTGAGAAAAATATTCTTCAGCTTCATATACTTCTGTTCTTTGAAAATGGCGGATAGCAACAGCAATTTGCTCACAACTTGAAGCTAAAATAGCTAAAGCCGAGATAACTTGTGCGTAACGATCTCTTTGTATAACTTGGTTTGAAACTGGTGCTGGTTTAAGATCTAAATTTTTACAAACTTCTTCTTCAAATTCAAGTGGAGCATGAGCAAAATTTCCCATAGCGCCGCTGATTTTTCCATAGCCAATCACTTCTTTTGCATGAATAATTAAATCTTTTGCATGAACTAGCGAATCATACCAAATAGCCAAAACTAAACCAAAAGTTATAGGCTCTCCATGAATTCCATGACTTCTTCCTACCATTAAGGTATTTTTATGCTCATATGCTCTTGTTTTAATCGCTGCTAAAACTTGATCTAAATCTTGCAAGATTAATTCTAAACTATCTTTAATCTGCAAAGCAACTGCAGTATCAATACAATCTGAACTTGTCATTGCATAATGTACAAAACGACTTTCCTCGCCTAAGCTTTCACTTACACTAGTTAAAAAAGCGATAACATCATGTTTGGTAGTTTTTTCTATTTCATCTATTCTTGCTATATCAAATTTTGCATTTTTTATAATTTTTTCACAATCATCGTCTTTAATAAGACCAAGTTTATTCCATGCTTTCACAGCAGCTAATTCTACTTTTAGCCATGCATCATATTTTGCTTGCATGTCCCATTTTTTAGCCATGATTTCTCTACTATATCTTTCAACCATTTTCAAGACCTTTTTTTATATAATTTTTTATGAAAAAATAGCTTGAATTTTATTATAAATTACCTAAGAAAGTTATTAAATGGCATATATAAAAAAGAAACTAGCAAATAATGGAAAAAAGGCATTTAGACTACTTATGGATGAGTTGAAAATTTCTATACGTGAAGCACAAAAACTCATTGATAAAAAAAGATTATTTTGTGATGGAAATTTGGTAGAAGAAAAAAATAAATTTTTAAATGGTTTAGTAGAATTAATCATATATGAAAACAACCCCAAAGGATTAGAAATAGTTTTTGAAAATGAAGATTTTGCCATCGTAGAAAAACCAAGTGGAGTGCTAACTCATCCTAATGGGCGCAATTGTGCTTATAGTCTTTGTGATGAAATTTGGTATTTATGGGGTGAAAAAGCTTGCGTGGCTCATAGACTAGATAAAGAAACAAGCGGACTTTTACTCATAGCAAAACATAAAAATGCACAAATTGAGTTAAAAACTATGTTTGAAAAAAGATTAGTGCAAAAAAGTTATCTTGCTCTAGTAAAAGGAAAAACTGAAAAAGAATTTATAGTAGATAAAAGCATGGATTTAGCTAAAGACTATGATACAGTAAAAACCAGGATGCATATTTGTGAAAATGGCAAAGAAGCTTTAACACAATTTTATACTTTAGAATATTTTGAAAATTTAGATGCTAGTTTAGTTTTAGCTAAACCTCTAACAGGCAGACAACATCAAATAAGATTACATTTGTTTCATGTGAAACATAAAATTTTAGGTGAACCTTTATATGGTTTAGAAAAAACACAAATAGAGCAAATATTAGATGGAAAAATGAGTGATATAAAAAGAGCTCAAATCACAGGTGCTAAAAGACTGCTTTTACACTCTTTTAGCTTAGAATTTACATATAAAAATCAAAAATTTTTGATACAATCTCAAAAAGATATAAAAGGTGAATTTTTGAAAAATCTACCTTAATCTTTTTCTAATTTTAAAACCTTATCAGTTTGGATTGCAATTGGAATTTTTTTGATAGGCTGACTAAAATCTCTACAATAATCACAAGATTTATAAAAATCTTGAGAATAAAATTCAAAAAATCTTTCTTTAGAATCCTCTAAATTTAAAAAATCGCCATTAAATTCTTCAAGTCCTTTTAAACGCGATAAAGAACTTGATATAGGACAAACAAAAACAGCTCCTTTAGGTGCTAATTGTTTATTTTCTAAGCCCTCAGATGTCATCAAACTTACACATGACATTTGACAATTATAATAATTTTTAATTATATCTTCTTTGCTTCTACCGCGCTTGTAAATTTTATCTATATCATACCAATAATCTATTGTATTATAAGAAAACGCTATATTATTTTTCTTAAGCTTACTCAAAATACTCTCTTGTTTTAAAGGTATTTTTAAATTTGGTGATTTTCTATAATCTGAAATACTTATTTTTCTTGCTTTTTTTGATTTTTTAAATCTCAAAATCAAATCTTCTTTAAAGTCTATTGTTGCATTAGTTAAAATATCAAAAGTTAGTATTTTCTTTTGAGTATCTAAATAATCAATCAATTGCGGTAAATCTTTAAATAACAAAGGTTCTCCACCTATGATTCTAACCCTTGCGATAGAATCTACCTTAGATAAAAGTAGCTCTAATGATTCTATAATGCCCTCTAAAGTACAAGTATATTGATTTGATGGTGAAAAATACTGCATCAAATTATTGCATGACTCACAGCGCAAAGTACATCTTGTAGTTAAAACTAATTCTAAATAAGGAATATCCACCTTACCTTCTAAAACCCTCTTTTCGAAGTATTTTTTCAAATAAAATTTTTTCATCAAAGCAGCATAAGGAACTTTAAAAATTCTAGCAATTCCTCTTTTACCATTTAAATACGAAAAATACCAAGAAATATTTGGTTTTATATATCTATTTTGAAATAATTGGTTTTCTAATAATTGTTTTTTATCTACCATTGTTTTTCCCTTCATTCTTTAATACATAAATAATTCCACCAAGTCCTATGATCACCACTATGCTTATAAAAATAAGCTGTGCTATATCTAAAAAAGTCATTGTTTACTCTGCCTTTCTTTAAGCTGTCCGCATGCAGCTGAAATATCAAGTCCCTTGCTTTCTCTTATCGTACAAGTAACACCTTTGGCACTTAAATAATCTTGGAATTTAACCGCATTTTCAACACTTGGTCTTTTATATAAACTTCCTTCGTGTGGATTAAAAAGTATTAAATTCACTTTAGCTTTTATGCCATTTAAAAGCTTGACTAGTTCTTTTGCATGTTCTATTTTATCATTTATCCCATCAATTAAAAGGTATTCAAACATCACTCTTTTACGCTGATCTATAGGAAAATTTCTCACCGCTTCCATAATGCTTGCTATATTATAAGCTTTATTAATAGGCATTAATTCACTTCTAAGCTCATCATTTACAGCATGGAGCGAAATAGCCAAAAGCACACCTAAATTCATTTCTCCAAGCTCTTTAATTTGCTTTGCTAAACCACTTGTGCTTATAGTTTGTCTTCTAGGGCTTATCGCTAAAGCATCATTATCAGCTAAAATTTTAACTGCCTTAGAAACATTTTTAAGATTATCCAAAGGCTCTCCCATACCCATATAGACTATATTAACCCTTCTTTCATAAGGTATGTTGTTATGTTTTTTAATCCATAAAATTTGTCCTACTATTTCTCCTGCAGTCAAATTTCTTTTCAAACCGCCTTTAGCAGTCAGACAAAAACTGCACCCACTTTTGCAACCCACTTGAGAGGAAACACAAATAGTATATCTTGCATGTTTGATGATTTTTCCATTTTCATCTACAAGCTCTTCTTTCATTGGTAGCAAAACAGCTTCGATTTTTTTACTATCTAAAAGTTCAAAAAGATATTTTATACTACCATCTTTGCTTTTTTCTTCTTTAACACATTTTAAAGGTGAAAAATGAAAATTTTCTTGCAAAAACACCCTAAAGTCTTTTGGTAAAGATGACATTTGTAAAAAATCGTCTGCATATTTTTTATATACCCATTCAAAAATTTGCTTTGCTCTAAATTTTGGTTGGACTAAATTTTCTAATTCTTCTTTAGTAAAGTCTAATATATTTTTTAATTCACTCAATTTTTTTCCTGTATAAGTTTTTTATCTAACAAAAAATCTTTTAATAATTCTTTTGCCTTTTGGTGATTTTTTAAAAAATCCTCATGTGCAAATTCATTACAAAAATTTGTCGCACATAAATAACAAATTCCTTCTATCCCTTGCATTTTTGCGCAAGAAAGCACTGCATATGCTTCCATATTTTCTATATGTACGCCTTTTTTAAAAAATTCTTGGGCAATATTTTCATCTTTGCAAATATAATTTGAAGAATTAATCATAGTTTCATGTGAAACATTTAATCTAATCTCATTAGATATAGGTGTATAAAAACTATCAAATAAATCTGCGTATTCTAAATTCGCTGCATTAGAACTTTCATAAATGTCTAAAATTTTTCCTTCTTGGTAAATTCCACATGTACCTATAAAAATCACTCTATCTACTTTTACTTGACTTAAAATTTTACCTAAAGAAAAAGCAGAATTAACTAAGCCTACACCTATACTTTGTGCAAATTTAAAATCCTCATTTCCTCCTGCACATACTATAAGATTTTTCAAAAATTAACCTTTATAAAAAATAATTCAAATTTTATCTAATTAGCGCTTAAAATAATGCTATAATTAATATTTTTTAGATAGAATAAATTTATGATAAAAGCAAAAAAACATTTTGGGCAAAATTTTTTATGTGATAAAAGCGTGGTAGATAAAATCATCCAAGCCATACCCAAAGATACTAAAAATATAGTTGAGATTGGGCCTGGCTTAGGTGATTTAACGCAAGAACTTTTGAAAATTCCACAAGCTCATATTAGAGCTTATGAGATTGATAAAGATTTGATTCCTATTTTAAATAAAAAATTTCAAAATGAGATTGAAGGTGGAAATTTTGAGCTTATTCATCAAAATGCAAGTGATGCTTTTGATCAAGGAAGTTTAAGCGATAAAGAGTACTTTTTAGTAGCAAATTTACCATATTATATTGCTACAAATTTGATTTTAAAAGCCCTAGAAGATCAAAATTGCCTTGGGCTTATAGTAATGGTGCAAAAAGAAGTGGCACAGAAATTTTGTGCGAATGAAAAAGAAAGTAATTTTTCGGCCTTAGGGGTGCTTTGTGCATTAATATGCCAAAGACAAATGCTTTTTGATATACAACCACAAAGCTTTAATCCTCCACCAAAAGTTACTTCAGCTGTAATGAAGTTAATAAAAACTACTCATTATCAGCAAAAATGTGAAAATATAGAAGCTTTTAAAGAATTTCTTAGAGCTTGTTTTCAAAATCCTAGAAAACAACTCTTATCTAATTTTAAAAATAAAAAAGAAAAAATTCTAAAAGCATTTGAAGCACTAGACATCTCTTCTACCTCAAGAGCTCATGAAATTAGCGTTGATTCATACCTTAAAATTTATGACTATTTAAAGGATGACTATGAGCGAAGAAAACAAAACTCAAGAACAAAATAAAACTAAAAGATTTAATAAATTTAGAAACAAAAGAAAAAAAGATTCACAAAATCAAGAGCAAAATAGTGAAATTAAAAATGAAACAAAAGTAGAAAATGCTCAAACTGAAGCTAGCGAAGAAAAAAAGAAAAAGAAAAAAAATAGAAATTTACCATCTAAATTAAGTGGTAATGAAGAATGGCAAATAGAACTTGCCAAAAGTATAGAAGCTAATAAAATCATGCACGAGCTAAGACTTCACCCTTTAAAACACAACAACTCAAGCGAACATAAAATTCGTATTACACCTTTGGGCGGGCTTGGGGAAATCGGTGGAAATATCACTGTTTTTGAAACTAATAATGATGCGATTATCATTGATATAGGTATGAGTTTTCCAGATGGAACTATGCATGGAGTAGATATTATCATACCTGATTTTGACTATGTAAGAAAGATTAAAAATAAAATTCGTGCTATCATCATCACTCATGCTCATGAAGATCACATCGGTGCTGTGCCATATTTTTTCAAAGAATTTCAATTTCCTATCTACGCAACACCTTTAGCACTAGGTATGATTTCAAATAAATTTGAAGAGCATGGTTTAAAGGCTGAGCGTAAATGGTTTAGACCTATAACAAAAAGACAAATTTATGAAATAGGTGAATTTAATTTAGAATGGATTCACATAACCCACTCTATCATCGATGCTTGTGCTTTGGCTATTAAAACTAAAGCAGGAACCATCATACACACTGGCGATTTTAAAATAGATCAAACACCAATTGATGGCTATCCAACGGATTTAAGTCGTTTAGCTCAATATGGCGAAGAAGGCGTACTTTGTCTTTTAAGTGATAGTACAAACTCATATAAAGAAGGTTATACAAAAAGTGAAAGCTCCGTAGGACCTACTTTTGATCAAATTTTTGCCAAAACTAAAGGCAGGGTAATCATGAGCACCTTTAGCTCTAATATCCACCGTGTATATCAAGCTATTAGTTATGGTTTAAAATATGGCAGAAAAGTGTGCGTTATAGGGCGTTCTATGGAAAGAAATCTCTATACTACTATGGAACTTGGCTATATCAAGCTTGATAGAAAAATTTTCATTGACGCTGATGAAGTAAGCAAATATAAAGATAATGAAGTGCTAATTGTTACCACAGGAAGTCAAGGCGAGACTATGAGTGCTTTATATAGAATGGCAACTGATGAGCATAAATTTATCAAAATCAAACCTAGCGATCAAGTTATCATTTCAGCTAAAGCAATACCAGGTAATGAAGCAAATGTTTCTGCTGTGCTTGATTTTCTTTTAAAAGCAGGAGCTAAAGTAGCTTATCAAGAATTTAGTGAAATTCATGTAAGCGGACATGCTAGTATAGAAGAACAAAAACTCATGCTAACTTTAGTAAAACCTAAATTTTTCTTACCAGTGCATGGAGAGTATAATCATATCAATAAACACAAAGAAACTGCTCTAAAATGTGGTATACCTGAAAGAAACATCTACTTAATGAGTGATGGGGATCAAGTAGAGCTTTGTCAAAAATACATCAAACGTGTAAAAACAGTTAAAACAGGAAAAGTCTTTGTGGATAATCAAATCAACAAACAAATCGCAGATGATGTGGTAATTGATAGACAAAAACTAGCAGATAGCGGTATAGTTGTCATCATCGCCCAGCTTGATAAAGCAAGTAAAACACTAATTAATAAACCAAGAGTATTTAGTTATGGCTTGGTAGCTGATAAACAAGATGGAGCATTCTCAAAAGAAATGAGTGATGTTTTAAGTCAATTTTTCCCAAATGTAAAAGATGAAATTTTAGATAATCCAAAAGTTTTAGAAGCTCAAATTAGACAAGTACTAAGAAAGCATATTTTTAGAAAAATCAAAAAATATCCAACCATAGTACCAACTATTTTTGTGATGTAAAGTAAAATTATGAGAATTAATAAATTCATCTCACACAATAGCAAATATTCTCGCCGTGAAGCTGATGAGCTAATCAAGCAAGGCTTAGTAAAAATCAATAAAAAAACAGCCTTACTAAGTGATAGTGTAAATGCTGAAGATAAAGTTTTTATCAATGGTAAAAAGCTTCATAAAAAAACACAATTTTCAGTCATCATTTATCATAAACAAAAAGGTGAAATAGTTAGTAAAAAAGATGATAGAGGCAGAAAAACCATCTATCATACTTTACCAAAACAATTTAGCACTTGGCTTAGCGTAGGAAGACTTGACTTTGCAAGCGAGGGATTGCTTTTATTAACTGATTCACCTGTAATAGCAGATGCACTTATGCATAGTGATTTAGAAAGAGAATATTACTTAAAAGTAAAAGGTAATATAGATAAAAATGTCATCGAAGCTATGCAAAATGGCTTAGAAATTCAAAATGAAAAAAAAGGGGCTCACGCCAAAACTAAAATAACCTCAATGAGTTTTGCTCCATTTTTAGGCTTTGAAATTTTTGGCTCAAGCGGAGGCTATACGAAACTAAAAGTAATCATTAATGAAGGTAAAAATAGGGAGCTAAGACGCTTTTTTGGACATTTTGATTTAGAAGTGATGGATCTTAAAAGAGTGGCATTTGGAGCATTAGATCTTGGTATGTTAAAAGCTGGCAAATATCGTTATTTGGAAAATGGTGAGTATGAAAAACTGCGCGATTTTTTAAAAATAAATGATATTAGGTATTAAAATTAATACTTTAAAAATACTTAAATTAATTAAAATTTAATTTTAATTTTGTATAATTAGCAATTTAATTTATATAAAAAAGGAAAATTATGGCAAACCATAAATCTGCTGAAAAAAGAGCAAGACAAACTATCAAAAGAACTGAAAGAAATAGATTTTATAGAACAAGATTAAAAAACATTACAAAAGCGGTTCGTGAAGCAGCGGCAAATAACGATAAAGAAGCTGCACAAAATGCATTAAAAGTAGCTAATAAAAGCATTCACGCTATGGTAAGTCGCGGATTTTTGAAAAAACAAACTGCATCACGCCGTGTTAGCAGATTAGCATTATTGGTAAACAAATTAGCATAATTAATGTTAGCTGATAAACTCAAACCTTTTTTAGCACGCTTTGATGAGTTAAATACTCTTCTTAGTGATGTTAATATCTCTAATGATATTTCTAAAATGACAGCTCTATCTAAAGAGCAAAAAAATTTAGAACCCATAGTAGAAAAAGCAAAAGAATATCTCAAAACCTTAGATGATATAGAAGAAAATAAACTTCTTTTATCTGATCCTGAACTAGGTGAACTTGCAAAAGAAGAACTTAAAAATCTCGAAGTTTTAAAGCCACAACTTGAAGAAAAATTAAAAATTCTCTTATTACCTAAAGATCCAAACGATGATAAGAATATCTTTTTAGAAATTCGTGCAGGCACAGGTGGTGATGAAGCTTCTTTATTTGTTGGGGATTTAGTAAAAGCTTATATACGCTATGCTGAAAATCGTGATTACAAATATGAAATTGTAAGTTCAAGTGAAGGTAGCGTAGGTGGATTTAAAGAAATCATCATTCTTATCAAAGGAAATGGAGCTTATTCAAGGCTAAAATACGAAGGTGGCACACATAGAGTTCAAAGAGTACCTGAAACAGAATCTCAAGGTAGAGTTCATACTTCAGCTATTACAGTGGCTATTATGCCTGAAGTTGATGATGTTGAAATTCAAATCAATCCAAATGATTTAAAAATCGATGTAATGCGTAGTAGCGGTCATGGTGGTCAAAGCGTAAATACCACAGATAGTGCTGTAAGAATCACTCACATTCCAACAGGTATAGTTGTAGTAAATCAAGATGGCAAAAGCCAACATAAAAACAAAGAAAGTGCCATGAAAGTCTTAAAGGCAAGGCTTTTTGAAATGCAAGAACAAGAACGCTTAGCTAAAGAAAGTCAAGCAAGAAAATCACAAGTTGGAAGTGGTGATAGAAGCGAACGCATACGCACTTATAATTTCCCTCAAAATAGAATTAGTGATCATAGAATAAATCTTACTTTATATAGACTTGATGCGATTTTAGAAGGTGGACTTTTTGATGAAATCATCGAGCCATTAATCGCTTATTATCAAGCAGAGGCTTTAAAACAAGAAAATTTATAATTCTTGTTTTAATTATTGCTTGCTAATAAAATTCTATATTGTTCTTTATCAACATTTATCAAAAGTGAAACTAATTTAAAAGCTCTAAATTTTTCCATTACAAAAAGATCTTTACTATCTTTTAAAACTATAGCAACTAAATTTTTCATTACTTTATCAAGCCAAATATTTTTATATTTATCATTTGCTGAATGATATCTTCCAATAGCATTCCAATTAAACCCGTATCGTTGTATAATTTCATAAAGTAATCTTGCTGCTATGTCTATATTTGCACTAACTTTTACAATCTCTTTTTCGCTAACACCATAACGCTTTAAATGAATACTATTAATTTGCATTAAACCATAATCTCTTGTTTGATTTTTATTTCTACCAATGATATTATGTTCATAAGCTGCATTCTCTGTCAAAGCTATGGCTTTAAGTAATGCCATGGGTATATTATACTTTCTAGCCGCGATTTTAAAATCTTTATCATATTTATAAAAATTTTCAGGTATATAAATATCACCTATAAAAATTTTTGTATCAAAAGCAAAAGTAAAATTAAAAAATATTGCTAATAATAAAATCCTTTTTAACATTTTACTCCTTTATAGTACTTATGCTATAGCAAATTTATAAATAAAAATTATGCAAATAAGTTAATAAATTATCTAAGAATTTCTTTTATAGTAAGTTGAGGGGTGATTAATCCTCTAAAATTATTTTTAGAAATACTAGCTATAAAATCAATATTTTCACCAATTTCTGGCTCATAGTCAAAATTAAAAAATAAAGCTTCTAAAGTCTTATTTCCTTGTGTTAAAATAAGTTTTATATGATTTTCATCTTTACCAAGTCTTTTTTTGTTTTTTACAAAAAGCTTATCAAATTTAAAATATGGTCTTGGGTTTTTATGCCCAAAAGGTTCAAAAAATTCCAATATCTCTAAAAGTTCAAAATCAACTTCATTTGGATCAATACTACCTAAAACCTCATCAGTATTGTAAAAATCATCTTTAGGGATATTTTGACAAATTTCATAAAGCTTATTTTTAAAAATACCAAATTTTTCAAGCTCGACTAAAACTCCAGCTGCACCTTTATGTCCACCATAGCTTAACACAAATTCTTTAGCTTGTTCTATAACATTTAAAATATCTATCCTACCCACGCTTCTAACGCTAGCTTTAGCCTTTTGCTCACATTCTGAAAAAACAAAGGCAGGCTTGTTAAAATGCTTTGCTAAACGACTTGCAACTATACCCAAAACACCCTCATGCCAATTTTGGCCATTGACAATAATCACAGGATCATTTTCATCAACTTGTTCTAAACATTGTTTAAAAAGCTCGCGCTCTTCATCTTTACGGCTATTATTATAAGTAATGATTTGTTCTAAATAACCCATAACCTCATTAATATTTTTAGAATGCAAAAATTTATAAGAAATAATCGCATCATCCATTCTACCTGCACTATTAATCAAAGGTGCAATTAAAAAACTAATATTATCAAGCTCAAATTTATCCTTACCAAAATACTGCTTGATAGCTTTAAATGCAACTCGTTTTGAATCATTAATACATTCTATGCCTTTTCTAACTAAGGCTCTATTTAAATCCCTAAGCTCCATCATATCTGCGATAATTGCGATAGATAAAAGCTCTATAAATTTACACATATTATAATTAATTTTACATACTTCTTTTATAGCAGCAACTAAATACCAAGCCACTTGAGCACCACAAATTTCAATATCAGGAAATTCACAATCTTGTTGTTTAGGATTAATAATCGCATAAGCTTTTGGTAAAGTAGCTGGAGGCATATGATGATCGGTAATGATTAAATCAATTCCTTTTTGTAAACAAAGCTCTGCTGCATCAAAAGCTGCTATACCATTATCTACAGTGATGATTAAATCTACCCCATTAAGTTCATTGATGATTTCTTCATTTAGACCATATCCATCTTTAAAACGATTTGGAATTTTTACCACATAGTCATATCCGATATCATCAAAAAATTCAGATAAAATCACACAAGAAATCACCCCATCTACATCATAATCTCCAACAATAGCAAGCTTTTGATTTTTTTCAATCGCTTCTTTAATACGCAAAGCACCCTTATAGACATCTTTTAAACAAGATGGCATAGGTAAATCACAAAGCTTTACATGTGTATCATTGATAAAACGCTGGTGTAAAATTTCTTTTATTTTGGCTTTATTTAGCATGATTTGTTAAAGATGCCTTGATAAAAGAAAAAATAGCCGGATTAACCCTAACTAAGCGTGAAGTAAATTCAGGGTGAAACTGCACTGCTAAGAAAAATGGATGATCTTTAAGCTCTACAGCCTCAACTAAACCTTCATTTTCCCCACTTATAATAAGCCCATTTTTTTCAAACATTTCTTTATATTTTGGATTAGCTTCATAGCGGTGGCGGTGACGTTCTTTAACGCTTTTTTGATTATCATAAACCTTACTTAAAAGTGTATTTGGCTTGATATGACACTCATAAGCTCCAAGACGCATAGTTCCACCAAGTGGAGTTTTACTTGTTCTAATTTGCTTTTCTCCACTTGCGTCAATAAATTCATCAATCAAAAAGATGATAGGATTTTTACAATTTGGATTGAATTCATGAGAATTTGCATCTTCTAGTTTTAAAACATTGCGTGCAAATTCCACTAAAGAAAGCTGCATACCCAAACAAATTCCTAAAAATGGAATTTTATTTTCTCTTGCATATTGTATGGCTTTGATTTTTCCTTCTACTCCACGGTAGCCAAAACCACCTGCTACTAAAATCCCATTTACATCTTTAAAGCTTTCTTCGACATTTGCATTTTCTAATTTTTCACTATCGATCCATTTTAAATTTACTCTTGCATCAAGTGCTGCACCTGCATGGATAATGGCCTCTGTTAAGCTTTTATAGCTTTCTTTTAAATCTACATATTTTCCTACAAAAGCGATGCTAAGTTCATTGCTTGGAGCGATGACTCTTTTTACTAAAGAATCCCATTCGTTCATACTTGGCTTTAAATTTTGAAGATCTAATAAACTTGCAATAGAATTTAAAATATCTTGTTTTAAAAAATTTAGTGGAATTTGATAAATACTAGCTGCATCCACACTTTCTATAACGCAGTTTTTTTCAACTCCGCATGAAATTGCGATTTTGTCTTTTAACTCTCTATCTAAAGATTTTTCACTTCTGCAAATGATCATATCAGGGCTTATACCTATACGGCGTAATTCCCCCACACTATGTTGAGTTGGTTTTGTTTTAAGTTCTCCTGCTGCTTTGATAAATGGCACTAAAGTCAAGTGAATATTAATAGCGTTGTATTTACCCACTTCAAGTTTTAAAGCTCTAATAGCTTCTAAAAATGGTAAGCCTTCTATATCTCCTACCGTGCCACCTATTTCAACGATTAAAATATCTTTATCAACTCCGGCCTTTTTAATGCGATCTTTTATCTCATCAACTATATGAGGGATTACTTGTATAGTTTTTCCTAAGTAATCTCCTCTTCTTTCTTTTTCTATAACACTTTGATAAACTCTTCCTGTTGTGAAGTTATTATCTTGAGTTAAATTCTCATTTAAAAATCTCTCATAATGTCCTAAGTCTAAATCTGTCTCAGCTCCATCTTCAGTTACAAACACTTCCCCATGCTCTAAAGGACTCATCGTGCCAGGATCTACATTAATATAAGGATCTGCTTTTAAAATACTTACTTTTAAACCTGAATTTTTTAAAATAGTAGCAATAGATGCTGCTGCTATACCTTTTCCTAATGAGCTTAAAACACCACCGGTTACAAAAATATACTTAGTTTGTTTTAATTTCATAAAATAACCTTAATTTCTTTTTTTAAAATTATAACGAATAAAAAATTTTATTTTTATAAACATTTGTGTAAAATTCAATTATTTTTGAAGGAAATTTTCGATGAAAATCACATTATTAAATCATACTCCACTTTCTGTATGCTCTCATGCAACAAGAACATGTTGGCAAAGTTTTGACAAAGGTGATTGTGGTGGTGAGAAAGACAAAGAATTAATCGATCGAGTGGGAAATAAATTCAAACATGCTTCAACCTTAGAGCATTTAAACTATACTTTTTATATACAAGGTATTTCAAGAGCATGCTTACAAGAAGTTGCAAGACACCGCCACACTAGTCCTAGTGTAAAAAGCACAAGATATACTTTAAAAGAACTAAGAAATGAAAGCGAATTTAAAGAAAATGACTTTGAAAATGCTAAAAGATACTTAGTATTAACCGGAAATGAAGTAGTAGATAATGCAAGTATCAAAGCTTTAGAAAATCTGCGTTTGATTTTGCAAAATAGCATTAGTTTAGATATAGCAAAATACTGCTTACCAGAAAGTTATAAAACAGAATTAACTTTAACAATTAATGCAAGAAGTTTGCAAAATTTTATTACTCTAAGAAGCTCAAAATCAGCCCTTTGGGAGATAAGACAACTCGCAAATGCTTTATTTGAAAACTTGCCTGAGGAACATCAATTTATTTTTAAACATTGTGTTTATCAAGAAGAAAATTCCCAAGATTAATTGGGAATTTTTACTTATATTTTTTTAAGAAATTCAGTTTTCAAAACAATCACACCAAATTTATCTACTTTAGCTTCAATTTCAGTGTCTTTGTTTGTAAGCTTAATATTTTTTATAGTCGTTCCACGCTTTAAAGTAGTGCTTGCACCTTTTACCTTTAAATCTTTCACAACACTTACACTATCACCTGTATTAAGCTCAGTTCCATTTGCATCTTTTGGCATATATTCTCCTTAGAATTTATAAGTATATCCTAGATATAAACCATAATTTGTTTGTTTAGGATCGTAAAAGTTTGAACCTACCATATTTTGATAAAAATTTCTTGTATTATAATGAGTTTGCTCGGCTTTAAAACCAAACTCAATTTCATTTGCTTGATTTAACTCATATAAAGCACCGATTTTTGCTCCATAAGTATAACCATCAAAATCTTGAGATAATGATAAAAAGCTTGTTTTTAAAGTAATATCTGTTCTTGCATAACCACCATATACCCCTAAAACTGCTCTTGCTTTTTCAAAGATTTTTGGAGTAAAATCATAACCAAACAAAAACTTATGTGTAGTAAATTCTCCATCAATTTTTAATCTTGTGGTATTGATTACATCACTAAATTCGCTTGAATAATTATAAGCACCATAAATTCTATGATTTTCACTAAAGCGATAACCAACTCTTAAACCAAAAACAGGAACATCACCTTCTAAATCACCATTAAATTTTTTATTATTTTTAGTATGATCAAGATCAGATTTTACCTTAGTATGAAACCAACCAGCATCAATACCTAATAATATTCCTGAATTTTCATCAGCTAAAGCTAAATTTGAAACCAAAGCAACACTTGCAACTAAACTAAATAATTTTAATTTCATATTTTCCTCCTTAAAATAAGACTTAATATATCCTTTTATTTTTAATAAAAACTTAATTTTGTGGTACCACTAAATCAGATCTACACTCAATCACGGTATGAACATTACCACGAGGGTTAAAATCACCTACTACTTTTATCCATTTTGGATCAAGTTTTTCTTTTAAAGTATTATAAATTTCATTAATACTTGCTTCATGTGAAACATTTCTATACATAAAGGTATTAATATAAAGTTTGATTGCTTTAAGTTCTACTACTAATTTATTTGGAATGTATTCTAAGTAAATTGTAGCAAAATCAGGATACCCACTACGCGGACAACAACACATAAATTCAGGTAAAGTGATTTTAATCACATAATCATTTTTAGCATCATTTGGCCAAACTTCCATATTTTCTACACTAAATTCTTTGATTTCTTTTTCACCATATCGCATTTATAATCCTTAGTTTGTTTTTAAAACTTTATAATACCACAATATTTTATATTTTATTTTGACAAAATTTAAAAAGCTTATCTTGAAGTAAAAGTAATTTTTCACTTTCATTACTAAGAATTTTTATACACAAACCCTCATAAAAAAGTTGATTTATATCGTCAAATGAAGCTTTTAATTCTTCATAAAACTCATCGTATCCAAAAAGATAAATACTCAAATAATGCGTATGATTTGCAAAAAAATTTAAATCATTTTCTTTCATATAAGAAGGATTGATTTTAATTTTATCATTTAAAATTAAAGTATCATTTCTATAAATTTGAGTTAAACTCTCATAATTTTTAAAAGCAAATTTTTCATCCATAGCCACTCTACCAAAAATGACAAAATCAACATAAACTAATCTTGAAAAAGAAGCCAGATTAATCTTTGTATTTTGTATAAAATTTGCATTTTCTTGAAGCAAAAGTGGCTTTGGCATATAAAAAAAGCTTGCATTTTCTTCAAGAGTAAAATCAATATTTTTACTCGCAAAAGAATCTTTAGTATCATATACCTTTTCATAACTTTGTGTGAGTATAGCGGTGTTTGTACTTTTCTTACATATGATTTCAAAACTTAAATGATCCTCTTTAAAAATTCCAGCACTAGAGTTTAAAACATATATACTAGTTAATTTTTTATCATAAAAATTCCTCATAAGTTTAAAAGGAGGAGTAAAAAAAGAATTTTTTATGATAGTTTTTTCATTGATAGTATCTAATGTAAGTTTAAAAACACTCTTTTGAGCAAACAAATCAATCCTTTAAAAGTGTGTATTTTTTAATCCAAGTAATGATTTCATCTAAACCTTCTTTAGTTTGAAGATTACTCATGATAAAAGGTCTATCTCCACGCATTTTTAAAGTATCTTCTTGCATGATTTTTAAAGAAGCATTCACATAAGGAGCTAAATCTATTTTATTGATAATCATTAAATCAGATCTACAAATAGCAGGACCACCTTTGCGTGGAATTTTTTCTCCTTGAGCAACATCTATAACAAAGATAAAAAAATCCACAAGTTCAGGTGAAAAAGTCATTGATAAATTATCTCCACCACTTTCTATAAAAATAAGATCTAAATCGCTAAAGCGTTCTTGTAAAAGTTCAACAGCTTCAAGATTACAAGAAGCATCTTCTCTAATGGCTGTATGAGGACAACCTCCAGTTTGCACTCCAATGATTCTTTCTTTTTCAAGAACGCCTTGTTTGATTAAAAAATTTGCATCTTCATTTGTATAAATATCATTCGTAATTACAGCCAAAGAAAGCTCATCTTTTAAAGCTTGACATAAATTTAATACTAAAGCTGTTTTACCACTACCTACAGGACCACCTATGCCTATTTTAACCATTATAACCCTTTTAAGAAATATAAATTTTAAATGCTAAATTTTGGTGTTTTATACCCAAATAATCATTTAAGATATTGTGATTTTCACACCAATCTTTTAAAGTTAAATTTTGTAATTTAGAAAGAACCTTTTGAAAATCTTGCTGTAATTGAAAAAGTAAAATCTGCCCTTCATTTTGCGATAAAGGCACGATTTTTACAAGAATATTAACAAAATTACTCATTAAAGCAAATAAAAAACTTTCATACATAAAATCAAGCTCATTATCTTTACAAAATAAAGCATACACAAAAGGATAAATAGGAGTTTGATTTCCTTTAATGTATTGATTTAATAAAGGATTTGATAATCCATAAAGACTGACATTTTTTACAAAGCGTTTAGCTAAAAAAACATAAGCTTGACTTTGTTCTTTTGCAACTATACTTGATAAAAATTTTCTTTGAAAGACTAGTAAATTTTTTACATCATTTGCATTTTCATAAGCTATTTTCAAAGCTAAAAGTTCAAAATACAAAATATTAGAATAAAGCTGAGTTTTTAAAACTTTTTTAGCATCTTCTATATTTTTTATATAAGCAAAATTCACATAAGATTCTAAACCAAAAGAATGTGAAAAAGCTCCTATAGGAAAAGAAGAATCACTAATTTGCAAAAGTAAAAAGTTTAATTTATTCATCTTTATTCTTTAATAAGTTTAAAATTTGGATCAACTTGGATAAAACTTGGCATATCAAGCATATATTTTGGCTCTAAAATTTCCTCACATTTTTCGTATTTTATATTAAATTTTTCTAAAAACCTTATGATAGAGTTTTGTTCTAAAGTAAGAAGTTTATGATCTTTATAAAATAAATTTAAGTGCATATTACCCACTTGATAACTTATTAAAGCAAGGTTGTATTCATTTTCTATGTGAATTTTTAAAACTTTTTCAGGTTTAATCTTCACTAAAATCAAAAAATCCTCATCATATAAACAATCATTATGATTTAAACCTTTATTACCAGGTATTTTTATAGCGACATCTAGTCCTTTTAAAGTCGTTGTTCTTAATATCTTTTTAAAAGTATCAAACCAACTAAGCTCTAAAAAATCGCATTCTTTGTTTAAATCATAATGCGTTATTTTATTTTGAAGTAAAATCATCAAATCATAAAATATTTTCTAGCTAAAGCTAAAGAATCAACACTCTTAGAGCTAATAAGCTCACCATTTATTTTTACTTCATAAGTTTGTGGATTTACTTCTATATCTTGAACTTTATCATTAAATTTCAAGTCTTTTTTAGTAATATTTCTACAATTTTTTACTGCAACACATTTTCTTTTTAAGCTTAATTTTTCAGGCATATTAGCTTCTAAAGAAACTTTAGAAACAAAATGTAAAGCATTTTCATTTAAATTTGCTCCAAACATTTTTTCATAGATAATAGGCTCAGGTGTTGGGATAGAAGCATTAGCATCGCCTATTTTTGCACCTACTATCAAGCCACCTTTTAAAATAAGCTTTGGTTTTACTCCAAAAAATTTAGGTTGCCAAAGCACTAAATCAGCAAATTTTCCTACTTCAATAGAACCAACATAACTATCAATCCCATGTGCAATAGCAGGATTTATAGTGTATTTTGCTATATAGCGTTTAATACGGAAATTATCGTCTAAATCATTATCTTCTTTCAAGGCACCAAATTCTTTTTTACATTTATCAGCACTTTGCCATGTTCTTAAAATCACCTCACCTACGCGTCCCATAGCTTGAGAATCACTACTCATAATGCTAAAAACACCCATATCATGAAGTTTATCTTCTGCTGCTATAGTTTCAGGACGAATTCTACTATCTGCAAATTCAACATCTTCTTTGATTTTATTATCTAAATGATGACAAACCATAAGCATATCTAAATGTTCATCAATGGTATTTTTAGTAAAAGGCATAGTAGGATTAGTACTTGCAGGTAAAACATTTTCAAAACCTGCCATTTTAATAATATCAGGAGCATGGCCACCACCTGCACCTTCAGTATGAAAAGTATGGATAACTCTACCATTAATAGCTTTAATCGTATCTTCTACAAAACCTGCTTCATTTAAAGTATCTGTATGGATAGCTACTTGTATATCCATTTCATCAGCTATATTTAAACTAGCATCAATCACACTAGAAGTAGCACCCCAATCTTCATGAATTTTTAAGCCGCATGCACCGGCTATGATTTGCTCTTTTAAAGCATTTTTATTACTTGAATTTCCTTTACCTAAAAAGCCAAAATTCATAGGGTAATTTTGCGTAGCTTTTAACATAGAATGTATATGATAAGCCCCACTTGTGCAAGTTGTAGCATTTGTTCCCTCACTTGGTCCTATGCCACCTCCTATCATAGTAGTAACACCACTATATAAGGCACATTCAATTTGAGTTGGGGAGATAAAATGTATATGAGTATCAATACCACCTGCAGTTACTATTAAACCTTCTGCACCGATAATATCTGTACTTGTGCCTATAACTAAGCTAGGATCAACTCCATCTTGTATATCAGGATTGCCTGCTTTTCCTATACCTACTATATAGCCATTTTTTATCCCAATATCTGCTTTATAAATACCGGTATAATCAACAATCAAAGCATTAGTTAAAACTAAATCCGGAAATTCTCCCTCACTTACACTTTGAGCCATACCATCTCTAATATTTTTACCACCACCAAATTTAACTTCTTCGCCATATAAAGTATAATCTTTTTCTACTCTTAAAATCAAATCTGTATCTGCTAATCTTACTCTATCATTAGTTGTTGGACCATACATATTCACATAGTCTTTTTTGCTAATCTTAATCAAAGAAATCCTTTCTCTTTTGCTTTTGATAAAGCTTTAGTTTTATTTTCATCATTGATAAAATCATCACAAAGATTATTAAAACCTAAAACCTTTTTTAAACCACCAAATTCTATTAAACTTACTGTTTTTTCTTCACCTGGTTCAAATCTCACACTTGTTCCTGAAGCGATATTTAACCTTTTACCATAAGCTTTTTCTCTGTCAAAAGACAAAAAGCGATTAACTTCAAAGAAATGAAAATGCGAACCAACTTGTATAGGACGATCACCTTTATTGCTTACTTTAATTTCTATAGAAGTTTTATTTTCATTAAGCACAATAAATTCTGATGATAAAAATATCTCTCCAGCTTTTATTTTATCATCATTTGCTATAGGCTCATGTATAGTAACTAATTTTGTGCCATCTTCAAAAGGAAGTTCTATTTGAATTTCTTCAAGCATACTTGCAACACCATCAATCACATCTTCACTTGTAAGTAAAGTTTTCCCTATGCTCATCAATTCACTCACACTTAAATTTTTTCTTGCAAGTTCCATTAATTCATAACATATATAAGCTAAAGCTTCATTATAATTTAATTTTATTTTTTGCTCTTTTCTATCTTTAGCGATTTTCCCTGCATAATGAAGCATTAATCGTTGCAATTGCTGCTGAGTAAAATGCATTTTAATCCTTATAAATTTTTTAGATATTATATAACTATTTGCTTGCTTTTAAGCAAAAAATTCTATTACATTTTTTAATTCTATTTTATAGTCTTTTTGAATTTCTATAAAAGGAAGATTTAAATTTTCACATTGAGCTTTAAATTTTTGATGATTTAAAATAAGAGTGTTTATTTCTTCTTTTTCACTAAATAAACGCTTTTCTATAACATTTTCATTTTGATAGATTAATTCATAATTTTGCAAAATATATTTTTTTGAAAAAAGAATAAAAAGTATTTTAATATCAGAATGATTTTGAAATTTTTGTAACTTTTTTGGAGTAAGATAAAATCCTTCAATGATTAAATTTTGTTTATTTTCTATACAAGTTTGAATCATACCATCTACAATAGGAAATAAAAACTCAGCTATTTTTTCATCCTCATCTACTTTAAAAGGAAAATTTTTCATTCCTTTAATCAAACCCATTTTTAGATGGTCTAAACTCAAATAAGGATAAGAAAATTTTTCAAGAAGTTTTTGAGCAAGCAAGGTCTTACCTGTGTGACTTTCTCCCCCAAGTAAAAAAATCATTCTTGAAAATTAAAAATTAGCTTTCTTAAATTTTCTTTTTCATTTTCTTGTAAAAAAGAAGCATTAATGGCATTAATACAAAGTTTTTTAACCTCATCTTTACTAAGTTTAAAAGCTTCATCTAAGGTTATAAAATTTTCTAAAATATATCCTCCAAAATACGCTGGATCATCTGAATTTACACAAACACAGACATTTTTTTGTAAAAGTTTTAAAATATTATGTTCTTGCATATTTTGAAAAACTTTTAATTTTATATTTGATAAAGGGCACATTGTTAGCGGAATTTGTTTTTGAATAATTTCTTTTAAAAGCATATTATCATGCTCACATTTAACACCATGATCTATTCTACTTACACCAAGTTCTAAAGCTTGTTTGATATACTCACTATTTCCTTCTTCACCCGCATGCATAACTAATAAAAAGCCTTCTTCTTTGGCTTTTTGAAATAAATTTTTAAATTTAAAAGGAGGATTATTAAGTTCAGAACTATCAAGTCCTATGGCTTTGATCTTATCTTTATATAAACAAAGCTCATCTAAAGTTTTTAAACCCTCATCCTCGCTTAAATGCCTTAAAATACAAACGATTAAAAAACTTGAAATTCCAAATTCTTCTTTTGCTTTTTGCAAAGCTTGCCAAATTCCTTCTATAACATCTTTTAAAGCTATATTTCTAGCAGTATGAGTTTGAGGATCGAAAAAAATTTCAGTATGAACTACATTTTGCTCTTTACACTTTTTCATATAAGCAAAGGTTAAATCATAAAAATCTTGCTTGGTTTGTAAGACATTTGCACCTTGATAATATATATCTAAAAAATCTTGTAAATTTGAAAAATCATAAGCTTTTTTTATCTCATCCTCACTTTTATATTTTAAAACAATGTTATTTCTTTTAGCTAATTCAAACATCATTTTAGGCTCTAATGAGCCTTCAATGTGTAAGTGCAATTCTACTTTTGGAATATTTTGTAAAAAAGTTTTCATTTATTAAATAACTCAACATTCCATATTTCAAAAAATTCATTGATAAATTCTTCTGTTCTGGATTTAATTTCATCTTTATTCCATAATTCTTTGTTCAATAACTCTTTATTTATTAGTAAATCAGCGTTTTTACGAATATAATTTTTAGCTTTTCCATCACCATTAAGTTTAGCTTGCCAATTCATATTTCTTAAAGATGAATTAAGACTTCCTTTTAATAAAGTCATATTTCCTATTTGATATATAATTTCTTCAGCTTCATCATCATTAATAATATCGTTCCAATGTTCTTTCCAACTTTGTGGCAATAAATGTTCTAAAGTATAGACATAATTCAAACCTAAAGTATTATCTTTATAATCTTTATTTTTATATTGTCTATATAATTCAATCCAAAATAAAATAAAATTAGCATCCTTATTTTTTATACAATATAACCAATTTCTAACTTCATTTTTATTAAAATATTCCCCATATCTATCATAACTTTCAAATTTTATAATATTTATTATATTATCAATATTACTATTTTGAATTTTTTTAATAATTTTTGAAAAAAATTTATTATAATCTTTTGTTTCAGGATTTAATAAAATCAGCATTTCTAGTAAATATAAACATTCTTTATAAATATTTTCATTTTGACTTAATATTTTTTTAAGAAATAAAATTAAAGGCATAACAGTATTAGTATTATATACACTAATTATATGAAAAAACCTCAACTCATAATTTTCATATTTTAAAACAGTTGTTTTATTTATATCCGGAAAATTACGATATATCCTTGCATAATCTTTTAATTCTTTTAATAATTCTTTTAAATCATTTTCATTTAAATTTTCGATATGTTTTTTATACAAATCACTTAAATTACTTAAATTATGTATTTCTGTATTAAAAATATCTTTTATTATTGCATAAGAATATAAAAATATTTCACTTTTATTTCTTTTAACTCTACCACTTTCAATTTCTTCATTCCAAAATTCTTGTTCGATTTCATCTTTGTCAAATACACTATCCCAATATTCTTTATAATATTGCATAGCTTTATCTTCATTAGTTATATCTATAATTTTACCAAATAAGGCATTTTTTATAATATCAGTAGAGGATAATCTTTGCCCTGTAGAATTTATAGAATCAAAGATTTTTTGCTCATCTTCATCTTTATTTAAGCAGACAACAACCCATAATTTACTTCCTATAATAAATTCCACAAAATTATATAAATTAATATTTTGTTTTAAATTTTCAACTTCTTTTTTAAAATAATTATAACAACCAAAAATTCCATCTTTTTCTTGATTATCTATATTTTCATCTTTTAAAACTTTTTCATATTTTTCTTTGTCTAATTTAGAATGATTAATTCTTGGTTCCTTTTTAGTAAATAAAAAAGTTTTTAATTCTAAATCTTCTCTTTGCTCTTGATTTAAAAAATCATATAAAACTTTAATTAAAATTGAAAAAGTAGTAAGTCTTTGTTGTCCATCAATAACAATAGAATAATTTTCAACTCCATTATTTCGCTTTAAAACAATAGAACCTAAAAAATGCTCTTTTTTATTTAAAAAACTATTTTTTAAATCATTTAATAATTGTTCCCAATGTTCTTTTTTCCATACATAAGGTCTTTGAAAAAAAGGAATAACTATCTTTCTTTCATCTCTTATAAAATTAAATTTGTTTTCTCTAGCTTCCATATTATCTCCTTATTTAATAAATCAAACATCTAAATGTTTAACATCTTTAGCATGAGCTTGTATGTACTCACGGCGTGGTTCTACATCATCACCCATGAAAAGGTTGAAAGTATCATTTGCTCTTTGAGCATCCTCTATGGTGATCTTTAACAAACGACGATTACTTGGATCCATAGTTGTTTCCCAAAGTTGTTCAGGATTCATCTCACCAAGACCTTTATAGCGTTGTATATAAGCACCTTTTTTAGCATTTTTTTCAACTTCATCTAAAATTTCTAAAATATCTTTATCAAATTTTAAGTCTCTATCTTTAATTTTTTGATAAATATAATTTGCCTCTTCATATAAAGGATTAGCAAATAAATCATCATTGATGATAAGCTCTTCTAAACCATTTTCAGTTTGTACATAAACACGAATTTCATTTTCATTGATATATGAATTTAAGATATTGTGATTTTGTTTTTCTAAAAATTCTTTTATGACTTTAAATAATTCTTCATTAGAAGCTTTTATCAAATCAGGATTTTCTATCAAATACCTAATCACTGAAATTACATTAAATCTTTTTTCTAATTCTTTTAAAACACTTCTATAAGCTGCAACTATTTTTAGAAAATCTTTTAAATCGTTTAATCCTATACCCTCATAAGTAGAACTTTCTATACCTGTTTCGATCAAATAATCATTTAAAGCTTTTTCATCTTTTAGATAAATTTCTTTTTTTTGACCTTTTTTATAGCGATATAAAGGTGGTTGAGCTAAATAAATATGTCCATTTGTTACAAGATCATTCATAAAACGGAAGAAAAATGTCAAAAGCAAAGTTTGTATGTGAGAACCATCTACATCAGCATCTGTCATAATGATGATTTTATGATATCTTAGTTTTTCTATATCAAACTCATCACCGATCCCACAACCAAAAGCTGTGATCATATTTTGAATTTGTTCACTTTTTAAAATTTTATCTAGTCTTGCTTTTTCAACATTGAGTATTTTACCTCTTAAAGGTAAAATCGCTTGGAAAGTTCTTTCTCTACCTTGTTTTGCAGAACCTCCCGCACTATCACCCTCAACTAAATAAATTTCGCTTTCACTCGGATCTTTACTTTGACAATCAGCTAATTTTCCTGGTAAAGTCCCTACACTTGAACTTTCTTTTTTACGGGTTAATTCTCTAGCTTTTTTAGCTGCTTCTCTACCACGAGCTGCCATTAAAGCTTTATTCATGATAGCTTTTGCTTCGATAGGATTTTCTTCAAAGTATTTTGTCAAATACTCAAAAGAAGCCTTAGAAACTATAGGTCTAACATAGCTTGAACCTAATTTTCCTTTAGTTTGTCCTTCAAATTGTGGCTCAGGTACTTTAACACTTACAACTGCTATTAAACCTTCTCTTACATCATCACCTGTGATTTTAGAGTCTTTCTCTCTAGCACTAGCATTTGCTTCAATGTAATTGCTAATAACACGAGTTAAGCCCATTCTAAAACCTGCTTCGTGCGTTCCACCATCTGGAGTTTTTATATTATTAACAAAAGAAAGTAAATTTTCACTATAACTATCATTATAAAGCAATGCTACTTCAACATTTACATCTTCTTCATCTACATTGAAAAATATTGCCTTAGTTAGAGCTTGTTTTTTATTTAAATCTGTAACAAATTGACTTATACCACCTTCAAAATGAAAGCTTTCTGCTTTTCCTACACGATTATCTTTAAAATTTATAGTAATTTTTGGATTTAAATATGCAAGTTCACGAAATCTTTTAGCTAAAATTTCATAATCAAAATCAGTCACTTCAAAAATTTGATCATCTGGCCAAAATTCTATGATTGTTCCTGTTTTTTTACTTTTACCTATGGTTTCAAAATTACTTGTAACTTTACCTTCTGAAAATTCTTGGCGATAAATTTCTCCATCTCTATGCACTGTAGCAACTAATTTTCTTGATAAAGCATTTACAACGCTTACACCAACCCCGTGTAAACCACCTGAAACTTTATAAGTATCTTTATCAAATTTTCCACCTGCATGAAGCACGGTTAAAACTACAGTTAAAGTAGGGATATTTTCAGTAGGGTGAATTCCCACAGGAATTCCTCTACCATTATCACTTACTATACAAGAGCCTTCTGTAGTAATTTCTACATTAATCGTATCACAAAAACCTGCCATAGCTTCATCAATAGAATTATCCACTACTTCATAAATCATATGATGAAGACCGCCTATGTTGGTATCACCTATGTACATACCAGGGCGTTTTCTAACAGCTTCTAAGCCTTTTAAAACTTTAATATTTCCTGCGCCATAATTTTGATTTTCTTGCATTTATTTTCCTTATAAAATAACTGGCATAATTACAGTTTGTAATTCTTCACTTGAAACTAAGAATGCCATATGAGGTTCATTTATGCTAAGTTTGAATGTTTCACTTTCAATAGAATTTAAAAAGTCAGTGATGAATTTATTTTTAATGCAAAGATTAAATTCTTCATCTATATTAAGTTCCATTTCAAGTTCAGTTTTTGCTTCCATATTATCTAAACTAATACCTTCAAATACAAGTTTATCTTTATGAAAATTTAATTTCATTTTTTCAGTGATTACATTGATTTTTTTCAATGCATCCATAAATTCTTCTGTTTTAAAAATAAATTCTTTTGTGATATTTTTTGGAATTACTCTTTCATAATCAGGGAATTTATCATTAATAAGTTTTGTAAAAAACTCAAAATTATCATTTTTTGCAATCAATATATTTTCATCATAATAAATTTCAATTTTTTCAAAAAAGATTTTTTGCATTTCTAAAATAGCTTTTTTAGGGATACAAAGATTAAATTCTTTTTCGTTTGTTTTATTTAGTGTAAAAACCGCTAAGCGTTTAGTATCTGTTCCTACAAAGCTAATGTGGGTTGTTTTTATATCAAGTAAAGCACCATTTAAAGAATACTTTGGATTATTTGTATCAACTGCAGGTAGGATTTTTTTCAAAGATCTACTTAAATCACTTGAATCAATATCAAATTTATCTTTTCCTTCAGTGCTTGGGAAATTTGGAAAATCTTCATAATTAAACATAGGAAGTTTATATTTAGTTCCTTTTTGTCTAATAAAAAGGAAATTTTCTATAGTTTCTAAGACCACATCTTCATTATTTAAACTTTTAATGATATCTAAAATACTTTTAGCATTAGCAGTTGCAAAACCTGCACTTTCAACTTTAATTTTTTTGATTTTATAGTTAATACCTATTTCATAATCACTTGCCCTTATGATTAATTTATCTTCAACTACTTCAAAAAGTAAGTGAGAAGCGATGTTGCTTGAGTCTTTTTTATCTACATAAGAGTTAGTTAAAACTATGGCAGATTCTAAAGTGTTTTTATTAATGCTAATTTTCATTTTTACTTCCTTTGTTTTTTAAATTTATTTTATCATAATAATAAGCAATGTGAAAATGTGAAATGCTTTTTAAAAGCCTTTTTTTATAGAAATTTTACTCATAGAATAAAATTTTTTATTTTTCACTTTTATTCACAGGGTACTTTTTATTTTTGTTAAAATTTTATTTCTTAATTCATCTACTATGGCTTTTAGGTTTTCATTTTCACTCATTAACTCTTGAATTTTTTTAATATTATGTGAAATGGCAGTGTGATCTTTCATATTAAAAAATCTAGCAAGTTGAGGCATAGACATAGTTGTAAGCTCTCTTGCTAAATATATCACAACCCTTCTTGCCATAACGATATTTTGTGTTTTTTTATTTGATTTTATATCATTTGATTTAAGATTATAGCTTTTTGAAACATCAGCAAGTATGTCTTCAACACTAATATTTTCTTTTGTTTCTTTAATGTGATCTTTCATAAAGCTTTTAACGATTTCTAAAGTGATTTCTTGATTAAAAAGCCTTGCTTGGGCATTTAGATTTGTAATCATACCTTCAATTTCTCGGATGTTATCTCCCATTGAAGTAGCGATGTAGCTTATAACTTCAGGTTTGAGATAAATAGCATTAAATTCACATTTTTTCTTGATAATTGCGATTTTTGTATCAAGCTGAGGTGGAGTGATATCTGCGATGATCCCATTTGCAAAACGGCTTTTTAAGCGTTCTGTTATGCCTTTTAACATATTTGGAGGATTATCACTTGTCATGATGATTTGTCCAAATTTTTCTTTTATTTCATTAAAAGTAAAGAAAAATTCTTCTTGAATTTTATCTGTTTTACCTAAAAACTGCACATCATCGATGAGTAAAACATCGCAATTTTTGTATTTTTCATGAAATTTACTCATAGTTTTGTTATTTAAATGCATGGTAAAATCATTGATAAAATTATCACTTGTAGCATAAATAACCTTATATCCATTATCTAAGCACACATTTCCGACAGCTTGAAGCAAGTGAGTTTTTCCAAGTCCTGTAGGGCCATAGATAAAGATGGGGTTGTATAATTTTCCAAGTTTGCTTTTATCGGTAATAGCTTTGCAAGTTGCATAGGCAAATTGATTAGAATCTCCTACAACAAAGCTTTCAAAAGTAAAAGAAGGATTTAAAATAGTACTTTGAAATTTAATCTGTGAAATATCTGTAGAAAAATGTTTTTTCTCTATCTTTTGATCATTTGTAATGATTTTAACTTGAGGGTTAATCCCTGTTTTTACTTCATAAAAATAAGCTAGTTTTTGTGCGTATTTTGTTTGTATAAATTTAGCTAAAAAATGATTTGGTGCGATAAATACTAAGATATTATTTTTACTTAATTTTTCACTAAATTGTAAGTGAGAAATGTAAGTATTGTATTCGTTATTGCTAATTTCAGTTTTAAATTCAAATAAAAAATCTTTTATATTCATTATTATTCTTATAAATTATGATGTAAAACTTGAAATTCTAGCTTATTTTTTATAAAAAATGGTTAAAATTATTCACATAAAAATTTAAATTTCACATCTATGTGAATAAAAAGGTGAAAAGTTTGAAAGTTTTAGGGATAGATCCTGGTTCTAGATATTGTGGATATGCTATTGTAGAAAGAATAAATAATAAAAATCAACTTATAGAAGCAGGGCTTATCAAAATCAAACCCAATGATTTACAGTATCAAATCACAGAATTATGTGAAGGACTTGATCTAATCTTTAAAAATCATCAGTTTGATGAGGTAGCTATAGAAGATATATTTTTTGCTTATAATCCAAAAACGGTTCTAAAACTAGCACAATTTCGTGGAGCTTTGAGTTTAAAAATCTTACAAATTCATGGAGAATTTGCAGAATACACACCTTTACAAGTGAAAAAAACCGTAACAGGTAAAGCAAAAGCTACTAAAGAGCAAGTAGCTTTTATGGTAAAAAGATTACTTGGAATTTCAAAAGACATCAAGCCACTTGATATTACCGATGCTATCGCAGTAGCTTTGACGCATTTAGCAAATTTGAGAGTAAAAAAGTGATTTTACTTTCCATTTCCTATAAAATAAATTTCAACATCATGTAGAAGTTTTTCACATACAGCAGAATCAGTATTTTTTTCTACTACTAGGTTGATATGATTTTTGGTATCTCTAAAACTTCCTGCAGATTTTGAATTTTTTAATTCTAATTTTTGATTATCTTTTAAATATTTAATAGTTATTACAAATTTATGTGCCGCAGTAGCTTCGCCTAGATTTGTTTCTATCAAAACATTCATATTTGATGCTTTTGCTAGGGTTGCTTGAGTTTTGTTAATCACTTCTTTCATTCTTCTATTGAGTTCTAAAATTCTTGAGATGAATTTATTATCTATACTTTCAAATGCTATTTTTAGTTTATTCATAATTTCTTGATTAGTAGGTTTATCAGGTGCTACATAAACCATATAAAGTCCATTTTTAATATCTACTTTAGTGCTTTTAGTATCACGCCCACTACCAAAAACTTTTATATATATAGCATTATCAAGATATACTCTATCTATCATAGGACCATAGATTTCATATTCTCTTTTTCTTACGATTACTTCTCTTGCGGCTACTTGAATTTTTACTGAACAATCATGAATTATAGGTTCCATTTCTTTTTTTATTTCAAGTAGTTCTTTTAGCATATAACATCCTTATTATTTTTTTAGTATTATAGATTATAACAAAAAAATGTTTTTTTCTTTGTTAATTTTAGTTTATATAATTTTTATAACATTCCAAAGTTATTTTAAAAAAAGGAAAAAAATGAAAATTAAAATTATAGTTTCAAGTTTAGTTTTAGCAAGTGCTTTATTTGCTGCAAATTCTCATCATGCTCATCATGGAGCTTCTGGAAGTATTTCATCACAAATCATGATGAGTATGCATGAACCTATGATGAAAAATCCTTTAGTACAAAGCAATGACATAGAAAGAGATTTTTTAGCTAATATGATTCCACATCACCAAGGTGCTATTGATTCATCTAAGCTTTTATTAGAACATACTAAAAGTGAAGAGATGAAAAAAATCGCTCAAAATATCATAAAAGCTCAAGAAAAAGAAATTCAAGAATTTCAAGAAATTCTAGATAAAAATCTTTATACAAAAACTCAAATTGATGAAGAAACTTATAAAAAATTTGTCCAAGAAGAAAAAGAGTTAATGCAAAAAATGATGATTTTAATGAGTTCAGTTAAAGAAAGCAAAAACATCAATAAAGACTTTTTAGAAGCGATGATAGCACATCATCAAGGTGCAGTAGATGCTTCAAAACAAATTTTATTTTATTCTAAAGACAAAACTATCACTGATATTGCTAAAAAAATCATCTTAGATCAAGAAAAAGAAATCCAAGAATTTACGAATTTGTTAAAGTATATGTAGTGAATTGATCGAAAGAAATAAAAAATGGTGGCTCCGATTGGACTTGAACCAACGACCACCACCATGTCAAGGTGGTGCTCTACCAACTGAGCTACGGAACCTTAAAAAACAAAAATTATATAAAAATATTTTTACATTGTGCTTAAAATCACTTTTTAATTTTTTTCATATCATTTAGCCATAAATCTAGCTGTGCTTCAAAACCTATACCTTTGCTATGATAAAATTTCAAATCTTTTTCTAAGTATCTTTGCTTAACCCAGCCACCAAAATCATGCGGGTAAAGGTAGTTTTTTCTTTGTGGGTTGTTATTATCAAGATAGGGAAGTATTTTTAATGCAGGATTATTTTGTACATAATTTAGTGCTTCATTTATAGCAAGATAGCTTGAGTTTGACTTGGGCGAACTTGCTAAAAATACTACACATTGAGCTAAGATGATCCTAGCTTCAGGATAGCCTATGTTTTTTACTGCTATGAGTGTGCTTGTGGCTAGATTAAGTGCTTGTGGGTTTGCATTTGAGATATCTTCACTTGCAAATATCACTAATCTTCTAGCGATGAAATCTGCACTTTCACCCCCATCAATCAACCTTGCAAGATAATACAAACTCGCATCTACATCACTTCCTCTTAAGCTTTTTATCATAGAACTAGCTAGTTTATAGTGTGTGTCTTTACTTGAAGTACCATCGCTTAAAACATTTGCTCTTAATTTTTTCAAAGTTTCAAGCGTGATATGAGTGCTATCTAAAGCCAAAGCAAACTCACATAAATTTAAAAAGCTTCTTGCATCATTTGCACTAGAAGTGATTAAAAAGTCTTTAGCATCATCATCGATTTTACATTGGAGTTTTTCTTGCACTTTTGTGGCAAGTTTTTCTAAGTCTTTATACTCTAAACCTTTAAATTCAAAAAGCATACTTCTGCTTCTTATGCCTGAAGTTAAAGTAAAGTAGGGGTTTTCAGTGCTTGCGCCTATGAAAAGGCATTTTTGATTTTCCAAAGGGATTAAAAGCATTTCTTGTTGGGTTTTTGAAAGCCTATGTACCTCATCAATAAATATCAAAGGTTTATATAAAGAATTTTCATAATTACTTAGTATTTTTCTAAGCTCTTCAAGTTTAAAATTCCCTCCATCAAATTCATAAAAATCAAGTTTATACTCATACGCTATTGCTCTTGCAAAAGAAGTCTTCCCGCAACCTGCTGGGCCAAAAAATACACTATGAGGGAGTTTTGAAACTTGTATGAATTTTTTAAAAATTTCTACTAAATTTTCTTGTCCTAAAACCTCATCTAAAGTTTTAGGACGAAAAGTTAAGCTTAAATTTGTCATTGTGGATTTATGGTAAGTCTTTCACCATTAATGATAGTTGTAACATCACTTTTATTAGAATCATCATAGATAAAATCAAGCATATAAGAGCCATTATTGTCTACGAAATAAGTATCAAAATTTGCAAAATCAGGCCAAATTTGACTAGGAAGAATTTCTGTGTTTGCATGAAATTGTGATTTTATATTGTTTTCAGTGAAAATAGTTTGTCCATTTGCGTCAAATTTTTTACCTTCTTTTTCAAAACTTAGATTATTTAAGATGATTTGTGGGTTTGCTTTTAAAAACTGACTTGCCAAAAGCATCATAGAAAAAATATCAGTGTTTGAATTTTGCATTAAGCTATCATAAGCTTTTTTAGAAAGATTATTAAAATTCATATCTAAATTAATATTATTTAACATAAAGTTTTCATTTGCAAGATTAAATTTAGCTAAATCTAGTTTTAAAACACTATCATAATCGTTTTGAGCATTTTGAGCTGTTTTTGCAAAAATTTTTAATTTATCAAAGTCAAAAGCAATAGAACTTATAAAACTAGCACTATCAATGCTTATATTTTGCTTACTATTTCTACTAGGACTAAAGATATCATTAAAACTTAATTTTTGTATAGGAAATTCAGAAATTTTGATATTTTTTGCTTCTAATTTTTCTTTATGAGATAGTTGTTCTAATAAAACATAACCTAGATTAAGTTCCATATTTTTTACAAATTCATCAGAACCTATAATCTTAAATGATGTATTATTTAAAACTAAATTTGTATCATTGCGTGTGAAATTAATATCATTTATTTTTGCATTGATGTTAATGTCACCACCTTTGACGCTAACTAAGATTTTAAAGATTTCTTCGTTTGGAAAAATGCCTTTTAAGTCTTCATTTTCATTTAAAATAGAAACGATAGCATTATTACTTGCAAAAAAATTATTGGAAAAATCCACATTCACTTTAAAACTATAAGGTAAATCATTAAGTGTAGCTATAAAACTTCCTTTGGAATTTAAAAGTCCTTTAGTGTAATTAGTATCTTCAACATTATAATATGCTGTATCTTGGCTCATTTGTGCAAAGATTTTTTCATTGATTGAGTTAATATAAGAAGCTGAGGTAAAAAACCCTATAACTAGTAAAATTACTACTACAACCCCTGCGATGATTTTTTTCATTCATTTTCCTTAAGTGAAATTTTAAAAATTATATATTTTTATTACTAACTAATGCTTATAAAATTCTCACATTTATACATTACTTAACTTTTTTACTTATAATTGCACTATTTAAAATCAAAGGTAAAAAAATGAAACTTTTTGGAACAGATGGAGTACGCGGTAAAGCGGGGGAGTTTTTGGATTCATTTTTAGCAATGCGTTTGGCTATGGCTGCTGGAATTTATTTTAAAGACAAAGCCCTTACAAACAATATCTTAGTAGGAAAAGATACAAGAAGAAGTGGTTATATGATAGAAAATGCTATCGTTTCAGGACTTACTTCTATAGGTTATAATGTTATAGAAATAGGCCCTATGCCAACACCTGCTATTGCGTTTTTAACTGAAGATATGCGTTGTGATGCAGGGATTATGATATCAGCTTCACACAATCCTTACTATGATAATGGCATTAAATTTTTTGATGCACACGGAAATAAACTTGATGAGCAAGCAGAAGCAAAAATAGAAGAAATTTATTTTAATGATAAACTCATAGAAGAAGCAAGAACAACAAAATCACAAATTGGTCAAGCAAAAAGAATTGATGATGTGATAGGAAGATATATTGTTTCTATAAAAAATTCTTTTCCTAAAGAGCTGACTTTAAAGTCTTTACGCGTTGTGTTAGATGTGGCTCATGGAGCTTCTTATAAGGTAGCACCTACGGTTTTTAAAGAACTTGGTGCAGATGTGATTGTGATCAATGATAAGCCAAATGGTTTAAATATCAATGAAAATTGCGGGGCTTTACATCCTTTAAATTTAGCTTTAGAGGTAAAGAAATTTAGAGCAGATGTGGGTTTTGCTTTTGATGGGGATGCGGATCGTTTGGTTGTTGTGGATGAAAAAGGCGAAGTAGCTCATGGAGATAGTCTTTTGGGTGTTTTAGCTTTATTTTTGAAAAAACAAGGCAAGTTAAAATCAAGTGTAGTTAGCACTATAATGAGCAATGGTGCTTTAAAAGAGTTTTTAACTAAACATAAAATCACACATGAAACTTGCAATGTAGGCGATAAATATGTACTTGAAAAACTCAAAGAATGCGGTGGAAATTTTGGTGGTGAGCAGAGTGGGCATATTATTTTTAGTGACTATGCAAAAACTGGAGATGGTTTGGTAGCTGCTTTACAATTTAGTGCTTTAATGCTAAGTGAAGCAAAAAGTGCAAGTGAAATTTTAAGTCAAGTTAAACCTTACCCACAGCTTTTGCATAATCTTAAAATTTCAGAGAAAAAAGACTTAAGCAAGCTTGCAGGCTTAGAAGAGTTGAAAAAAGATTTAGAAAAAAAAGGAATTGCTAGTTTGTTTAGGTATTCAGGTACAGAAAATTTAATACGCTTATTACTTGAAGCAAAAGATATTAAGCTTTTAGAAAAAGAAATGAAAGCTGTTGAAAGCTTTTTTATGAAAGCATTGAATGCTTAAAATTTTATCTTTAAAATTTTGGCTTGTTTTTGCTTTAGTTTTTATACTAGATCAAGTAAGTAAGTATTTGTTTTTGCAAGGGCTTGAGTATAGGGGTGAATTTTTTGATTTAGTTTTAACCTATAATACCGGTGTAGCCTTTTCAATGTTTGCATTTTTAGGAGAGTATTTAAAATACATACAACTTGTTTTTATTTTAGCTTTGTTTGTGTATTTGCTTTATCAAAAAGAATTTTTTAAAACACATTTGATCGCTTTTGCTATTATGCTATCTGCTGGGTGTTCAAATTTACTTGATCGCTTTGTGCATATAGGTGTGGTGGATTTTGTATTTTGGCATAAGTGGTTTGAATTTGCTGTGTTTAATTTAGCTGATGTGATGATAAACATTAGTGTAGCTTTGATTTTAATAAAAGAAATTTTTAATAAAAAAGGAGAAAAATGTTAGATTTTTTAACTGACTGGTATTTGTGGATTAAAATGGTGCATTATTTAGCTTTTGTTTCTTGGATGGCTGGATTGTTTTATTTACCAAGACTTTTTGTCTATCATACAGAGCATAAAGATAATAAAGGCTTTGTAGAAGTGGTAAAAATTCAAGAAAGAAAATTGTATTTTTATATCCAAACTCCTGCGATGATAGTAACTTTAATAAGTGGAAGTTTGATGTTGCATGTAAATAAAGTTTTGATGGTTGGATCAGGATTTATGCATGCTAAATTAACCTGTGCTTTGCTTTTGATTATTTATCATTTGCAAAATTATTATTATTTAAAACAACTTCAAAATGATACTTGCAAAAAGAGTGGGAAATTTTTTAGAGCTTATAATGAAATTCCAACGATATTATTTATAATTATTGCTATTATGATGGTGGTAAGACCATTTTAGTAAAAAGCCTTTAAAGGCTTTTTATCCTTTAAACTCCATACTTTTAAAATCAAGTGGATCAACATTTTCTTGCATGATATTAATGTGTTCTTTATCTTGTAAGCGTTTATTATCTCTAAATACAGCACGCACTAAATCCATACCGGTGTAAAAATCTTTCATTAATACCATAAACAAATAACGCCCAAATTCACTTGTGTATAAAGTATTATTTTCTTTTTTTATAGCCTTGCTTAGCTTAAGACCTAAAAGTTCTATGAAAAGATCTTTTTCTAAATTGCAATCTAAAGTTTTGTTAAATTTATCAATCTCGATTTTACCTGCAAACATTTCAGTTAAAAAGACATATTTGATGATTTCTTTTTTACCAAAATTAGCTTTAGCAATATTTGCATTTTGCTTTTCTTTGATGAGTTTAGAATAATCATTTAAATTAAAAGCATTGATTAAAAGCTCTCCATCTAAAAAGCTAAAAGCCCCACTTCCCACGCCTAAATACTCATGGTGGCTACTTACATACTCATCATTAAAGCTACTTTTTTCTAAAGAAAATGACCATGCATTATTTCTTTCATAATCTTTGAAAAAATCTATAATGATTTTATAAAACTCAAATTCATTATCTTTAAAACTTACTCCTAGAGTTTTTGCGATATTATCTTTTGTGAGGTTTGATTTCATTAAAGGATAAGTTGTGATTTGTTGAGGTTTTAAATTTTTGGCTATTTCTAAATCATTGAGTAATTGCTCTTTAGTTTGAGAAGGAAAGTTAAAAATCAAATCAAGACTCATAATAGGAAGCACGCCTATAGCTTTAGAAAGCTTTTCTTGAAGCTCTTTACTTGAACCAAATTTATGATATCTTGCTACTTTTTTTAAAGTATCATCATCAAAACTTTGTATACCACAACTTAAACGATCTATAAGCCCTTTAAACATTTCTAGCTTTTTAGGTTCGATATGATTAGGATCGCTCTCACAAGAAATTTCTTTAATATTAAATAATTTTTTGCAAAGTTCTAAAGTTTTAGCAAGTTCTTCTTCGTTGATCAAAGTAGTGCCGCCACCCACATACATAGAAGTAAAATCAAATCCTTTGTCTTTGATTTGTTTGATTTCTTCTCTTAAGCTTTCAAAATATCTTTTTGCCAAATCTTCACTATAATAATACTTATGAAAACTACAATATGGACAAAAAGTATGGCAAAATGGTATATGAGCATAGAGCATATAAGATTTTTTTGGATTAACTTTTTTTTCTTGTCCTTCTTTTAAAAGTTTCACATCAAAACCATTCTCTAAAGATTTTTGCATGGCTTTATGTGAGTAAGAAAGAGCTAAGTTTTGTAAAAAATTCATATTTTTCCTAAAAATTTCATTTTGTAGTTATTTAAAAAGACTATAATTGTATCATATTTTTACAAAGGCTTTATAATGAAAAATATTTTTATAGCATTTTTTATATTTTTATTAGGGCTTATAAGCGTGTCAAATTCTGCACCTTTAGATGAAATTTTTCAAGATGTTAATGTTTCAGGTAATATGCGTTATCGTTTTGAGCATAATAGCCCAAAAGATAGAGGAAATAATAATTTTAATCAAAGAATTCAAATTCAAATGCATTAACAACTAAGCCTTAAGGCTCAGTTGTTATAAAAGTTTTCTTTTAAGTTTTCTTCCATAGCTTTGATATTTTCTTTTGATTCTTCTTTAGTGTTAAATCCACCACCAAAGGCTTTCATAACATCTACAATGGAATTTGCAAGCTCATAAGATGAGTTAGTGTAAGAAAGTTTAGCATTTAGGTAATTTCTTTGATCTTGTAAAAAATCAGCTAAATTAATCACACCATTTTCATATCTTAAGGTAGAAATTTCATAAATTTTACTTTGAGCTAGAAATAAATTTTTATAATTTTGCTCATTTTCATAATAGCTTTGGCGGTTAAATAAAGCAAGTCTTATTTCTCCAAAGGCTGTTTTTAAGGTGTTTTCATATTGTAAAAACGCTTCATCTTTGGTAAGTTTTGCGATATTAACATTATTCATAATCTCACCCCAATGAAAAATCGGCATTGCAAAATTTCCAGCTACATTCCAAGTATTACTTCCATGTTTAACTAAAAGATCTAAATCATTACTTTGAAAACCCAAAAGTCCTGTTAAAGAAAGGTTTGGTAAAAATGCAGTTCTGGCTACTCCAACAAGATAGTTTTTTTCTTCTAAAATTTTTAAACTAGCTTGTATATCAGGTCTTTGAAGTAAAATTTCACTACCAATACCTTCAGGTATGCTAAGCTCGTATTGTCCTATTTTTTTATACTCTATGCTATTATAAAGTATATCATCAATATCATTTGAAGTTAAGATTTTTAAAGCTTTGGTATTAGCTTCTTTTTGAATTTTAGCATTTGTGAGTAAAACTCTTGAATTTTCAAGTTCAGCTTTAAATTTGTTAAGCTCATACTCACTAATTACTCCAAGTTTAAAATGCTCTAATTTTAACTCATAAGTTTTTTGATAACTTTGGGTTGTTTCTTCTAAAATTTTTACTTGCTCACTTAAGCTTGCTAGATTAAAATAAGTTTTTACTACATTAGAAATTAAGCTTAATCTTGCACTTTCATAGTCAAACTCACTAGCTTGTAATTTTGCTTTTGAAGCATTATAAGTATCTCTGTATTTACCCCATAAATCTACTTCATAACTTAAATTTAAACCCATATTAAAATCATTGCCATAGACAAATTCATTACTTTTGTTGCTTGGAGCATTGATGCTAGTTTTTGCTCTTGCTCCGCTAGCACTTCCATCTAGTTTAGGAAGCAGATCGCTTCTTGCTATACCTAAAGCCTCATAAGCTTTTTGTAAATTCATATATGCAATTTGCAAGTCGTTATTGTTTTTTAAAGCTTGATCGACTAAGGTGTTTAAATAATTATCATCAAAAGCTTTCCACCATTGTTTGTTAATGCTAATGTTTTGATCTAAGCTTTTAGTGTAATTTACATCTTTAATTTCTAAATTTGGTTTTAAACTGCAAGCTGTTATTAAAAAACAACTTGCAAAAATTATTAACTTACGCATTGATTTTACCTCTTTTTTTATCAAGCCATTTATTAAAACTTTCTAGTAAATAGAAAAATAAAGGTACAAAGAAAATGGCTATAGTAGAAGCTGCTATCATACCACCTATAATACCTGTACCTATCGCATGGCGGCTTGCACTTCCTGCTCCATATGCAAAGAAAAGCGGTAAAATACCACAAATAAATGCCAATGAAGTCATTACAATAGGTCTAAATCTCAATTTTGCTGCACTAATAGAAGCTTCAAAAATACTCTTTCCTTTTTTAAGATGCTCTTCCATAGCAAATTCAACAATCAAAATGGCATTTTTAGCAGAAAGGCCTATTAAAAGTAAAAGTCCCGTTTGAAAATATATATCATTTTCTAATCCTCTAAGCCATACAAAAAGCAAAGAACCAAATACTGCAAAAGGCACAGCCGTAATTACTGCTAAAGGCATGAGCCATCTTTCATATTGTGCTGCTAGAATTAAAAATACAAATAATAGTCCTAGCATAAATGCTATTTGTCCAGCACCGCTACTTGTAACTTCTTGATAAGCTGAACCTGACCAAGCAATAGAATAATCCTCTCCTAAAGTTTCTTTTGCCACTTGTGCAATTGCATCAATGGCTTGTCCTGAAGTATAGCCAGGAGCAGGATCACCTTGCACTAAAGCCGATGGAAACATATTAAAGCGTTTTACATCATCAGGACCAACACTTCTTTGTAATGTTAAAACGCTATCTAGAGCTATCATAGAACCATCTTTTGATCTAACAAAGATGTTTTTTAAAGCATTTTGAGTATTTCTAAAATCTCCAATTGCGCTTATATTTACACGATAATTTTTTCCAAGCATAGAAAAATCATTTACATAATAAGTTCCTATGGTGGCATTTAGAGTGCTAAATACATCAGCTAAATTTAAACCATAAAGTTTTACTTTATCGCGATCAATTTCTAGTTTTAATTGCGGAAAATTAGTATCAAGCGTTGTTCTTACATTGTGAAGTTCGGGACGCTTGTTTGCTGCTTCAACTAATTTATTTACATCAACTTGAATTTGATCATAACTTTTTCCGCTACGATTTTGTGCATACATCTCAAAACCACCAGTTAAGCTTAAACCTTGGATTGGTGGTGGATTAACAAAGAAAGTTTGAAAATTTGGATTTAAGAAGTATTGTTTGTTATAAGATCCAACTAAATCAAAACTACTAATATCTCTATCATCCCAATTTTTCAAATTAACAAACATTGCGCCAGAATTTTCTTTTAAAGAACCTGTAAAAAGATCATAGCCTATAAGTCCTACCACATTAGTTACATTCTCATTTTTGCGGATTTCTTCTGCCATAGCATCCATTGATTGAGTAGTTCTATTAAGCGAAGATGCTGCGGGTAGATTGACAATAGTTAAAAAGTTTCCTTGATCTTCATTTGGAACAAGTGAATTTGGAACAAGTTTGAAAAGTCCATATAAACCACCCAAAAAGATTACAAAAATTAACATAAAACGCACTGTTCTTTTAAGTATATAAGCCACACCAGCACCAAAAACTTCGGTAGACCAATCAAAAATATCATTAAATTTTTTCACAAAATAAAAAGGTTCACCTTCATTTCTTCTTAAAAAAATTGCACATAAAGAAGGAGTTAGTGTTAAAGCTACAAAGCCTGATATAGTAACAGATATTGCTAAGGTTATGGCAAATTGTTTTTGGATTTCTCCCACAAAACCTGATATAAATGAAACGGGTATGAAAACCGCACAAAGTACAAGAACTATAGAAACAACAGGTGCAGCAACTTCATCCATAGCTTTAATAGCTGCTTCTTTTATGCTTATATTTGGATCTTCATGCATAATTCTATCGATATTTTCAACTACTATAATTGCATCATCAACAACAATACCAATAGCCAATACTAAGGCAAAAAGCGTAAGTAGATTGATACTAAAACCTAAGACATATAATCCTGCAAAAGTTCCCAAAATAGAAACAGGAACAGCAATCATTGGTATAATAGTTGAGCGGAAATTTTTTAAGAACAAATACATTACAATTACAACTAAAATTAATGCTTCAAAGAAAGTTTTTACCACTTCTTTAATGGAAGCTTTAATAAATATAGTTGTATCATAAGGTACTTTATAAGTTAATCCTTCAGGGAAATTTTTAGAAAGTTCTTCAAATTTTTTCTGCACTAATTCTGCTGTATTTACAGCATTTGCTCCGGTTTGTAAGAAAATCAAAATAGGAGTAGCGTCATTTCCGTTTAATCTACCTTTAAAAGTATATTCTCTTGATCCTAAAGAAACTTCGGCTACATCTTTAAGTCTTAAAAAAGAGCCATCACTATTTGCTCTTATGATAATATCTTCAAATTCTTTAGTATTTTTTAATCTTCCTTGCATAGTTACTGAATACACATAAGGAGATCTTTCCACCACAGGTTCTTGACCTATCTTACCAGTAGCATATTGAGCATTTTGCTCGCTAACTGCAGCAATAACATCAGTCGCAGTAACTTGATATTTGTTTAATAAATCAGGATTAAGCCAAATTCTCATAGAATAATTTCTTGCACCAATAGCTACGGCATTACCCACACCAGGAACCCTAGCAAGATCATCTAAAATATTTAATGCAGCATAATTATACACTTCGAGTGAATCCATAGAGCCATCAGGAGAATATAAAGTAGCAACTTCTAATATACTTGAACCGGTTTTTCTTACACTAACACCAGTTTTTTTAACATCTTCAGGTAGTTTTGCCATAGCAGCTGAAATTCTATTATTAACATCAACTGTTGCTTGGTCAGGATCTGTACCTATATTAAAATATACACTTAAGCTCATATCTCCTGAAGAGCTTGAAGTTGAATCCATATAAATCATATTTTCAACCCCATTGATTGCATCTTCAAGAGGAATAGCCACCGTTTGAGCCACCGTTTGAGCATCAGCTCCTGAGTAAGTTGCACTTACCTTAACAACGGGTGGAGTTAAGGAAGGATATTGCTCCACGGGTAAAGAATAAAGTCCTATAATACCTGCTAAAGAAATGATAATAGCTACAACAGAAGCAAATACAGGTCTTTCTATAAAGAATTTAGAAAACATTATTTATTCTCCATTACGCTAACACTTGCACCAGGACGGATTTTTTTGAAGTTATTTAAAATCACTTTATCCCCATTTTTTAAGCCCTTATCAATAATTGCTTTATCAGAAGTTTGATAAATAACATTAACAATAGTTTTAACTACTTTTCCATCTACAAGGGTATAAACATAAGTAGCACTATCATCTTGCAAAAGCGCAACTTGAGGAATTTCAAAACCATCTTTTTGAACAAAACCACCAACATGAACATTTGCGAATGAGCCAGGCATTAAGTTTGAATTGTTGTTATCAAAAATAGCCTTTGCTTTTACTCCACCACTATGAGTATCTATAACGCTATCTACGAAATATAATTTTCCATTGAAAAGTTCTCCACCAACATTAGCTTGTACTTGGATATTTTCTAATTTCCAATTGCCACTTTGAATATTTTTATTCATATTGATTTTATCTACATCAGAAATATAAAAATCTGCAAAAATTGGGTTAATGTTTGTAATGCGTACAAGTTCAGTAGATGAAGCATTTACATAATCACCCACATCCATTAATGCATCACCTAAAATTCCATCAAAAGGAGCACTTACTATGGTGTATTTTAAGTCTAATCTTGCATTAGCAAGTTTTGCTCTAGCGCTTTCTAGATTAGCTTTTGTGGAGTTAAATTTAGCTAAACTTGCATCAAATTCTTTTTGTGAAATAGCATTTTTTTCTATTAAAATACTATCTCTTTTAAAATTTTTTTCAGCATCATCAAAATTAGCTCTTGCCACCAAAGCTTCTCCATAAGCCATATTTACACTTGCTTGGTATTTGTCAGGTTCTATAAGAAAAAGCTTATCGCCTTTTTTTACAGCTTGACCACTTTTGAAGTATTTTGCTTTGATTTCACCGCTTACTTTAGGTTTGACTACTACATCTAATTCAGTACTTAATCTCGCAGGATAAGTAAATTCTAAAGGTAAATTAGCACTTTGCATAGTCATAATACTAACAGGTTGAGGAGGGAGTTGTTTAACTTGTGCATTCTTATCATCTGAACATGCTATAAAGATAAGAGAAGCGCAAGCTAGAGTTAAAAGTTTTGTTTTCATTTGTTTCCTTAAGTTATTTATTTAGCTAAATAAAAAGTAATTTATATTACAAAATTAATAAATACTATTTTATCAATCTTTAGTTAATTAAAATTAACAAGACCTTGAGTAAAAAGCTTTACGATTTTTTTTGCGTGGCTTTGTTGTTCTTTTTTATTCATTGAAACTTTATTTTCAAAAGTGCTTTGTATAAAAAATGTCCCTCTAAGCATAGCGCAAAAAGTATAACTTAAAAATTCAGCATTTTGAGCTAAAATTTCATTTTCTTCTTCAAATCTTTTTCGAAGAACATATTCTACTTCTTTTCTATTGCTTCCTTTAAACCATTTTCCAAAATCAAATTTTTCATTATAAATTTCAGAATATAAAAGTCTTACTATAGCTATAGTTTTAGTATCGTTAAAAATCCCTAAATAAGCTTTTGCAAATTGATATAAGAATTCTTCTAAATTAGCACCAGGTGAAAGTCGCATATTCTTTTTCAAAATAGCTAAAAAATGATTTTCTGCAAAATCATTTAAAACCGCTTCAAATAAACCTTCTTTGCTTTTAAAATGCTCATATACGCAAGAAAAAGATCCACCAGCTTGTTTGATAATATCTTTAAGATTAGTTGCTTCGTAGCCATTTTTTAAAAATGACTCCGCAGCGATTTGTTTGATTTTTTCAAGCCTTGCTTGAGATTTTGAAGAAATTCTTTTTTTCATTTTAGTATTTTTTATGCTCTATGATAGAATTTTTAGGATATACAAAATTGCTCTCACGTAATATGACAATATTTTTATCATCAAGTGCATAGGCTTTGATGGTTAATGGTATTACAGTGTCTTTTCTATCATTATCGGCTAGTTTTTTAGTAGCTTTTAAAACAACTATATGTTTATCTTTTTCGCCAGCTTTTAGTTTAAAAGATTTTTTAGGTCTAATGATTTCTAAGCCATCTTCAATGCCTTGTAATTTCACATCAAAATAATACTCATGAGTTTTATTATCGGTGTTTTGAAATAAAAATACATAAGCATTACTAATAATTAATTCTCCATCATGGGTTTTTCTGATTTGATAAAGCTCGCTAGAACGGTTGATATTTAAAAGCATATTTTCTTTTTTACTTCCCATTAAAACTAAAGCCACAAAAACACCACATAAAACAACTAAATATCCAATAGTTCTAAATCTAAAATATTTTACTTTTTCCCTTGTTTCAATAGCTTTTGCACTAGTCCAATTAATTAAGCTAGGACGATTAAATTTGGCTTGAACTTTTGAACAAGCATCGGCACATTCAAGACAATTAATACACTCAAGTTGCATTCCTTGGCGTATATCTATATGTGTAGGACAAATTTTTACACAGGCTTCACATCCTATACATTCACCTTGTGGTGGCTTTTGATAAAGTTTGGTATGTCCATCATAAATCATACCTCCTCTTTTATCATCATATATTACTTGAACGGTGTTATTATCAAACATTACAGATTGAATTCTTGCATAAGGACATACATAAACACAAAATTTTTCACCCAAATATACTATATCAAAAGTAAAAGCCAAAGAAGCACAAAATAAAATCCCTAAAAGCAATAAATGATCAGCAGGATTTTGAATGTATGTAAAAAAATCTTCAGGTGGTACAAAATACCATAAAAATGCACTCATCATTAACAATGAAAAAAGATAAAAAATCACAATACTTAAAGCTTTTTTGACGAAAAATCCACTGACTTGCTTTTGTTTATTTGCTGTGCTTTTATGAATTTTAAAGATTTTTGTTTGCAAAAGATCTCTATAAATAACTCTAGCAATAGTTTGAGGACAGCTCCAAGCACACCAAATTCTTCCTGCTAAAGTAGTAACAAAAAGTATAGTTAAAAACATACCCATGATAACAAAAGGCATTAAATACAGCTCTTGAGTATCAAAAGCGATAAAAAATAAATTAAGTTTTTTATGATCAAAGCTTAATAAAAAGAAATGATTTCCATTTATTTTTATAAAAGGTAGTGCTATAAAAATGATCATAGAAATGATATAAGCTATATATCTTTTTTTAGTATAGTTTGTGATGTGAGCATTCATTTTATTTTCCTTAGAAATATTTCTTTATATTGTAGTATTAGAAAAATTAAATCAAACTTTGTCTTAATTAATAATTTATATTTAATTTTTATTTATATAATTATTACAAAAATAAGTTTTATTTTCAAGAAAATTATGATATAATCTTTATTTTAAAATTTATTTAAAGAAAGGTGGTGAGGGTCGTGCCAGGAATCAAGGTACATCCTAATGAGTCTTTTGATGAAGCGTATAGAAAATTCAAAAAGCAAGTAGATAGAAATCTAGTTGTTACTGAAGTTCGCGCTAGAAGATTTTTTGAGCCTATGACTGAAATTCGCAAAAAACAAAAAATTTCAGCACGCAAAAAAATGCTTAAAAGACTTTATATGCTTAGACGCTACGAGTCAAGACTCTAATACCAAAAAGCCGAGAAATCGGCTTTCTTCGTTAAAATATTTATGTTTTTTTGGATTATAATTATTCATTTTTTCGGACTTATTTTACCAGGACCTGATTTTTTCTTAGTAAGTTCATATGCATTAAGAGAAGGGGTTAAAAGTGCTTTAAAGGCAAGCTTGGGAGTAAGTTTAGCTGTTAGTATATGGATTATACTTTCTATACTCGGATTAAATGCCGTTTTTCATAAATTCCCATTTTTACAAATTATACTATCAAGTTTTGGAGCATTTTATCTTTTGTATTTATCTTTTAAGATTTACAAGAATACAAAAAATGACAAAATTAAAGTTCAAAAAACTTATATATCTGCATTTTTAAGTGGAATGATTACAAATTTATCTAATCCTAAAGCAATTTTTTATTTCGCCAGTGTTTTTGCAAGTTTTGATTTTACACAAATGCGATGGATGCTGATAGTCTTGATATTTGTTTTGATTTTAGAAACTATAATTTATTTTTCTTTGATTTCTTTATTATTTTCTAAACCATTTATGGTAAGAATTTATCAAAAGAATTTAAAACTTATTGATTATCTAAGTGCTTTTATATTTTTTGCTTTTGCTGTGTTTATTTTAAGTAGTAATTTAATGACTATGATAAACTAAAACAATTAATTTTTATTAATACTTTTTTTGTTAAAATCTTATTAAGTTAAATTTATAAATTTTTATAGGAAAGATTATGAAACATATTAAAACTATACTCAAACTTAGTATGATAAGTGGTATTGCTGCAATTAGTGCAGGTGCTTTAAGTGCATGTAGTAATAATACAAATGATTCTAGCAATAACGCTTTAAGTCAAGCGGCAAATACTCAAGGGGCCTTTGTTATTATTGAAGAAACCGCTCCAAATCAATACAAAATCAAAGATCAATTTCCAAGTGATGAAACTAGGGTAGTCTTAAAACAACTTGATGGAACTGAAAGGGTTTTAAGCAAAGAAGAAATGGATAAATTAATCCAAGAAGAAGCTGCTAAAATAGACAATGGTACTTCAAATTTAACAAATCCAAACAATGCCCAAATGAGTAGCGGTGGGCTTTCTTTAGGCGAGACATTGCTTGCGAGTGCAGCTGGAGCTATTTTGGGAAGTTGGATAGGTTCAAAGCTTTTTAACAATCAAAATTTTGCAAATCAACAAAGAGGAGCATTTTCAAATCAAAGTGCTTATCAAAGAAGTGTAAATAGCTTTAATAAAGCAAGTACAAGTGCTACTTCAGGATCAAATGCAAAAAAATCAGGCTTTTTTGGTGGTGGCTCTAAAGCTACTTCAAGTTCTACAAATTCTTTTGGCTCTTAAAAGGTGAAAAAATGAATTTTTTAAAAGTAAATCCTTTAGAAAAATCTTATTTAGAGCAAATAGGTTTTTCATGGCATACGGATAATGATGGAAGTGATTATTTAGATTCTAATTTAGTTTGTGTAAGGGAAGATGAAGCAAATGCATACTACGAAGCAGTTAATGAGCTTTATGATATGTTTGTAGCTGCTGCACAAGAAGTGATTGATAATGATCGTTTTGACGAGCTTGGAATTCCTTTTAATTTGGTTGATGCGATTAAGATGAGTTGGGAAAATGATGTACATTGGCATTTATATGGTAGGTTTGACTTAGCAGGTGGGCTTGATGGTAAGCCTATAAAACTAATAGAATTTAATGCTGATACTCCAACATCTTTATTTGAAAGTGCTATTTTGCAATGGGCTATTTTAAAGCAAAACAACCTAGATGAAAGCTCGCAATTTAATAATATATATGAAGCTTTAAGAGATAATTTTAAAAGACTTATAACCTTAGAAGAAGATGTAAGTGAATTTGAAAAATATTATGAAGGTTGGAAAATATTGTTTTCTTCAATTGCAGGTAGTGATGAGGATATGATTACAACAAAACTTTTAGCACACATTGCTAGTGAAGCTGGTTTTGAGAGTGAATTTTCTTATATTGATGAGGTAGAATTTTCACCCGAAGGAATTTTTAAAAATGATGTAAATTTTGAGTATTTTTTCAAACTCATTCCTTGGGAAAGTATAGCTATAGAAGAGGGTGAACTTGCTATGCTCTTAACTCAAATTATGCAAAATCAAAAAGCAATTATTTTAAATCCTGCTTATACTTTACTTTTTCAAAGCAAGGGTATAATGAAAATTTTATGGGAGCTTTATCCAAATCATCCTTTATTGCTTGAAACAAGTGATGAACCTTTAGTGGGTAAAAAATGTGTTAAAAAGCCTGTTTTTGGTAGAGAAGGAGCAAATGTTTCTATTATAGAAGCTAATGGAGATATAAGTTTTGAAACAAGTGGAGATTATCAAAACAATCGTTTTGTGTATCAAGAATTTGCTGAGTTTAATCAAAATGAAAATGATTATTATCAAGCAGGAGTTTTCTTTGCTTATGAGGGTTGTGGTTTAGGTTTTAGAAAAGGTGGTTTGGTGCTTGATAATTATTCTAAATTTGTAGGGCACATTGTTAAAGGATAAAAAATGAAAATAGTATGTTTAGATGCTGCTACTTTAGGTGGAACTGATTTAACAGCTTTTGAAAGTATTGGGGAATTTATAAGTTATGAACTTACATCTAAAGATGAGGTTATCTCAAGAATATCTGATGCACAAGTTGTGATGATAAATAAAGTCATCATTGATCAAGAAGTTATAGATAACACCAATTTAAAGCTCATTTTGCAGCTTGGCACAGGGGTAAATAATATAGATGTAGCTTATGCAAATTCTAAAGGTATAATAGTAAAAAATGCAGCTGGGTATTCTACCAAAAGTGTTTTAAGTCATACATTTGCTTTGCTTTTTGCTTTTTTAAATCAAATCCCATATTATGATGGATGGACCAAACAAGGGCTTTGGGTAAAAAGCCCAATATTCACTGATTTTAGTAGAACTTTACATACTCTAACAGGAAAAAAACATGGTATTATAGGGCTTGGAGTTATAGGTAAAGAGGTAGCTAAGGCTTCGCAAATATTTGGAGCAAATGTTTGTTATTATTCTACCTCAGGGGTTAATAATGATGATACATATGAGAAAGTAAGCCTTGAAGAGCTTTTAAAAACTTCTGATGTGATAAGTATCCATGCACCTTTAAATAAAAAAACAAAAAATTTATTAAGCAAGAAAGAATTAATGCTTTTAAAAGATGAGGCCATTTTAATTAATGTAGGTCGTGGTGGGATTATTAATGAAGTAGATTTAGCTCAAATTATGGATGAAAAAAATATTAGAGTAGGGCTTGATGTACTTGAAGTAGAACCTATGGTTGAAAATCATCCTTTGCTTAATATAAAAAATAAAGAAAATTTAATTATCACTCCACATGTTGCATGGGCTAGTGAAGAATCCATACAAAATTTAGTCCAAATCGTATTTAATAATCTTAAGGAGTTTATAGAAAATGGCAAATGAGCATAGTTTTGACATTAGTGGGGAAATTGACAAACAAGAGCTAAAAAATGCTTTAGAGCAAGCTAAAAAAGAGCTTGATAGCAGATATGATTTAAAAGGCATTAAAAGTGAAATAGAGCTAAATGAAAAAGAAAGTATTTATAAGCTTACTTGTTCAAGTGAAGCAAAAATTGAAGTGCTAAAAGATATTGTTATTTCAAAACTTATCAAAAGAGGGATTAACCCTAATGGTATTAAAGAGTTAAGCAGGGAGAGTAGAGCAAATTTTAGATTGAATTTAAAAGTTAATGATGCTATTGATGCTGATAGTGCTAAGAAGATTAATAAAGCTATAAAAGATAGTAAGCTAAAGGTAACTTCAAGTATTAGAGGCAATGAAATTCGCGTAGTTGGTAAGCAAATTGATGATTTACAAAGCGTGATGAAAATAGTAAAAGAGTTAAATTTAGAACTTAATCTTAGTTTTAAAAACCTTAAATGATAAAGTCACTTCAAATAATTTTTTTGTGTTTTGTGTGTGTTTTTTTAAGCTCTTGTGCTTTAAAAAGTAAAACACAATCACAAAGTGCTTATATTGTTTTAAAAACCCCTCAATTTAGATTTGCTGATTATGGCTTTTTATATGAGGGAAAAAATTTTACAAGTTTAGAACTTTATAGTGCCTCTAAGGCTTTACTTGAGTTAAAAATCATGGATAAAATTTGCATTAATGGTGTATGTTATGCAAAAACTTTTTTTAATAAAAGATTTTTTAATAATGAATATTATGATGATTTTTTGCAAGATTTAATTTACAAAAAACCTATTTTTTATGGGAAAAATAAGCAAATCACTTCTTGTGGTTTTACTCAAAATATTATAAGCAAAAATTATGATATTTTTTATGAGGTTTGTGATAAAAATATGAGTTTTAGTGACAAAAAATCTAAAATTAAATTTAGCATAAAATCAATATAAAGGAAAATATGAAAGATTTAAAACTTTTTCTTAATGATACTTTTAAAAGCAATATTTATAAAAACTTACAATGCAGTGAAGATGAAATTTTAATTTTAAAGCATTTGTGTAAAAATTATTTACAAGCAAATGTAAGCATTAATGCCTATAATCTTCTTAGTGAAGTTTTTAAAAATGATGAATATGAGTATTTAGATCATTTAAAAGATCTTAAAAATCTTATAGAAAAAGGTTTTATTATTCAAATTTTTTCTGATTTTAAATCGAGTAAAAACTCAAGTTTATTTTTAAATTTGTTACAATGCGAGTTAAGTTTAAGTGAGGTTTTTTTACAAATTTTAGAAAATAAAACTATACAAGATTTTATGCAAGATCAAATTTATGAAGATCATATTGCATATTTAAAAGATGAATTTTTTAAAATCGAGCTATATCAAAGATTGCGTTTTTTTGCTAAAAGCTCTCAAAGTAAGAATATTAAAAAAGATATAGCTATATTTGAAGCATATATTAAAGAGCGTTTAAAAAAGAGTAAAATTTCTAATGTTTTGGCAGATATTTTTAAAGAGTATGCTTTAAACGATAAAGAATGTTTGATATTTATTAGTTTATTAAAAGAAGAGTATTTGCTAAACACTGAAAATTCTTATAGCAGAGATTTTAATTTTTTACTTCATTTAATTAGCGAAGATGATATTCAAAAACAAGAAAACAAAGTCTTACTAGAAGAAGATTCTAAGCTACTTAGTTCAAATCTTTTAGAATATGATGAATTTGTTAATTCTTTGGGTGATATAACTAAGATTTTTTATTTAAGTGATGATATTTTACAAAGAATTATTAATTTTAAAGAACCAAAGAAGAATAAAAAAATTAAACTTCAAAATTTAGTTAAAGAACAAGATATTTTTGAGCTAATTGAGCCAAATATTAATATAGATGATGTTATTATGCCCCAAAGCACTAAAGATCTATTGGAAAGTATATTAAAACAACAAGATAAAAAGGTTTTGGAAAGATTAAATAAATGGGGTATAAAAACAAATAAAAACATAGAAGCTAAGATAATTTTCTATGGTCCTGCTGGCACGGGTAAGACTATGAGTGCGCTAAGTATGGCAAAAGCTATGAAAAAATCTATTTTGAGTTTTGATTGTTCTAAAATTTTAAGCAAATATGTGGGCGAGAGCGAGCAAAATGTAAGAAAAATTTTTGATACTTATAAAGAGCTTTGTCAAACAAGCAAACAAAGTCCTATTTTGCTTTTAAATGAAGCTGATCAATTTTTAAGTACTAGGGTAGAAAGTAGTGGCGGTGCTGATAAAATGCACAATCAAATGCAAAATATTTTTCTAGAACAAATTGAGCGTTTTAGTGGAGTTATCATAGCTACGACTAATTTTTTAGAAAGTTTAGATGTAGCTTTTTCAAGAAGATTTGAGTATAAAATAGAATTTAAAAAGCCAAATTACGAACAACGCTTGATGATATGGCAAAAAGCTTTACCTAAAAATGCTAAATTTGATGATAATTTTGATTTAAAAAACCTTGCTTTGTATGAGCTAAGTGGAGCTCAAATTGCCATGGTAGTTAAAAATACAGCTTTGAAAGCAGCTATTTCTAAGGATGGTGTTTTTAAAATGAGTGATTTTTTACATACAATAGAAAAAGAAATAGAATCTTCATTTGATAAAAATAAAATAGTTGGTTTTAAAAATTAAATTCACATAAATTTCACAAGCAGTTAATATCATTTTTTACTTTTATTTAAAGGAGAAAAAATGAAAATAAAATTAATGTTAGTTAGTTTAGTTTGTGCAAGTTCTATGTTTGCAGATATGGTTGTAAGTCCAAATGCTCTACCTCAAAAGGCTCAAGAGTTTTTAAATACTCATTTTAAAGGTGTAAATGTAGGTTATGTAAAACAAGATGTAGATTCTTATGAAGTAAATTTAGTTGATGGGACTGAAATTGACTTTATCATCAATGGAGACTGGAAAGAAGTTGATGGTAAATACAAAGGCATTCCAACAGGATTTATCCCAAAAGAAATTATTGCAAAAGTACAAGCAGTACAACCAAATGCAGCTATTGTAGAAGTAGATAAAAAAATAAATGGCTATAAATTTAGAACAAACAATATGATGGAAATTTATACAGATTTTAAAGGTAATATTTTAGGCCAAAAATTCGACGATTAATAATCACCAACCCCAGCTTAGCAATTAACACTTAAAATCTTATATCACTCAAACTAAACCCATTAAGGGTTTAGTTTAATTA
>NZ_JAKMRA010000030.1:0-1016 GCF_025771865.1 Campylobacter sp. IFREMER_LSEM_CL2090
TTATGGTTTTATCTTTACTCTGCAAAAAAGTATTTTTTAAAGTAATGATCTGGCTTAACCACACAAAAACATCTTTAGAGTTTGCATCTTTGTATAAAACTTTTTTATTTTGACACACAAATAAATCATGAGTCAATATTACCACTCGATCAAAAAATCCTATAGGATCGCTATTCAAGTTAAAAATTTCTAAACTCCACTGCCTTAAATAGTTGAAAAAGGCAATTCTCATTAAATAAGATATTTCGGAATTATTAAAAGTTGTTATAAAAACGCAAAGTTTTTCTATAGTTATAATTTTACTAGCAACAGCATGGTAGTTTTTTGCCTCAGAATCATTTATAAAATCTTTTCTTAAATAATTCAAATATTCTGATAAACCACCTTTCTTTAACGATTGCATAATACTATTTTGTCGGATTCTATAATTATATACAACCTTAGGCAATATGTAGATATTTTTTGCTTGAGCAAATAAAATAGTACCAAATACAACATCCTCAAAAATAATTCCATCAATAAATTTTAATTTTATATTTTTTAAAAAATTAAAATTAATCATACCGCCCCATGCAAATGCGAACTCATTCTGCTTAGTTGCAATACTTTGCTCCAACCACTCTTTAGGTGTAATAGCCACTTCTTTTAAAAATTGAAAAGAACGCAACCTGCTCCACTCTTTTTTATTGTTGGTGCCATCAATAAACATTTCAAAATCAAACCACACCACATCTACCCCATCCATTCTAGGTACACATTCTTCTATGCAGTTTAATTCCCAATAATCATCAGAATCTAAAAAGATAATATAATCTATAATAGGATAAGTAAAGCTTGTTAAATCTTGTTCATCATTAAAAGCTTTATAGCTTTTATATACAGTATATATTTCATAAGGATTATTACCATCTATATTAAATTCTATTAAAGAATTTTCTTTTAAAGTTTGGGTTTTATTTTTGAGTTTATATTCTCCACTAAAATATTCTATACCTACATTTCTAGCACTACTTAAA
>NZ_JAKMRA010000031.1:0-880 GCF_025771865.1 Campylobacter sp. IFREMER_LSEM_CL2090
ATTATAATAAGATATATGAGGCTGGATATCTAGATCAGGTAAATGATTGGACTTGGTTTTTGGGTTATAATAAAAATCGCTATAACGGAAAAATTAGTTCACTATTGTGGTTAGAACGATATAAGCAAATGAAACATTTTGCATTTGTCTGGCAAGGTATGATTAATTTTAATTTTTTAAAAAATATAAATTTAAAATTTATTGATGGAATTTTTCATCAAGATGTTCATTTTGGATTTTTGTTATTTGCACAGAGTAATTATATTTTTTTAATACCTAAAAAATTATTAACATACCGTATTCGAAATGGGGCGACCACTGTAAGAAATTTTCAAAATAATTTTGAAGATGAAATACCTTTTTATATTAAAGATTTGCTTGGTTATTTTGATATTAAAAAAGCTAAAGAATATTATAGTATATATAGTTGGATACAAATTATTTTAAAGGTTATATCTCTATGTAATGCAAAAAATAATAAGCACTTCGATTTGTATTGTTTGTTTATCGAGAATCTGAGTCAACAAATTTTAAAATTACAATTTGATCCTGAAAAAGATCCTATGTGTTTAAATAATTATATAGAATCTATAATTTTCTCCAAGCATTTGTATCGAAAATCTCAAGATATGGCTAGCTATTTAACTCAAATTCAGTTATTAAATAATCAATTGTCATTTCAAACCAAGTACGGCACAGCTAAAACAAGAATTCAAAATCAACTCTCCTATAAACTAGGTCAAGCTATGATAGTAAATTCTAAATCTATATTAGGTTACTTAATAATGCCTATGGCATTATTAAGTATAATAATTTCACACAAACAAGAACAAAAAATCTATCAAGAAAAAATAAAAAAAGATCCTTCTTTGAAACTACC
>NZ_JAKMRA010000032.1:0-837 GCF_025771865.1 Campylobacter sp. IFREMER_LSEM_CL2090
ACTAAATTTTCTAGTGCTAAACTCACTAATGAGTATTTGTAAATCTTCTTCTTTAATACCTAGCTTTTCAAAGCTAGTGTTTTCATTAGTGATGATGAATTTGTATTTGGTTATTACTTCTTTAGTGGTGGTAGTATTAGTTTGATTACTTGAGTTAGTAGAGTTGTTATTAGAATTATTGTTTGTTTGATTATTTGAGTTACTTGTATTATTGTTGGTATTGGTTTGATTGTTTAATTTGGTAGTGTTGTTATTAAAACTATGATTGTTTGAAGCATTATTGGTATTAAAGCTATTATTAGTTGAATTAAAATTATTGTTTGTTTGATTATTTATACTAGAGTTAGTGTTAGCTTTGTCATTGTTTGTGTTAGTGTTAGTTTGGTTATTTAGGTTGGTAGTGTTGTTATTAGTTTGATTGTTAGCTTCCTCATTAGTTTTATCTTCTTGATTAAATTTTTCTTTTAAGGCTTTCTTTTTTTCTTCAAAGTCTTTTTTAGCTTCTTGAGTTTTTTTATAATCATCTTTGGTTTTTAGATTTTCTTTGATAGCTTTGTTTTGAGGGAGGTTTCTATCAGGAGATAATTCTATAACCTTTTCTATATCATTTTTAGCTATGATAATACTTCCATTATTAGCATAGACTAAAGAGCTAATTGCTATAGTGTTAAGTAAAAGTTTTTTCATACTTATTTTTTCCTTTTAATGATGTATTTTAATTTCAAGTTTTTGTTTTTCAATATTTATATTGATTAATTAAAATATTTTTAATATGAGTATATTCATTAATATACTCATTATATACACTAGGATAAATCCTAGTGTTTAGTGTTTAAT
>NZ_JAKMRA010000033.1:0-836 GCF_025771865.1 Campylobacter sp. IFREMER_LSEM_CL2090
TTAAACACTAAACACTAGGATTTATCCTAGTGTATATAATGAGTATATTAATGAATATACTCATGTTAAAAATATTTTAATTAATCAATATAAATATTGAAAAACAAAAACTTAAAATTAAAATACATCATTAAAAGGAAAAAATAAGTATGAAAAAACTTTTACTTAGCACTATAGCAATTAGCTCTTTAGTCTATGCTAATAATGGAAGTATTATCATAGCTAAAAATGATATAGAAAAGGTTATAGAACTATCCCCTGATAGAAACCTCCCTCAAAACAAAGCTATCAAAGAAAATCTAAAAACCAAAGATGATTATAAAAAAACTCAAGAAGCTAAAAAAGACTTTGAAGAAAAAAAGAAAGAATTAAAAGAAAAACTAAATCAAGAAGATAAAACTAATGAGGAAGCTAACAATCAAACTAATAACAACACTACCAACCTAAATAACCAAACTAACACTAACACAAACAATGACAAAACTAACACTAACTCTAGTATAAATAATCAAACAAACAATAATTTTAATTCAACTAATAATAGCTTTAATACCAATAATGCTTCAAACAATCATAGTTTTAATAATAACACTACCAAATTAAACAATCAAACCAATACCAACAATAATACAAGTAACCCAAATAATCAAACAAACAATAGTTCTAATAATAACTCTACTAACTCAAGTAATCAAACTAATACTACCACCACTAAAGAAGTAATAACCAAATACAAATTTATTATCACTAATGAAAACACTAGCTTTGAAAAGCTAGGTATTAAAGAAGAAGATTTACAAATACTCATTAGTGAGTTTAGCACTAGAAAATTTAGC
>NZ_JAKMRA010000034.1:0-794 GCF_025771865.1 Campylobacter sp. IFREMER_LSEM_CL2090
TTTTATGGTTTAGATTTGTGTTGTTAGTTATTGAATTGTTTTAATGGCTTATTTGGTGGTTGGTTTTATTATTTTATTTTTTGTGATTTTTATTTAGTGGTTTAGTCAACTTGGTTGTTAACCGTAGATATTTTAATTCTTATTTTTAGTGTTTGATTTAGTTTTAGGTTTTTTATGGTTGTTAGCTGTAGGTGATTTTTTAATTTCTAGTTTTTAATTATTTATTTTTTTATTAATCTGGTAAATTAGGTTTTTTTATTTTTAGTATAGTTTTTAAATTTGGTTTTTAATCTATGTTGAAGTATTCTAATAATTTATTGGTAGTTTATTTTTAATTGTTTGTTGACTTTTTTATCAATTTGCTAAAATTATTTTTTGTTTTTTAGTAGTTTGCTAAATATGTTTTAGTTTTTTAGATTATATTTCTTATATTTCTTATATTTCTTATATTTCTTATATTTCTTATATTTCTTATATTTCTTATATTTCTTATATTTCTTATATTTCTTATATTTCTTATATTGCGTTTTTTAATTAATTTATAGTTTTTTTATTTTTTATGCTTTTTAGAAATTTATTTAGTTTTATGTTGTTTGGGTATTTGACTCGGTTTTATTATTCTTTATTTTTAGTAATTTATTAGTTTGGTTGTTTTTAATTTTAAAATGCTTATAGTAAGTTTAATAAATTTTTGTTTTTAGTTTTTACTTTTTAGTTTTATATTGAAATAGTATTGTAAAGTGTGATGTGTGATATTGTTTATAATAAAGTTTATAATAAGTCATTGTATTGGT
>NZ_JAKMRA010000035.1:0-726 GCF_025771865.1 Campylobacter sp. IFREMER_LSEM_CL2090
ATGGATTTTTATTAACTTGATTAATTTAACTTCAATTATTTAAAACAACTCACTATGAGAACCTATATTAATACAGGTTAAAATAAGCTTATCATCTTGTTTTTGATAAATTAAGAGCAAATCAGGTTTTACATGACACTCTCTAAGCTCTTTAAATTCACCTTTTAGTTTATGATCTTTGTATTTTCTTTCAAGAGTTTCATTGTTAGATAAGCGATAAACTATTTCATCTACCAAATCTTTTTCTTTTAGTGTTAGCTTCTTGTAATTTTTCTTGTATTCTTTTAAAACTCTAATTTCATATTTCACGCATAGCCTTTTTATACTCATCAAAGTTTTTAAAAGTTTCATACTCTCCATTTTTCATTTCTTCTAAAGCTTTTTTCATAGAACTTTGTTTTTTCTCATCTGGGATATCATACTCTAATAAACAATAAGTAGCTCTTAGGCTTTTAGCCAAACTCTCAAAAACAGGCAAAAAATCCTTATCAAATCCACTAATTTCAATTTTGATAGCCATTTAAATATCCTTTCTTGTATAATTTTATTTTTTGTTATAACATAAAGGATTTTATTATAACATACTCTCCAAGCATAAATAAAGGGGTTTCTAGTGCCAACAATTCTAGTCTACTTTTGTAAAATATTTTTGTTCAAATATAATAAAAGCATTTATAATTCTAAAAATAATATATAGAAAATATAAAAATTAAAAACCGTTTGCTT
>NZ_JAKMRA010000036.1:0-657 GCF_025771865.1 Campylobacter sp. IFREMER_LSEM_CL2090
CAAGAGTGATAAAAGCAAACGGTTTTTAAGAAGTTTAGTGAATTTTTAGAAGAACATCATATTTTTCCTATAAATTCTAATATAGGAAAAGAGATATCTAAAAATTTTATCTCATCTAATGATAATATAATTAATAATATAGCAAATATAGCACTTGTTACAAAAGAATCTAATAATAAAATCAATAATAAAAATCCAAGCACATATATAAAAGAGTTGCTAAATAAAAAAATACAAGATAATCAACAAGAACAATTTTTTAAAGATTTAGAAACACATTTTATAACAAAAGATATGGTTGAATATTTATGTAATGATGATTTTGAGAATTTTATTATTAGTCGAACAGCTTTAATTTATGATTATATGAAAAACATTACTTAAATTCATAGGATAACTATGTTATCCTAACTATAAAATTGTATATCAACAAGATATAGTAAAAACTTTAAATAATTTTTATTTTAAGCTTTCTAGCATAAAATTCATCATAATCCAAACGCTTGAAAGTATAGTTACTGTAGTTGCTACTGCAGTACCTAAAAGCCAATAAAGTGCTTTTTGCTTAGCGCTAGAAATTTGTTCTGAGAATTCAGTTTTAACTTCAGCTATTTCAGTTTTAACTTCAGCTATTTTGGTGTTAATAATTCCTTCTAA
>NZ_JAKMRA010000037.1:0-622 GCF_025771865.1 Campylobacter sp. IFREMER_LSEM_CL2090
TTTAAATTAATTTCTTATACTTATTTTATTGTTTCAATGCGAAGATTAAAAGCACTAAGATAAAATATTATTTTGTGATAATTATAAAATGTGTTATAATGTATTACAAATAATACAAAGGTAAAATCATGAGAACAATATCGTTAAGAATTAGTGATCAAGAAGATATTTTACTAAAAGAATATCTAGCAATTAATAATTTGCAACTATCAAAATTTATAAGAGATACTATTTTAGAAAAAATAGAAGATGAGTTAAATTTAGATGAAAATAAAATTTTAATTTCACTTAAAGAAGCTAAAAAAGATAATATTTATAGCTTTGAAGAAGTATTTAAAAATGTATGAGATAAAATTCTCAAGTAGTGCCAAAAAATCAATTGAAAAACTTGATCAGCAAGTAGCAAGAATTATTAAGAGCTGGATTATTAAAAATTTAATAGAATCAGATAATCCAAAAAAATTAGCAAAAGAACTTAAGGGTAATTTAAAAGGTATTTATAGATTTAGAGTGGGTAATTATAGAATGCTTGCTGAAATTAATGATAATGAATTGTTTATTTTTGCATTCGAAATAGGACATCGAAGAGAAATATATAAGAAATTTAAAAAATAAATTTCTC
>NZ_JAKMRA010000038.1:0-615 GCF_025771865.1 Campylobacter sp. IFREMER_LSEM_CL2090
CAAATAAGCATTTATATGATAATGTAGAAATTCCAAAGATTAAACAATTAACATTATTTGAAAATTATAATTTTGATAAGGAGTGTCAAATAAGCAGTGAAGAATGGGCTGCTAGAACGCTTCAAATGGGAAGAAAAAGTTTTTGGTTTACAGTAATGGGTATGATCAGTTTTGATTTTTTAAAAAATATAAAATTAAAACATTATGATTATGTCATTCTAGAGGATAATCTATTTGGAATTTTATTATTTATGCAAGCTAAAAAAATTTATGTTTATCCAAAACAAATGTATCGCAATAGAGTTAGGCCAAATAGTACTATGAATCATGATAAAAAAGTTCTTGCAAGCAATATACCATTTTTTTTACATCCTGTATATTATAGTTTTGATAAAAATCCAGAATATACAAAAGAGTATTTTAGGACTGCGAGTTGGGTTTTGTTAAATAATCAAATGAAATTATTTTTACAAAACAATCATTTAACTTATTATCGTTGTCTATTGATGCGTGAATTTGTAAAATATTATTTTAATTTAGCAAAATCTATTTTTCAATATAAAATAGATCCATTGGGGGTTTCATCAGTGTGCTTAGGAGTGTCTGAATATATAG
>NZ_JAKMRA010000039.1:0-585 GCF_025771865.1 Campylobacter sp. IFREMER_LSEM_CL2090
GCATCTAAAAAATGCTCATCTGCTAATCTATCCCCTGAAGCTTTTTCATACCAAGCATAACCTACATCATAAAAAGGAGTAAAATAAAAATTAGTATTTGGTATATTTATTCTTATACCAAAGTTAGCTACTATGGTATTATCTCCATCACCTTCTCCATTATCATAAGCTCTTACTCCATAAGCTCCACCTAAAGATGAACTTTCAGAAGAATCTAATTCAAAATTTCCTAATACCTTTTGATAGTTTATATTTAAAGTATGAGTAATATACTCATTAATACTATAATAATTATTCAAACTAGCATTGAGTTTTCTAAACCAACCAAAGCCTTTGCCTCCACTTTTAGAGGTACTTCCAAACATAGTAGTACCATCATCATTAACCTTACCTATACTTATCTTAGCACTATAACTTAAGGTATTATTCTCAAAGCCTCTAAATAAACCTTCTAAACCCATACTACCTACATTAGAATGTTTATTAATACTATAATCTTCAAATATGTTTGAAAAAGGTTCATCTTTTAATATCTTATGATAAATACTAGAAGTAAAGTATAAAGATGAATTAGTATTAATCCAT
>NZ_JAKMRA010000004.1:0-141761 GCF_025771865.1 Campylobacter sp. IFREMER_LSEM_CL2090
TAAGTCTTATGAATAAAACAAATAAATTAATGTATTTAGTTTTATACTGTCTTCTTTTAATAAAAAAAGAAATAGAAAATGAATTAGCAATTGAATATAAAAAAGTAAAATGTATTTTTATTTTATTCTTTTTTAAATATTTTTATAAAAGTCAATTTCTTTTTTAGATTATAATGATAAATTATATTATTTTAATATGGAGTATTAAAAATTAATTTTTGAGAAAAAAACCGCTACCAAAACCGCTCCCTGAGTTTTTTAAAAATTTTAGAAAACACTTTGAAAAGTAATGGTGCCCGAGGTCGGACTCGAACCGACACAAGGTTGCCCTTACCAGATTTTGAGTCTGGCGCGTCTACCAGTTTCACCACTCGGGCTTTTTGAAAGTTTTAAAATAATTAAATAGAGTATGAGATTATACTAAAAAAAAATTAAAACAATATAAAATATTTTATATAAAAAATTTAAATATCATTAAAATTTGGAACTTTTTTTGCTTGTAAATAATTAAAAAATTTATTTGCGGAGCAAAATAATGAGAATTAGCAATCAGTATAATTACTACACTTCTATACAAAACTACACAGATGGTCAGTCTTTGCTTAATAAATATAATTTGCAACTACAAACAGGTCAGCTTATTCAGCATTCTTGGGAAAATGCAAATGTTTATATTAATGGCTCAAGATTAGAATATGAGATGGCAAACATAGGTCAAATAGTTCAAGGAACTCAATCTGCTATGGAGCTAGCAAAAAACACAGATACTGCCTTGAAAAATATCACAGAACTTTTAGAAAAATTTAAAACATTACTCACAAAAGCTGCAAGTGATGGTAATTCTCAAGAATCAAGAGAGGCTATAGCAAAAGAACTCAAACTTGTAAGAGATTCTATTGTAAATATTGCTAATACTAGTATCAATGGGCAATATCTCTTTGCAGGATCAAATAGTGCAAATAAACCTTTTGATAATTATGGAAATTATACTGGGAATAAAGATAATATTTTTGTAGTAAGTGGTGCTGGCACCCAAATTCCTTATAATATACCTGGATGGGATTTATTTTTTAAGCCTGATTCAAATATCAATAAAATTATTTCAACAAATGTTTCTTTTACTGATGCTCGTTATCCGGACAAAAAAGAATTTTTAACTGGAGAATCTAAATTTTCACATTTAATAGGCCAAAACTATGTTCAAAATGGAGAACTTAAGCCCGATGAGCATTTTGGTGATAGCTATGATGAAAAACTCTCTTTCCCACATTCGACTATGTATATTCAAGGTGTTAGACCTGATGGAACAAGTTTTAAAGCTACTTTAGATATAGATCCTGATGCAAAAATTGAAGATGTATTAAAAAATATTGGAAGATTATATGGAAATACAGAGGGAAATGAGGTTGTTAAAGTAGCATTAAATGATAGCGGGCAGATAGAAATAAAGAGCTTAAAAGAAGGAAGTAGTTCTTTAGATTTTCATGCGGTTGCTTTAACTCCACAGCTTCAAGATGAGCAACTTATTAAAGATTTAAAACAGGCTGCGGATGCTGAAGGTATTTCTATGGCAGAAGTAACCAATCGTATTATGCAAGCAGCGCATGGTGGAAATCTGAATGATACTAAAAGTCCCGTTACGATTGAATTAGATGGTAAACAATTTACTGTAGACTTGCACAAAACAGATTTTATTAAAAGTAACATCAATGGTGATAAAACTAATGGGGCTAGTTATGATGTGCCTTTTGAAAAAGATGGAAATACTGTTTTTGGCAATGTTTCTCAAGTGATTAAAGGTACAAGTGAATATGCTACTGATAGTACAAAGTTAAGTGAAGTTGTAGCAAATGCCAATGGAAGTATGCAAGGTCAACAACTCCAAATGGAAATTGTTTCCAAAAGTGGACGAACTTATAAGGTAACTATTGATTTGGAGAACTCAAGAGTAAGCTATCCTGATCCAAACGATCCTACTCAAACTATAAGTTTTCCTATTGCTCACTCTCAATATAATGAAAACACAGGTAATGCAGTGGGTATGCAAACAAGACCTGAAGATATTACTTATGGCCAGTTAAATGATATTATCGGTATGTTTGCAAGTGATAATGTTCCTACAGCAACTATAAATGCAAATGCAAATGGTACTATCAACAATGGAGATTTTCAAACCATTCAACAAAATATAAATGATTCTAAAGGTTTTGTTGAAGTTGGTATGGACTATAAAGGTCGTATAAGTATTACTGATAAATTTTCAAGTAACACTAATATAGGTCTTACTATTAAAGATTCAAATTCAAATAGCGGTTTTCCTCCAGCAGGTACTTCTGTAAATGGATCAGGTTTTGTATTTAGTGCAAACAATTCTTTAACTATTGATGATCCAAATGTTGATTTGATTAAAGACTTAGATGAGATGATAGATGCTGTTTTAAATGGCAGTATGAGGGCTGATTCAGAAGGAAGTGATCCTAGAAATACAGGTTTACAAGGGGCTTTAGAAAGAATAGATCATTTGCAAGATCATGTTAGAAAAATGCAAACAACCATAGGAGCTTACACTAATAATATAGAAGAGACAAATAAAAGAATGACTTTTTTAAATATCAATGTAGCTTCTATTAAAAGCGGTGTAACTGATGCTGATTATGGGCAAACTTATATGCAGTTTATGCAAACTATGGTATCTTATCAAGCTATGCTTTCGGCTACTTCTAAAATTTCTCAAATTAGTTTATTAAACTACTTATAATTTTTTGATATAATAGCTTTTTTCTTTATAAAGGATATATTATAAAAAAAGAAGCTATTTTTGTTATTTCTAATATTTTTATTTTTTATTTTTGCTTAAGTGCTTTGATACCCGATCAAGCTTTAGTAAGTATTATAGGGTATTCCTTGGCAAAACTTAGTTATTTTTTATTTGGATCATTGACTAAATTTTACCCTTTTGTCTTTTTTTGGTTTAATTATCTTTTGTATAAAAATAACTATAATTTTGAACTTATAGAGCGTAGATTTAGTGTGGCTGTTTTTGCTTGTATTTTTGCCTCACTTATTTTTGCTTCAGCGTTCTTGCAAGATAAAGGCTATATAGCCTCTGCTATGTTTGTAATCTTAGATGGACTTTTTGGAAAAATAGGAAGTTTAATCTTGGTGATTTTGCTTTTAGCTTTTGCTTTTAGTATTTCTTTTCCGCAAATTATCAAAGAGGTATTTAAAATAGAGCTTGATTTTGATTTTTATTTAAAACTTGAAACTTTAATTAAAAATAAAATTTTTGGCTTTTTTGGTGGCGATAAATATGAAAATGAAACCAAAGAAGAACAAGAAAAGCTCAAACAAGAGCTTTTAATAAAAGATAAAACAGAAGAGCTTATCAAGGAAAAAGAGCTACCAAAAAAAGAAATCCAAGAGAATAAAAAATTTAATCTTGAAGATTTAAAAAATCAAGAATTAGAAGAGGTTGTGATTAGTGAAGAGGATAAAAAGCTAGGTTCAAGTTATATTCATGAGCTTTCAGAGCCTATTGCAAGTTTTGCTCAAAAAGCTAGTCAAATAAATATAAAGGAAGATGAAATGACCCCTGAAGAGTATTTATTAAAATACAAAAATAAAAGTGAAGATATTTATACTCAAACTTTAAAAAGTAAAAATTTAGATGAACCAAGCTATAAAAGACGCAATATGGATTTAAACGAAAACAAAGAAGAGGTGATAGAAGAAAATTCTTTGTTTGCCAAAGAGCTTAAAGAGCGTGAGCAAATGCTACAAAAAGCTAAATTGCTAGAAGAATATAAAGCCTTGCAAAAAGAAAAAATCTTAGAAGAGCTTAATGAGGATTTTAAAAAAATTGAAGAATTAAATGCTATAGAAGCACAAAAAGAAGCTGAGTTTAAAAAAATTCAAAATAAAACTAGCTTTTTAGGGGTAAAAGAATTTAAAGATGAAGATTTTATTCCGCAAAATGAAGTAAAAGAACTTGATTTTAGTGAAGATGATTTTGCTAAGCCTATTAGTATAGAAGAGCTAAGAAGTAAAAGAAACTATGAAAATCCTTTTGTAGTAGAAGAAGCACAAAATGAAGTTAAAGAAGAAAAAATTCCATTTGAGATTACCCAAGAGCCTATAATAGAAGTAATAGAAAATAAAACACACCATTCTATCACTAATGAAGTGAGTGAAAATAAAGCTTTATTAAAAGATCTTGACTTTGGGAATTTTGAAAAACCAAAAGATTTTTCTTTACCACCCTTAGATTTTTTAACTATGCCAAAAGAAGGCAAAAGCGAGATAAATGAAGAAGAAATAGATAGAAAAATTTATGATTTATTGGAAAAATTAAGACGCTTTAAAATAGGTGGAGATGTAGTTAGAACTTACACAGGTCCTGTTGTAACTACTTTTGAATTTCGCCCAGCAGCAGATGTTAAAGTAAGTAAAATTTTATCATTACAAGATGATTTAGCTATGGCTTTAAAAGCTCAAACTATAAGAATTCAAGCTCCAATTCCAGGTAAAGATGTAGTGGGAATTGAAGTTCCAAATGAAAAAATCGATACGATTTACTTAAGAGAAATTTTAGAAAGTGAGGTATTTAAAAATTCTAGCTCACCTTTAACTATAGCTTTAGGTAAAGATATAGTAGGCGATCCTTTCATCACAGATCTTAAAAAGCTTCCTCATCTTTTAATAGCAGGAACTACAGGAAGTGGTAAAAGTGTGGGTATAAATTCTATGCTTTTATCTTTGCTTTATAGAAATTCGCCAAAAACCTTAAGACTTATGATGATAGATCCTAAAATGCTGGAATTTAGTATTTATAATGATATTCCACATTTACTTACACCGGTAATTACTGATCCTAAAAAGGCGGTAAATGCTTTATCAAATATGGTGGCTGAAATGGAACGCAGATATCGTTTGATGGCTGAAGCAAAAACTAAAAATATAGAAAATTACAACGAAAAGATCAAAGAACAAGGTGGAGAAATTTTACCATTTATTGTAGTGATTATTGATGAGTTGGCTGATTTAATGATGACAGCAGGTAAGGATGTAGAGTTTTATATAGGTCGTTTAGCACAAATGGCAAGAGCAAGTGGAATTCACTTGATCGTAGCCACGCAACGCCCTTCAGTAGATGTTGTTACTGGTGTTGTAAAAGCAAATTTACCAAGTAGAATTTCTTATAAAGTAGGGCAAAAGATAGATTCTAAGGTTATTTTAGATTCTATGGGGGCTGAAAGTTTATTAGGGCGTGGAGATTGTTTATTTACTCCTCCTGGTATGAGTGGTTTAGTGCGTTTGCACGCACCTTTTGCAAGTGAAAATGAAATCGAAAATATTGTAGAGTTTTTAAAAGCTCAACAAGTAGTAGAATATGATGAGAGCTTTTTAAAAGATGATAGTCAAGATGGAGCTTATAAAAGAAGTGAATTTGATGATGGAGATTTAGATGAGCTTTATGAAGAAGCAAAGGCTGTAATCTTAGAAGATAGAAAAACTAGTATTTCTTATTTGCAAAGACGCTTAAAAATAGGCTATAACCGCGCAGCAAATATCATAGAACAACTTTCACAAACAGGTGTTTTAAGCGAACCTGATGCAAAAGGCCAAAGAGAAATTTTATAATCAATTTCTTATTGCCTTGTTATGATCTTTTAAAGTAGAGGTGAAAATATGCTTATTGGTTTTTTTATCTCTTACAAAGTATAAATATTCTGTTTTAGCAGGAAAAATAGCTGCCTTAATAGCTTCAAATGAAACATTACATACAGCTTCTTTTGGTATGCCATTAAATTTATAAGTATTGTAAGAACTATTATCTGATCTTATTCTTTGTGGAGTGATTTTTTCATGAGAGTATTTTCCATAATTTAATGTCCCATCCATTTGAAGCTTCATGCCTTTTCTTAAGCGATTTCTAATCACAGATGAAACTATAGGCATTTCTTCATTACTCGCTGCTTCTTTTTGTATAATGGAAGCAATGATGATATATTCATGCCATTTTTTTTCATTGTATTCTCTAAAAATTTTATAAGAAAGTTTTTTAAATTCACTTGCAGAGTAAGCCAAAAGATATTTTACTAAAAGCTCTTCTGTAATGCCTTTTGGAATTTTATAAGTTTCGGGAAAAAGCATACCTTCTTTAAAAGGGCTTTGTTTGTAAAATTCTTGCATTAAGGTTTTGGCATTTAAATTTAACTTTGGTGCTAATTCTTCAAAGAAAATTTCAGTCGTTTCCCCAGGAATTAAAGTAATAGTTTCAAGTGCTGCTTTAGCGACGGTAAGCTTATGTAAAAATTCAGCTCTATTTAGTTCTTTTGTGCCTATATTTATCCAGCCAGATTGTGGATGGCCTAAAAAATATAAAGTATATTTATCAATATTGCTCATTTTATAGTTATTTTTATCTAATTGCGTTATAATCTTACTAACAGAACCTTGTGGTATAAAAACTACAGAGTTTGTTTTTATAGGTAAAAGTAGATAATAAAAAATGGATAAAAGAAAAATTAAAATCAAATCACAACATATTAAAAAAATTCTTAAATTTTTAGCATTACCTATGATACTTTTCATTGTTTTGTTTGTTTACCTCAAAAATGGAATTTACATAGAAAAATTAGAAATTTCTTCTATTAATTTGGAGAAATTATATATTAAATTAGATAAAAAACTCATTTTAAATGCAAAAAAAGTTATAGTAAATTCTCAAAATCAAAACACTCAAAATGAAACTAGTGCGAGTAAAGCTGTACAGCTTATCAAAGATGTAAAATATATTTATTGGTTTTTTCAAGAAATCAATATAGATGAAATTTTTGTTAATAACTATCCCGTGGAATTAATTTATAAAAATAATCTATTTTTTGTAAACAGTAAAAATCTTTTAGTAAAAGTCAATTTAAAAATTAGTGATAAAAATATACAAGCTAATATTGATAATTTTCTTTTAAAAGATCATAACCTTAGTGTAGTTGGCTCTTTAGTTATCAATCCTAAGACAAAATTTTATACTTTTAAAGGAGAAATTGATAGTGATTTTTTAAAAAGTGATGTCAAATTCTCACTTAAAAGAGAAGAAATTGCTTATGAATTAGAAAATACAAGCTCAAATAATATTTCAAAAATTTTTGATATTTTAGTGGAAAATGGAGTGCATTTGCCTTCTAATCTTGCTCTTTGGGTGGGCGGTAAGGTAAAGGCTGATTTTTATTTTATAGAGAAATTAAATGGCTTTGCAGATTTTGGAAAACATAGATATTATTTGAATGATATTAGTGCTAAAGGTTATGTAAATAATTTGAAGGTGGTTTTAGATAAAGGTATAGATCCTATCATTAGTCCTTTTGTAAGGCTTGAATTTAATAAACAAAAATTAGAATTTATCTATGATAAATTATATTTTAACAATTATAATCTCAATCAAAGTCAAATTTATATAGACAATATGCTAAATGAAAAAGCAGGAATTTATATACGCATAAAAAGTGACAATGCTAGAGCTGATTATAGAGTGAATAAAATTTTGCGTTTATATGGTATAAAATTACCATTTTTACAAAACAATGGTATTACAAAGACTGATTTAGTTTTGAAAATTCCTTTTGAACACCCTGAAAGAGTTTCATATAAAGGAAATTTTGATATTGTAAATTCTAATATAAATATAAGTGACTTTAAAATCATACAAGCAAATATTGATTTACAAAAAGATAAATTAGAGATTAAAAATGCAAGTGTACAAAGTGAATTAATCAGCGGTGATTTTAATGCAAGTATTGATTTAAAGCAAAAAAAAGGTGATTTTAAGACCTTTATAACAAATTTAAAATTACCACAAGATAGCTTAAAAATGGAAAATAAATTTCTTGATTTAGATCTTAACTATGATAAAAATATCAGTTTATATAATAAAGAGCTTACTACGACTCTAAATTTTGATCAAGGTATGTCTGTTTATGTTGCTAAGCTTGCAAAGTATAAGACTTATTCTAAATTAATGCAAAAAAATAATGTGCATGATGGAGAGTTGTCATTAGACACTTTAAATTTTAAAGATTTTGATGTAGATATAAATAATACTACTTTTGAATCATTTTTACTTTATAAGGATAATAATCCTTATGAGTATGATAGTTTTAGTATAAAAATAAAAGGAGAAGATTTTAATTTAACTAGCGCAAGTGGTAGTGTTTTTGCACAAAAAGACAATGATGATATTAACATTACTTTAAATAATGTTAATTTATTATTTTCAGAACAAGATACAGAAAACACACTAGATAATCTTGAAAATTCAAATTACAATATCAGTGCTAAAAATATAGATTTGATCTTAAAAGATTTTAACAAAACTTTAGATTTTGATCAATTTAATGCTAAAATCAAAAAAGACTATATAAAAGCTTGGGCTAATAGAAATGAGTCTAAATTTGAGCTTTTGCTTAAAGAAAATCAAATGCAAATTAGAGCTTTAAAAATGGATGATGATTTTCTAAATACTTTTATGCGTCAAAATGTTTTTGAAAAAGGCGAGTTTAATCTTTATGTAGATGGTAATAGTACTGATTTTTTTAAAGGCAAATTTTTATTTAAAGATACTTATTTAAAAGATTTAAAATTTCATCAGCAACTCTTAAGTTTTATTGATACCATACCTAGTTTGATTTTATTTAAAGCCCCAACTTTTAATGAAAAAGGTTTTAGTGTAGAAAATGCTGGTATAAGTTTTAATCGCAAAAAAGATCTTTTTGAAATAGATGCGCTAAATTTTAATGGTGATAGTGCAGATATTTTAGGTCAAGCTAAAATCAATTTAAGAAGTAGTCAAGTGGATGGTTTATTAGAGCTTAGAACGCTAAAATCAGCTAGTTCGGTTATTTCTAAAGTTCCAATTATCAATCAAATTATATTAGGCAAAGACAGGCAAATTAGCACACAAATTAAACTAGGTGGAACAATTGATAATCCCGAGTTTAAAACTCAACTTATCGCACAGAGTTTGCAACTTCCTTATCATTTGATAAAAAATATTTTTGAATTACCGACAAATTTAGTTAAATAATACCACAAAGGAGCTAAGATGAAAATTACCATCATAGGAGCAGGAAATGTCGGTGCAAGCATTGCTTATGCTTTAATTTTAAGAGAATTAATAGATGAGATTATATTGATTGATATTAATAAAGACTTGCTTTTTGCTAGAGAATTAGAACTAAGTCAAAGCATAGCCGCTTTTAATTTTGATATTAAAATAACTTGTACGGATGATTATACATACTCAAAAGATTCTCAAGTGGTTATTTTTAGTGCAGGTGTAGCTAGAAAAGAAGGTCAGAGTAGAGATGAGCTTTTTGCTATTAATTCTAAAATTATGCTTGAGTGTGCAAAAAATATTAAAAAATTTAACAACGATCCTTTGTTTATCATAGTAAGCAATCCTGTAGATTTTTTACTCAACGCTCTTTATGAAAGTAAATTATTTTCATTAAAAAAAATCATTGCTATGGCAGGTGTTTTAGATAATGCTAGATTTAAATACGAAGTGAGCAAAAAATTAGATATAAAAACTTCTTATATAGATACTAAGCTTATAGGTTTTCACAATGATAGTATGGTTTTGGTAAAATCTCAAAGTAAAGTGCAAAATAAAGCTTTAAGTGAAGTCTTAAATAAGCAAGATATTGTTCAAATTGAACAAGAGGTTAAAACCGGTGGTGCTAAAATTATAAAATATTTAAAAACTTCAGCCTATTTAGCTCCTGCTAGTGCTTGCGTGAGAATGATAGAGGCTTTAAAAAGTGGAGAATTTTTACCAGTATGTGTGATTTTAGATGGAGAATATGGCATAAGAAAAAAAGCTTTTGGAGTTATGGCAAGGATTAGCCTTGATGGGGTGCTTGAAACTTTAGAATTAAAATTAGACAATCAAGAACAAATTACATTAGAAAATTCTTTTGTTCAGTATAATTATAAATAATTTTTTAGGAGTTTTTTACTCCTAATGTTACTTTGTGTTATAAAATCTTATTAGTTTTATTTTATCTTTTAAATAATATTTAATCATGCTATAAATTCGCTATAATAAAAAGTTTGTTTTAAAAATAATTTTTAATAAAAAATCATTAGAAAATTACAAAAAACTAGAAAGGAATATTAATGATTGCTCCAGAGAATACACCAGTTTGGGTTGATGAAGCAAGATGTAAGGCTTGTAATATCTGTGTTAGCTATTGTCCAGCCGGAGTTTTAGCAATGAGAGATGAAATCAGTGCAGTTTTAGGACAGATGATAGAAGTGGTTCATCCTGATTCTTGTATAGGCTGTAGTGAATGTGAAAGTCACTGTCCTGATTTTGCGATCTTTGTTGCCAAAAGAGATGAATTTAAATTTGCAAAGCTTACACCAGAAGCTAAAGAAAGAGCACAAGCTGTTAAAGAAAATAAATACAAAAAACTAAATGCATAGGAAAATAAAATGAGAGAAGTTATATCAACAGGTAATGTTTTAGTAGCCAAAGCTGCGATTGATTGTGGCTGTAAATTTTTTGGTGGTTATCCAATTACCCCAAGTTCTGAAATAGCACATGAACTAAGCCATATGTTACCAAAAAATGATGGTACTTTTATACAGATGGAAGATGAAATTTCGGGTATTAGCGTGGCCTTAGGTGCTTCTATGAGTGGAGTAAAATCCATGACAGCAAGCAGCGGGCCGGGAATTTCTTTAAAAGCTGAACAAATTGGTTTGGGTTTTATAGCTGAAATTCCACTAGTAATTGTAAATGTTATGAGAGGTGGTCCTTCAACTGGTCTTCCAACAAGGGTTGCGCAAGGTGATTTATTTCAAGCAAAAGCTCCAACGCATGGAGATTATGCAAGTATAGCTTTAGCTCCTGCTTCATTAGAGGAAGCTTACACTGAAACTATTAGAGCTTTTAATTTAGCTGAAAAATACATGACTCCAGTATTTTTGCTTTTAGATGAAACCATAGGACACATGAATGGTAAGGCAAAATTACCTGATTTAGAAGAATTAGAAATTATCAACCGAAAAAAATTTACGGGTGATAAAAAAGATTACAAACCTTATGCAGCAGGTAAAAATGAAGCTGCCATACTAAATCCTTTCTTTGAAGGTTATCGTTATCATATCACAGGACTTCATCATGGAGACATAGGCTTTCCAACAGAAGATGGAGCAATAGTAGATAAAAATATCAAAAGATTATTTGGTAAGATTAAAAATAATACCGATGAAATTTGTACTTATGAAGAGTTTATGTGTGATGATGCGCAGTTTTTAATCATCGCCTATGGTAGCGTTGCAAGATCTGCCAAAGAAGCTATTTTAAGACTTAGAGAAGAGGGTTTAAAAGTAGGGCTTTTTAGACCTATTACCCTTTATCCAGTAGCTGAGAAAAAAATAGCTCAAGTAGTATCTAAATTTGAAAAAGTTATGGTAAGTGAGCTTAATATGGGGCAATATTTAGAAGAAATTCAAAGAGTAAGCAAAAGAGATGATTTTATTAGCTTGCACCGTGCAAATGGTCGCCCTATAACCCCAAGTGAAATTATTGCTAAAGTAAAGGAGAATATGTAAAATGGCTTTTAATTATGATGAATATTTAAGAGTAGATAAACTTCCAACACAATGGTGCTGGGGTTGTGGGGATGGTGTTGTTTTAAAAGCTATTATTAGAGCTATTCAAAAACTTGGCTGGAATATGGATGATGTTTGTTTAGTTTCTGGTATAGGTTGTAGTGGTAGAATGAGTTCTTATGTAAATTGCAATACAGTCCATACTACTCATGGTCGAGCTATTGCTTATGCAACAGGGATTAAACTGGCAAACCCTAAAAAACATGTAATCGTAGTAAGTGGAGATGGCGATACTTTAGCAATTGGTGGAAATCATACCATCCATGGATGTAGAAGAAATATAGATTTAACTCATATTTTAATCAATAATTTTATTTATGGTCTTACAAATTCACAAACTTCACCAACTACCCCACAAGGCTTTTACACTGTTACAGCTCAAGCAGGTAATATAGACCCAAATTTTGATGCTTGTGAGCTTACTAAAGCCGCTGGGGCTTCTTTTGTAGCAAGAACAAATGTTATAGAGGCAAATAAGCTTGAAAATATCATTTTTAAAGCTTTATCTCACAAAGGTTATAGTTTTGTAGATGTATTTTCAAACTGCCATATTAATCTAGGTAGAAAAAACAAAATGGGCGAAGCTGTAAGCATGCTTGATTGGATTAAAAATCGTTGTATTGAAAAGTCTAAATTTGAACAATTAGACTATGAACAAAGAGCGGATAAATTCCCTACAGGAATTTTACACCAAGATGAAAGTAAAACAGAATATTGTGAAGCTTATGAGGAAGTTAGAAGAGCCTTGAAAGAAAAAAGAATGGTTGATTTGGGAGTATTAAAATGAAATATCAATTAAGATTTTGTGGTGAAGGTGGACAAGGGGTTATCACTGCAGGTGAAATTCTAGCTAAAGCCGCCATTAAAGAAGGGCGTAATGCTTTTAAAGCTTCTACTTATACTTCTCAAGTTAGAGGTGGGCCAACTAAGGTTGATATTATCATTGATGAAAATGAAATCTTTTTTCCTTATGCAGTAGAAGGTGAAGTTAGTTTTATGCTTTCAACTGCTGATAAAGGTTATCATAGTTTCAAAGATGGTGTTTGTGATGGTGGTGTTATAGTTATAGAGCCAAATTTAGTTCATCCAAGTAAAGAAGATTATGCAAGATGGAAAATTTTTGAAATTCCTATTATTACTATAGCTAAAGAAGAAGTAGGGAATGTAGCTACTCAATCAGTCGTTGCTTTAGCTATAGCTGCTTATATGAGTAAATGTATTGATATTGATGCATTAAAACAAACTATGCTTGATATGGTACCTGCAAAAACTAAAGAGGCAAATGCAAAAGCTTTTGATTTAGGTATAGAATACGCTAAAAAAGCACAAGTAGTTTCTTGATTTACAAGAAACTCTTTCTTGTAAAATAATATTTATTAAATTATCGTTATAATATTTTCCATTTTAAGCAAAAAGGTAAAATAATGAAAGAGCTAAATGGCTCGCAAATGATTTGTGAAGCATTAAAAGAAGAAAATGTTAAAGTAGTTTTTGGTTATCCTGGTGGTGCGGCTTTAAATATTTATGATGAAATTTATAAGCAAACTCATTTTAAACACATTTTAGTCAGACACGAGCAAGCGGCCTTACATAGTGCTGATGCTTATGCTAGAATGAGTGGTAAAGTTGGTGTGGCAGTAGTTACAAGTGGACCTGGTTTTACTAATACAGTTACAGGTTTAGCTACTGCTTATAGTGATTCTATACCTTTGGTTTTAATTTCAGCTCAAGTTGCAAATTCTTTAATAGGAACAGATGCTTTTCAAGAAATCGATGCTATAGGTATTTCAAGACCTTGTGTAAAGCATAATTATTTAGTAAAAAATATCGAAGAATTACCTAAAATTTTAAAAGAAGCTTTTTATATTGCTACAACAGGTAGAAAAGGGCCTGTGCATATTGATATACCTAAAGATGTTACTGCTGCTATGGGTGTATGGCATTATCCTAAAGAAATTTCTATGAAAACTTACAAGCCAACCTATAAAGGAAATATCAAGCAAATTAAAAAATTAGTAAGTTTGATTAAAAATGCCCAAAAACCTTTATTTTACCTAGGTGGAGGTTGTATAGCTTCTAATGCTAGTGACGAATTAAGAGATTTGATTCATTTTTGCCAAATTCCTGCAGTTGAAACTTTGATGGCTCTAGGGATTTTAAGAAGTGATGATGAGCTTAATTTAAAAATGGCAGGTATGCATGGAAGTTATTGTGCAAATATCGCTTTAAGTGAGTGTGATTTGCTCATTGCTGTGGGTGCTAGGTTTGATGATAGGATTACTGGTAAAACAAGTGAGTTTGCTAAGGGTGCAAAAATCGTTCATATTGATATAGATCCAAGCTCTATTTCTAAAATCATCGAAGCGCATTTTCCTATAGTTGGGGATATTAAAAGTGTTATTTTAGATACCTTAGAAGAATTAAAAAAAGAAAGTTTTGACAACACAAAATACCAAGAATGGTTTAAAACTTTACAAAACTATCAACAATTATATCCTTTAATCTATGAAGATAGCGATGAAGTTTTAAAACCTCAATGGGTTATAGAAGAATGTGCTAGATTAGCTCCTGATGCAAGGATAATTACTGATGTAGGACAACATCAAATGTGGGTAGCGCAATTTTATCCTTTTAATTATGCAAGACAACTTGCAACAAGCGGTGGGCAAGGAACTATGGGGTATTCTTTACCGGCTGCACTTGGGGCTAAATTAGCTGTGGGTGAAGAAGTTGTAATAAATTTTGTAGGCGATGGTTCTTTTTTAATGAATATACAAGAGCTAATGACAGCAAGTGCTTATGGAATTAAAGTGATTAATATCATTTTAAATAATTCTTTTTTAGGTATGGTAAGACAATGGCAAAGTATGTTTTATAAAGAAAGATTTTCTAATACAGATCTAACAAGTCAACCTAATTTTGTTACTATTGCTAAAGGTTTTCATTGTGAGGGTTATAATGTTTTTAATAAAGAAGAATTTCAAAAAGCTTTTAAAGCAGCCTTAGAATCTAAAAAAACTTGTGTTTTAAATGTAGCTATAGATCGTTATGAAGATGTATTACCTATGGTACCTGCGGGCGGAGCTATTTATAATATGATTTTACCTAGCTATAAAAACAAGGATAAAAAATGAAAAGAAGAGTAATTTCTGTCATTGTATTAAATGAGCATGGGGTATTATCACGCGTTGTCGGGCTTTTTTCGGGGCGTGGTTATAATATAGAATCTCTTACGGTTGCTCCACTTGATGATAAAGAATTCTCAAGGATAAATATCGTTACTTTAGGCGATGAAAAAGTTTTTGAGCAAATCATAAAACAACTTCATAAACTCATACCTACTTATAAGGTAATTGATTCTAGTGATTTTATAGAAAAAGAAACAGCTTTGGTAAAGATTGCTTTAAATGAAAATTTTGCAGGCTTAGATGCTATATTAAAAGCTTATAATGGCAGTGTAACTTATAGTGATGGTGAGTTTATTATAGTAATAGCAAGTGATGATGCAAAAAATATTGATAACTTTTTAAAAACTATGAAAAAGTATAATCCTATTAGTGTAGTTAGAAGTGGTTCTATTTTAATGGAGGTAAAATGAAAATTAGTGAAATTGCTAAATTTTTAGGCATAGAATATTGCGGAGATGATATAGAAATTACAGCTTTAAATTCATTAAATAATGCAAGTTTTACTGAACTTAGTTATTGCGATGGAGAAAAAAACTCTAAAAAAATTGCAAGTAGTGGAGCTGGGGCTATATTAGTCTCCAAAGAATTTGAAAATTTAGTTTCAAAAGATTGTGTTAAATTAGTTGTTGATAATCCACATTTATCTTTTGCGCTTTTAAGTAAGCTTTTTGCTAAACCTTTAATTTCTAGTGAAAAGAAAAATTCTAAAATCGCTAAAAGTGCCAAGATTATGCCAAATGTTTATATTGGAGAAAATGTCCAAATAGCTGATCATGTAGTGATAATGGCAGGAGCTTATATAGGCGATAATGTAAGTATAGGTGAATATACTACAATCCATCCAAATGTTGTGATTTATAATGACACTAAAATAGGTAAAAAATGCCATTTGCTAGCAAATTGTGTAATAGGTAGTGATGGCTTTGGTTATGCGCATACAAAAAATGGCGAGCATTATAAGATTTATCACAATGGGAATGTTATTTTAGAAGATTTTGTGGAAGTTGGAGCTTGCACGACTATTGATAGAGCGGTTTTTGAAAGCACTATCATAAAGCAAGGTACAAAGATTGATAATCTTGTTCAAGTAGGGCATAATTGTGAAGTAGGGGAGAATTGTCTTATAGTAGCTCAAAGTGGAATTTCAGGTTCAAGTATTTTGGGTAAAAATGTTACTATGGGTGGACAAAGTGCTACAAGTGGGCATTTAGAAATAGGAGATTTTGCTACCATAGCCGCAAGAGGTGGAGTCACTAAAAATTTAGAAGGTGCTAGGGTTTATGGTGGTTTTCCTATCATGCTTCAAAAAGATTGGTTAAAATTTCAAGCAAAAATTATCACAGCTTTTAGGGATAAACATGAGTAAAAAAATATTTAAAACTATAGAATTACATGGTAGTAAAAGTGGAGAAATAAGCCTTTGTAATCTTTCTAATCCTTATGGTATAGGAAGCAATGATGTCTTAAGTATAGGTGTGGCTTTGAAAAAAGAAAATGGAATAGATTGGAAAGTTCATATTCCTTATGAAAATTTAAAAGATCTTATCCATGCACTTCAAGAAATAGAAAAAAGCAAAGCCTAGTTTAAAAACTAGGCGTATTTAAATCCCTTTTTCTTCCTGCGCTAATAATTAAAATAAAATTAAGCACAATCAAAACATACACAAAAGTTGGTATAGGAAAAGCGTCACCATTTGCATAAGAATGGAGCCCAGAAAGATAAAAATTCACTCCAAAATAAGTCATTAATATGCTATAAAAGGCTAAAACACTAGCACTTGCAAAAACAAAAATAAAATAAGTTTTAAAAATAAATCTTAAGTGCAATACTATAGTATAAACTACAATAGAAATCAAAGCCCAAGTTTCTTTTGGATCCCAACCCCAATATCTTCCCCAGCTTTCATTGGCCCAAACTCCGCCTAAAAAATTTCCTATTGTAAGCATTGCAAGTCCTATTATCATAGACATTTCATTAACACAGTGTAATTTAATGATGTTTAAATCTATATTTTTATTTTTACCCCTTAAAGCAAAAAGAATTAAACTCAAAATCCCTATAATAAAACAAAGTGCTAAAAATCCATAACTTGCTGTTATAATAGAAACATGAATATTAAGCCAATATGATTTTAAAACAGGTACTAAATTTCCAATTTGAGGATCCATAAAGCCAAGATGAGCTACAAAAAGCGAAATGCCTGCTAAAAAACTCGCACCACATAAAGCTAAGAGTGATTTTTTAAAAAATATCACAGCACTTATCGCACAAGCAAAAGCTATGTAAATCATGCTTTCATAAGCATTACTCCAAGGAGCATGCCCACCTACATACCAACGAATGCTTAAAGCTAGTGCATGTATGATTACACATATACTTAAAATGATGTAAAAAAATCTATATACAAAGGCAGATAAAGAAATATTTTTTAATATAGTATAAAAACTTAAAAAGAAAAACACTAATGCAAAGCTAATATAAACAAAAGTTAGATTATCAAAGATATTATAATGATTAAGCAGTATTTCAAGATTTAATCTTTCTTTTGGTGGTAAAACACTGCTTCCATAATGATTTTGAAAGTCTTTTAAGGATTGCAAAATTTCATTTGCATCTTGCCATTGATTATTTTCAACACCATTGCGAACTTGTAAAAAATAGCTAACTAAAAGCATTTGTAAACGCTCTACATCTTCTTTTGCAAAAGGTAAAATTTGCACCGGAGAATACCACTTTAAACTTTGCTCATTAATATCAGGAAAAATAGTTAAAGCTTGACCACTATAAATATAATATGCATGATTTATTTTTTCATCTAAGGCTAGCAAATCTTTATCAAAGCTAGTTCTTAATGAAGGCTTTTTGCGGTTAGCTTCCTCAACATAATTACTCAGTTTATATATCCCATTATCAAACACATCATCAAATGCTATGTATTTTTCATTTATATCTGTGCCTATTAATTCTCTTAGCTTGCTTGTTTTTGTAGCTATCATTTTGATTTTTCTAAATTCTTTAGGATAAATCATCATTGCTAGAAAAATTTGATCATAGTGAAGATTTAAAAATTTTTCTTTTTGAGTGATTTTATAAACAAACTCCATTGCCAAAGTATCTAAAGGCTTGATTCTACCATTATGATCTTGCACAAGTAATCTTGCAAAATTTAAAGAATGTTCATAGGAATTTTTTTGTAAATTTGAGATTAAATTTAAAATTTCATTTTTATCTTCTTGTGCAAAAAGTGGAGTTTGTAAATTTGCAAAAAGCAAAATAAACAATACAAAACTTTGACCTTTTTTTAAATAAATGCTTAAATGATGAAATCTTGAGTTTTTATCAAATAAAACCCATAAAAATCCTAAAATCAATAAAGTATAACCTATATAAGTAGGGATTTTACCAGGATCTTTATTGACTGAAAGTATAGCGCCTTGCTCATCTTGATCATAAGAACTTTGAAAAAATCTATATCCACCATAATCAAGAACATTATTCATAAAAATATCATAATCTAGATTAATATTATTTTGCTTATCTATGATTTGAATTTTTGAAGTATAAGAAGATGGACTCATAGAGCCTAAATAACGCTCTAGTATAAAATCTTTTAAGTGTAATGCAAAAGGAAGCTTAATTTCTCTTGGTCCCCAATTGATAGTAAAATTTTTTCCCTGTAAGTTAAAATGCACTGCTTGTTTGTTTGTAAAATTTGGATTTAAGATTATTTGCGTATTTGCTTTTTGATAATTAATATTTAATTTTAAGCTAGCAGGTGTGATAGAGTCTTTTTGTGGAGTGTATTTGATAGAGCTTATGATTAATTTTTCACCATTTAAGTCAATAGTTTTTTCAAAATGCTTTTGAGTTAGCGTGGTAAAGCTAATAGGAAATTCAAAACTAGCATTAGCATCAAAATCAGTAATTTTTATAAATTCTTCCCTAGTAACTATGGTGTTAGAGCTTTGATTTTCTCTTATATGCATTCCACCTTCTAAGCCAAAATATCTAGTAAGTCCAGCACCGATTAAAATCACTATAAAAGATAAATGCAAAAGCAAGATAGAGTATTTTTTCTTTTGAAAAAGCTTGTTGTAAAATATCACTCCGATTAAATTTAAACCTAGCAATAAATGCAACATATCAAACCAAGCATTATTATAAATTAAAGCTTTAGCCGCACTAATACCAAAATCATTTTCTATAAAGGTTGCCACAGCACAAGCTATGGCATATATGCTCATTAGTAAAAAACTCATCGCAAAAGAAAAAAAATACTGCATTTTTAACCTTTAAATATTATTTTCTTTATAAAAATGTATGAGTTTTTGTGCTATGGCTGCTTCGTCTAAATTTTGATTTTCTTTTTGATTTAAAAACTCCATTGTAGCACTTAGTCTTTTTGCGCTAATAAAACCAGGATAATTTAGCAAAGTTTGGCTGCTTTTGTTTAAAATTACAATAGTAGGGGTGGCTACTATATCATAAATACTAGAAAGTTCAGCTGTGCTTAAGTCACTTTTATGGTTTTTATAAAATGTATGAATTTTTTTATAGCTTATATTTATATAATATGAGCTGTATTTGTCTTTTATAAGTTCTTGTATTTTTTTATCATTTTTAATTTCTTCTTTTAATTTATCACAATAAAGACAATGATTTGCGCTAAAAATAATTAAAATGTTTTTATCATCACTTTTTATATTTGTATTATCTTTAAATAAATAGGCTATTTCTTCATAAGATTTTTTATCTAAATCATTTGCTTTTTGTAAATTTTCTTTAGAAAATTGTGTACCGCTTGAGATTAAATTAGAATCAAGTTTTTCTTCATTAGAACAAGCTATAAAAAAAATACTTAAAAAACTAAGTGAGAGTATTGTTTTAAACATTTAAAATCCTTGAAAAAATTAGAAAAAGTCCTTATTCGCTATTATAGCGAATAAGGTTATAAGATAGTGTTAAAGAAAGTATAAAGCATTAAAAATAAAAATACCAAGCCAGTTATTAGCATTGCAAATCCTGCAAGTTTAGCTAGCCATTGATATGCCTTGAAATTACTTTTATTTTCATATAAAGTGCTTAATTTTCCACTTTCTTTTAAGCGTTTATACCATACATTTCTTTCTTGTTTAATCTCTTCTTCACTAATACTTCCTGAAAAAATCACCATATCCATAGGGAAGCGATCTGCTCTAAAATGCGTATTAAAGAAGTGAATTGCAAAAATAAATCCTGTAGCAAGTAAAGCTTCATCAGAGTGAAGTAGGGTTGCTAAGTTGATTGCTTCACCTGGTAAAAATTTACCAAAGAAAGCAGGAAACCATAAAATAAGCCCTGAAATACCAATGATAAACATACCCCAAAATACTGCTAGATAGTCAAATTTTTCCCAATAAGTCCAGCGGTCAAATTGCGGTCTTGGTCCAAAACCAAAGAACCATTTAAAATGATCTTTCATATCTTTAAAATCTTGCCAATTTGGCATTAAAGAATCAGGTCCAAAAGTAGCTTTTAAAACTTTCATAAAGCTTATTTTGCCAGTTATTGGATCCCTTGCTACATCACGGCGTTTCCAATTTACGATGATGATTTCTCCAATGTGAGAGAAAAATACTGCAAACATTACTATGGCTGAAATATGATGTATAGTTGCAGCGTTAATGATATCTCCACCCATTAAATCAATCATAGGTTTAGCCCATGCTGAATCATAGAATTTTTGCGGTAAGCCTGAGAATGCAATACCCAAAAAGCTAACTGCCATAAAAAAATGCTGAATTCTATGAAAAGTGCTAAATCTTCTTACTCTTACTTTATCTTCATGTGCTGCTTTTCTTGCTTCTTTCCATTCTTTAGGATATTTTATACGCATAGCAATTAAACGCAAGCACCAAAGTATAGTATGGGCTCCAAAGAAAACAAATACAGAAATGACCAAAATAGTCATGAATATATAAGCACCATGTAATCCAGGATATTTTTCGCCATCACTATGATCAGCATGTGCCATCCAATTTGCGAAATTTTCATTTGCATTTGGGTGGCATGATTTGCAAGTTTGAACACGGTTAATTGGCGAGAGAGTTGAGCTTCTTTCGCTTGATTTTAAAATATTATGTTTTCCATGACAATCAGAACAAGTAGCAACACTTGGAGTTTCACCTGGAGTGCTTAAAAACATACCTTTACCATGAAAAGTCATATGAAAAGTTGCACTTTTTTGTTTATGACATTGTGTGCATTTTTGATCAACTAATTGTTTTTGTGAATAAATTCCTGAATGTTTTGGGGTAATATGAATAGAGTGACAAGTTGCACAAGATGGTTTTTCTTTTTTCTTTTGCATATCTTGAGCGGGTAAGAACTCTTGCACCCCATGAGCGCTTTTTGCTAAAGCATTGCTTGCTTTTTCATGACAAGTTGCACATTTTTGATTGATTAGGTTTTTATTTGCTGCAATATCAGCTCTAATGCCTTTACCTTTTTGAGCATGACAATCACGACAAGATGGGGTGTTGCTAAATTTAAATCTTGAGTGGATAGTGTCTTTAAATTCGATAATTTCTTTAGCTTTTTCCCATTTAACTGTGTCTATTTTTTCAACTTTTCTACCTGAAGTTACCCATGATTCTATACCATCAAGCATTACAACAGAGTTTTTATAGCCAAGTTCTATAGCAACTGCAGCTGCTTGAGAAGCTTCAAATCTAAAACGATTTAAACCATAAAATACTAAATTTGCATTTTTATCATTAGGTAATAAATTTTGCCAATTTTCCACATAGGTTGATATGGAATTAGGTATATAACCATTAGCTTGTCTATCTTGCTCTGAATTGACATCAAAAAAATAAGTATTGTTTTGATCTAGCATTTCTTGAGCTTGTGCTAAGCTAATGCTTTTTACACCTTCTATTGAGCCTATTTCTCCATTAGCCTCAGCAAAAATAAATCCTGATGGCATAAAAAGAGTAAAAAGCACAATAAAAAGTCGAGTAATTAAATTTTTCAAGACTAGCTCCTTATTTTAAGGAAGAATTTTTCATTCTTCCTTTGTTTTTATTTACCATTTAGGATATTTTGTGCTTCTTGGATATAAATTAAAGCTTCTTCTATGATTTTCTTAGAATAAGCAGGTCCATGAACACCCCAAGAACCATCTTTTTCTAGTCTATCAGCTATGGCTTGAGCTTGATTAGTTAGGCTTAATACTTTTGATTTTTGCTCTATTGAAAGTTTATTTTTTTCAGCAAAAGTTTTATCAATATTTGCTATGCCTTTTCTAATTTTCTCATATCCTTCTTTAACAGGGTTTTGCCACTGCATTACTTTATCATAAATCATTTCTTGATTGCTAAAGTGAAGTTTTTCAGGTAAGGTTGATTGTACAGGACTATGACAACCACTTGCACCAGGACCCATTAGGTTAATATCACTAAAACTAGTTCTACCACAACTCCACATTAAATCAAGGAAAAATCTACCTTCATCATCTCTAGCTATAGTCCAACCACCAACTTTAGGCGATCTTTCTTTACCTTCTGGTGGATTAAGTGTTTTTGCGGTTTTATCTACTTTGATATTCCAAATATGTGAAGCTCTAACATTATCAAATCCACCTTTATCAGGGTTTTGAACTGCTCCAAAGTTTTCACAACTCATCATATTTGGCATGTGACAAGCTGTACAGTTATCTTTTGCGTGAATTCCACCTTTTTTGAAAAAGCTTGCTTGAGTTTCATGACAATCTTTGCAAGTTTTTTTAAGTTTTGTTTTAGTATAACCGCTTTTCCAATCATTAAAAGTTACTTCATGTGGATCATGACAAGTATTACATCTCATACCCTTATCGTAGTGTGCTGAAGAATACATTTGAGCACCTTCTGTTCCACACGCAGGACAACTTGATTTAAAATATGCGTTGAAAGGTTTTCTAGGATTGATTTTAGCATCGGTTTCATTATATGAAAATCTTTGATGACATCTTTCACAATTTGATGGCATGCCTGCACCTCTTGCTCCATAAAGATGTGCTCCAGCCCCATGGCATTCCTCGCAAGTAATACCTTTTGAGATGGTATGTTTTTGAAGTTCTTTTGGATTACCTAGTGCTTTGTAAAATTCTTCCTTACTCTTAAAATCAAATTTAAAAGTATGACAGGTTTCACAATACGCAGTAGCAGGTTGGAAAACCGCTTTTTCTTTATAAGTTGCAGCATAAGAGTTTGTTCCCCATACTTGAGAGCCATTTCCTCCAAAATCTTCCATTTTAGTAGGAAAACCAGGTGCAAATGCAGCTATTTTTTGTGCCATTTCAGGGGTTAAAAACTCACTCCAAAGTCTTGAAAATTGATTGCCTCCAGCGGTTAATTTACCACTTAAATCACTCAAATTTCCATCTTCAACATGGTAAGTTCCACGCACAAGCCATCTATCTATAAAACCATATTTTGTTCTTGGTGTTCCAATGAGAGCATAAACATCATTTGGATAAATTCCATCGGGTAAAATAGTAGCTTGAGAGTTATACATAGGTTTTTTCAAACCTTCAGCTCCACCAACTTCTTCCATTTCATGTGGAAAACGCACGGTTTTTGCATGACGAGAGCGCTCCCAAGAAGCATATTGAGCAGGATGGCATTCGCCACATTTTTTTGGACCCACAAATTTGTTTGGAAAATCCAAAAAAGATTCATAAGGCAAACGATAGGTAATAGAGGCTTGCTTTAAATCATGCTCGGCAGCAAATTTAGCTCCATTTTGATTTACAACCCAATTTTCAGTTCTATCACTATGGGTAAATTTACCCACTAAACGCCCTTCTTTTTCATATTTAAAAATAGGGTGATTTTTATAAAGATAATCAAAAAATGCATCTTCTTGAGCCACATAACCATCAAGGGTTCTAGGCTCTGAAGAAGCAAAAGCTTGTGTAGTCAAACTAATGCCCAATGCTAAACAAGCATAAGTGGCGACTTTAGCTAGTTTATGTTTCATAACTTCCCTTTCATGTAGTTTTGTTAAAAGATAAAAACACTCTTATTTATTATCTATTAACTTTTAAAACATAATTTTGACTATTTTTTAATAAAAATTAACTTAAAAATATAATTTATTAACTTTTTATTAATTTAAATAATAAAAATTATCATATAGAAAAAGAAGTTATTTGCTAAATATTAAATTCTACTAATAGTCCCTACTACCTTACCTACAATTAAAAAGTCTCCATTTTGATAATGAACATCCGCATAACTTAGGTTAAAAGAGTGTAAATAAACTCCGCCTTTATTGCTTTTAAAAATTTGTTTGATAAATAAACCATCTCTGGTATTTACTGCAAAAACTCCACCTTCTTTAAAGCTTTTGCTTTTATCTACTAAACACAAAGAATCATCTTTGATTTCAGGCTCCATGCTATCGCCTATACAAGGGATGATATCACAATCTTTTGAGCCAAAAAAATCACTTAGTTTTTCATCTATAATCACTTCTGAAAAACTCACATTATCATTTAAAGCTCCACCTCCCATAGAAGCATTAACATCATAATATTTTAAGACATTATAGTTTAGATCAAGTGTTGGAGTATTGCTCTCAAGGGAATCTTCATAAAAAAATGCATTGATGTTGATATTTCTTTCATTTAAAAAATGAAGTATTTGTTTATAAGGTATGGAATTTCTAAATTTCATACTATAAAAGGTATCAGGATTGATATTTAGCATTTTGGCTACATCAGAATCTTTGGCATTTTTTATGCCTTCTTTTTGGAGTATAAATTTAAGTTTATCAGTAATTTCATTCATTTGCATAAAAATCCTTTTAAATAAAAAGTATTTTAGCAAATTTACTTTTATTTTGCAAGAATTCTTTTAAATTAAAAGATATTTAGCTTCCAAATTTATGGAAGCTAAAAATTATTTATTAGTCAGACTTTTGATGTATTGATCTACCATATATAAGCCATTGCCATTATCGCTTATGAGTTTGATTTTATCTACTATACCTCTAAAAAGCGCTTCCTCTTCGTGTTGTTCGCTTACATACCATTGTAGAAAATTAAATGTAGAATAATCTTTACTTGAAAGCATAAAATCTACAAGATTATTAATAGAAGCAGTGATACTTTGCTCATGCTCAAAAGTTTTTTCAAATACATCAAGTAATGATTTAAAATCACTATCAGGTTTTTTAACTTCTTTTAATTCTACTTTAGAATCAGTTTCATTTAAATAAGTGATGAGTTTTCTAGCATGATCACTTTCTTCTCTTGCATGCTCGAACAAAAACGCCCCTGCACCATCAAAACTATGCTCATAGCACCATGAACTCATACTCAAATACAAATTTGCTGCATACATTTCTTTATTAATTTGCTCATTTAATAAAGCTACTACTTCTTTTGAAAGCATTTTCTCTCCTTTTTTTAATAATGGATTTTATAATGATATATTTTAAAGTTTAAAATATCATTTAATTTTAACTTTTTAATAATTTTTCTATCTCATCATCTGGATCTTCTTTTATATAACAAGATAAATATTTCATAAATTTTTTAAAATTATTTTCACAACAAAATTCAAAATTACATTTATTTTCTCCAAATATGTCAATATATCTTTTCTTTTTACTACTTAAGTTTCTATTTGTATTTATTACATATATTGTGTAATTATTTTTATTTAATTGTAATGCTTTTTGAAAAAGATAAACTATGGACAAGTCACTTAAAGGAAAAGAAAAACCATAAATATAAATATTCTTTGCTTTGATTATCGCATTAAATGCTTTCATCCAAAGAGCTTGCATAATTGTATGGTTATAGTTGCTTGTTTTATCAAGTATAGGTGGAATAATTAATGGATGCATATCTATTTTTAACATATCTAAATAATATTCTGGTGCATGTTGATTATCATAAATATATATTTGACTGTTTGAAATAGAACGATTGTGATACCAATTAATAGAACCATGTAACTTTATAATTTCTGGTGTATGTTGTTTAAACAGATCATCCTTTAACGGAGTAAATACTCTATGATGGAGTTCTCTTCCTCTTGATGATAAACTATTAATTGGAAATTTATAAAAACATTCATAAAGAGTGTTTTTAGATAATATTTGTTCGAGTAATAAATCATAATTTAGCGTTATACAGGTACTTTTATTTTGATTGATAAATTTTGATAATATTTTAATGTCTTCATTATTTATATCTATACTTTTAACATTGTGTAAATTAATAAAAAAAGAATTAATTATATTTATCTTTTCAAGATAAGAAGCTTCATCTCTTAAAATTTCTTCCTTTGTTTTAAAGGGTAATGGTGCTATAAGATAAGTCAATAGTTGCTCTATATTTTCTTGATAAATTTTCTCATTATTATAAATATGTCCTTGCTCTATGAAATATTTTGATAATTCAGCAAGAGTAGGATAAGAATTATTTAGTGATTTTGAAAAACCTGCGCCGAAAAAGAAAACATCATTTTTGTTTTGCATAAAAAACCTTTAAATTTTATATTAATGATTTATAAAATAAGATATTTTAATCTATGATAATAAAAAAATAATTGAAAAATAATATTCTTTTGCTTAAAATTGTAAGTTTATTTATTATCAAAGGTTAAAAATGCAAGAATGGTTAAAGCTAAATGAAGAAATTTTAAAAAACAAAGTGCGTGAAGCGTATTTTTCAAAATTTTCTATAGTTGGTTCTAGTATTGATTTTATTGTCACGCAAAAGCACAAAGACTTAGGCGAGATTAATTTATTTTGGGCTGAAGCTAAGCAAGGCATAAGTGATATTAAAAAATCATTTGTTCAACTCATTATGACTATAAAAAATGGAAGTTTTCATACCATGCAAACACCTGCTTTAATAGGTGCATTTGATGCTGAAAAAATCGCATTTTTACCTTATTATAAAATTCAAGAAATTTTTTATCAAAATGATAGGGTTTGGGGTGTAGCAGCTAGCAAACACACAAGTGAGCAGTTTTTAAAACTTTTAAAAGAATTAGATGAAATTTTAAACGAAGCTTTGATTTTTTACTATGAAAAAAATGATGAGGAATTAAAAAATTTCATAAAAGAAAATTTAACAAACGAAAACATAAGCAAATTTAAAATCAACAAAAACAACTTTGTAAGCATATATCACAAATGGAGCAAAAGCGTAAAAGAAAGCATAAGTATAGATTGGGATTTAGCAAAGAAAAACGGCATTATCGATGCGGACTTTTACCTAGCTGATTTACTCTCAAATGAAAATCAAACCATAGTAGAAAAGCTTTTTGCTATCTTGAATAAAGATCATTATGAATTTAATGCCAAAAAGACAGATCTAGGCTCTATCGCTACGGAAAAAACGGGCTTTAAAGACAATCAAAAAGCACATAAAGATTTTTGGGCTATTTATGAGCGTCCGCCTTTGGAGGAATTTTGGGATTATATGATAGAGCGTAGGGATTTGCTTGTAGATCAAGACATTAGAGAAAGAAAGGGAGCGTTTTTTACTCCAAGAATTTGGGTGGATAAGGCTTGTGAGTATTTATCAAAGGCTTTAGGCAAAGACTATGAAGAGAAATACTATATATGGGACTGTGCTGGTGGGACAGGAAATTTGCTAGCAAATTTTACAAATGCAAAAAATGTTTTTTGCTCTACCATAGATAAAGCAGATGTTGATGTGATACATGAGCGTATAAAAAATGGTGCAAATTTATTTGAAAATCATGTTTTTCAATTTGACTTTTTAAATGATGAATTTTTTGATAAAGTAGATGATAAAGGCAATGTCATTTATAAATCAAAACTACCTTCAAATTTACAAGAAATTTTAAAAGATGAAAACAAACGCAAAAAACTCATCATCTTTATAAATCCGCCTTATGCAGAAGCAGGCGCCACATCAACTATGTCAGGAAGTGGAAAGCATAAAAAAGGTGTTAGTCTTGATAATTATGTTTATGAAAAATATAAAGATATTTTAAGCAGTGCTAGAAACGAACTTTTTGCACAATTTTATATAAGAATATATTGTGAGATTGATGGAACTGTGCTAGCCACTTTTTCTAAACTTAAATATGTAAATAGTTCTAATTTTTCTAAATTTAGAGAAACTTTTAAGGCTAAATTTTTGAAAGGCTTCCTAGCGCCTTCTTATACTTTTGATAATGTAAAAGGAAATTTTCCTATAGGATTTTTGATATGGGATATGAGCCAAAAAGATGAGCTTAAAAAGGTAAGACTTGATGTTTTTAATGAAAATGGAAATTTTTTAGGTAGGAAAAATTTTTATAACGATAAAAAAGAAAGCATAAACAAATGGCTTAGAAAATTTAATATAAAAGATAAAATTGAAAATATAGGGATATTAATGGCTGATGCACCTGATTTTCAAACACAAAATTTAGTAGCATTGCTAAATCAAAAAACAAATAGACATGGAATTTTTCAAAATATAAATCAATTAAATATTATCAATACGGGCTTATATTTTTCAGTGCGTCATGCTATAAAAGCTACTTGGCTAAATGATAGAGATCAGTTTTTATCCCCAAATGATTTATACAAAAATGATGATGAATTTAAAAACAATTGTCTTGCTTTTATGCTTTTTCATGGACAAAATCGTATAAGCGCAAAAGAAGGTATAAATCACTTCATACCTTTTAGCGAGAAAGAATTAGGCATCATTCAAGAAGCATTTAAGAGTGATTTTATGTATAAATTTATAAATGGCAAGATAAAAAATGAAGATGTTTTATTTGATGATACATTAGACAAGGTGGAATTTTCTAATGAAGCAAAAGAGCTTTTAAAAGCAGGCAAAGAGCTTTTTAAGTATTATCACACGCATAAAGAAAAGGCAGGGTATTTGGTAAATGCTTCTTTGTATGATATAAAAGAATTTTTTCAAGGTAGAGATGAAAAAGGCAAGATGAATATGCCTAGCAAGGCAAAAGATGAGCATTATAAAATTTTACTTAGTGATTTGAATTTAGCTTTAGATATTTTGGCTAAAAAAATCGAACCAAAAATTTATGAATATGGCTTTTTGAGAGAGTGATTAGCCAATACTAAAAGAAAATATGCTACCTTTTTGTGGGCTAGATTGAATTTTTAAAGAACTTTTGTGTAAAGTGAGTATTTTTTTAACTAAAAACAATCCTAGTCCAAAAGAATTGTTTTGGCTAGTATTGATTTTATAAAATTTTTTTGTGATTAATTTTAAGTATTTTTCCTCTATGCCTATGCCTTGATCTTGTATAGTAAATTCTTGGTTTTTAACTTCAATAAAAATATCTTTTTGACTATATTTTAGTGCATTGCTAATGAGATTAATAATAACTTGCTCAATGAGAAAAGAATCTGCTTTTATGAAAGTTTGCTCTCCTTGAATTTTAATCCTGCTTTCATTAAAATTTTCAACAATATTTTTACTTAAAGCATATAAATCAAAATTTTCTTTATTTAAAGATGTGATATTTAAATTAAAAACAAAATTTAGTTTGTGTGTTAGTTGGTTGATTTTTATGCTTTGCTTGTGAATTTTTTCAAGCATAAATTTTTTCATAGTTTCATCATTATGTTCTTTTTCTAAAGATTGCAAACTTAAATTTATAACACTTAAAGGATTTTTTAACTCATGTGAAATAGCACTGATTAAATTTGAAAGTTGAGTGTTTTTCATTTTAATTTTTTTGGCTTGTTTTTTATTTTGTAATTCTTTCTCATAAAATAATTTTTTTATTTTTAATAATCTTAAATTTAAAGAATTTAAATCATAAAAAAAGTTCTTTGTAAAATGAAATTCTGATTGATTCTTTATATTTTTAATAAACAAAAGTAATTCTTGAAAGTATTTTTTAAAAAAGTTAAATATAAAAATATATATTGCAGTTAATACTGCTAAAAAAAGCAAAAAAATCAAAATATTTTTTATCCAAAAATCTTGTATTTTTGCATTTATTTTTGGATAAACAATGATGATGTATTTATATCCTTCATATTGATAAGCTTTATAATAAATTTCTTTATTATTAAAAAATTCATGTGTAAAATCTGCGTTAAATTGATTTTTAAAAAAATCAAAATCATCTAAAGATGAGATGGTTTTTCCATCTTTTTTGATGATAAAATCTGCTCTTGTTTGTTGAGAAAATTCTTGAATGTTGTTTGTATTGAGTGTTTTTATAATGCTAAATTTTAATGTATCATTCAAGGTTTTTAATTTTTGCTCATAAGTGCTTTTTATAGTGTTGTTTATATATTGCTCATTAACAAAATAAAACAATCCTATAAAAAATATACAAAAACATATAAAAAATAAAGCAAAAAAATTTCTGATTTTTAACACAATTTATAACCCACCGAGCGCACTGAAATGATATTTTCTTTAATTTGTGGAATTTTTTGTTTTAATCTTAAAATAGCCGTATTGATTGTCTTATCGCTTGTTGTGTCATTTTTCCATACTTGCTCACTTAAAAATTGACGGCTTAGAAGTTGATTTTTGTGATTAAAAAAACACTTGAGTAATTCTACATCTAGGGTTGATAAATTTTCAAATGTATTTGTTTGATGAATTAATTTTCTCTCTTCTATATATAAAGTAAAATCTTGATAAGAAATTTGTTCTTTTGGAGTTTTATTTCTTTTAGTTACGGCTTTGATTCTAAATAAAAGTTCATTAAAATCAAAAGGTTTGCATATATAATCATCGCAGCCTTGCTCAAAACCTTCCAAAATATCTTTTTGTAAAGTCTTTGCACTAAGAAAAATCACAGGCTCCATATAACCTTTTTTTCTTAATTGTTTTATCATCTCTACACTATCGCCACTTGGTAAATTTCTATCCATGATGATTAAGTCTATTTCATTTGTATCTAGAAAGGTTTCTAAGTCAAAAAAATCAAAATAATTATAAATTTTTATATTTTCTTGACTAAGTCTTAAACTAATTAACTCATTTAAATCTTTATCATCTTCTATCAAAATAACATTTAGCATATAAAATTATATCAAAAAATACATGTATCCAAAATGTTTCCAAGTTTTTTTAAATTTTCATTACTTTTTTTAAAACAAGGAGAAAAAATGAAAAAACTTTTGGCTTTAAGTGTGGCTACCTTTGTTAGTTTAAACGCAGCAGAATTAAAAATAGCAGGTTCATCTACTGTCTATCCTTTTACTTCTTTTGTTGCTGAAGAGTATGCTTCTATAAAAAATACAAAAACACCTATAGTTGAAAGTCTTGGCACAGGCGGTGGTTTTAAAGTGTTTTGCGAGGGAATTACTGATATTTCTAATGCTTCAAGAGCAATCAAGCCAAGTGAATTTGAAACTTGTAAAAAATCAGGTGTGAGTGATATAGTCGGGATTATGATAGGCTATGATGGCATAGTTTTAGCTCAAAATAAAATCAATGCTCCATTAAATATAAGCTTACATGAGTTATTTTTAGCTTTGGCCAAAGAAATTCCACAAGATGGAAAATTAGTCCCAAATCCTTATACAAATTGGCAACAAATCAATAAAAATCTACCAAATAGAAAAATTACAATCTATGGTCCTCCATCAAGTTCAGGAACAAGAGATAGTATAGAAGAGCTTGTAATGGTAGATATTTCTAAAAAAATTCCTGAATATAAAGGTGCATATAAAACTATACGCCAAGATGGAGCATTTATACCAAGCGGAGAAAACGATAATTTAATTGTTTCAAAACTTTCTGTTGATAAAGAAGCTTTTGGGCTTTTTGGATACGGATTTTTAGCTAGCAATGATGATAAGATTAATGCAGTTGATATTGATGGTGTAAAAGCTGATGAGAAGAATATTTCCGAAGGAAAATATAAACTAGCTCGTTCTTTGTTTATATATATGAATGCTAAGAAAAATCCAGAAGTATTTGAATTTGCAAAAATTTATATGAGTGATGATTTAGCTAAAAGCGGAGCAGAATTAGAAAAAATAGGATTAGTTCCTTTGGATGAAAAAACATTAAAACAAACCCAAAAACATATAGAAGAAAAAGGTTTATTAACTGATGAGCTTGTTAAAGCAGGGAAAGTTTTTTAATTTTTAGGATGAAAAATTGATAAAAGAAAAAATAATAAAATTAACGCTTTTTCTTTGTGCTTTTGTTAGCGTAGTAGTAAGCTTTGCTATTATGCTAACTATTTTAATAGAGGCATTAAAATTTTTTCAAAAAGAAAGCGTATTTACTTTTTTATTCTCAAGTCAGTGGGCAGCAGATGCTGCATTTGTAGGTGCTGATGGAAGTAGCAAGCATGGGGTTTTTGGTGCCTTGAGTTTATTTTGGGGAACTTTTTATATTTCATTAATAGCAATGCTAACAGCCTTACCTTTAGGTGTAATGTGTGCTATTTATCTTGGAGTATTTGCAGGTAAAAAATCTAAAAACTATTTAAAACCTATTTTAGAAATCATAGCAGGAATTCCTACTGTAGTTTTTGGATTTTTCGCAGCCATAGTGGTAGCTCCTTTTATAGTGTGGTTTTTTTCTCTTTTTGGTATAGAAGCTAGTTTTCAAAGTGCCCTAGGTGCAGGTTTTATCATGGGTATTATGATAGTTCCTATAGTGGCTTCACTCTCACAAGATTGCATTGAAGCTGTAAGTTTAAAAAGGATAAATGGAGCTTATGCTTTAGGTATGACTAAAAAAGAAGTCGTTTTTGCAGTAATTTTACCAGAAGCAATGCCAGGTATAGTTGCAGCTTGTCTTTTAGGACTTTCAAGAGCTTTAGGTGAAACAATGATTGTTGTTATGGCTGCTTCATTGCGTCCAAATTTAACAATGAATTTTTTAGAAGATATGACAACAGTGACTGTAAAAATAGTAGAAGCATTAAGCGGTGATCAAGCTTTTGATAGTTCTTTAGCTTTAAGTGCATTTTCTTTAGGGCTTGTGCTTTTTATTATTACATTAATCATTAATATTTTTAGCGTTTATTTGATAAATCGCTTCCATAAAAGGAAAAATTTATGAAAAAACTTTTTAAACAAAGAAAAAAAGCTTCAAAAAATTTCAAAAGATTCTGTAAAATGGGGCTTTATATAAACCTTATTTTTCTTTGTATTTTTTTATCAAGCGTAGGGTATCTTGGGATAGGAGCTTTTAAGCAAACTTACATTTATGCCCAGGCTGATAGAAATAGCCCTTCATATGAGCTTTTATCGCGTGCTGAACAAAGGAAAATAAGAACAGGTCAAATCAAAGAAAAATCTTGGCTTTTAGCAAATTCTGAAGTTGATCAATATATGAAAAAAAACTACAATAAACTAAGCGATGAACAAAAAACTTTAGTTGATGAATTAGTTCAAAAGCAAGAAATCAAACTAAGTTTTAACACAAATTTTTTCCTTAATGGAGATTCTAAATCACCTGAAAATTCAGGAATCTTTGCTTCTGTGGTTGGAACTTTACTTGTGATGATAGTATGTATGGTTGTAAGTATCCCAATAGGAGTTGGGGCAGCTATTTATTTAGAAGAATTTGCTCCGCAAAATGTATTTACGCATTTTATAGAAGTGTGTATTAATAACCTTGCAAGTATTCCTAGTATTTTATTTGGACTTTTAGGACTTGGGGTGTTTATTAATCTTTTTGGGATGCCTCGTTCTAGTGCTTTAGTTGGAGGATTAACTTTGGCTATTATGAGCTTACCTATTATTATTGTTTCAACTAAAGCTGCCTTAAAAAGTGTGGATATTAATATGAAAAATGCAGCATATGCTTTAGGCATGACTAAAATTCAAATGATAAAAGGCATTATGCTACCTTTGGCAATGCCTATGATTTTAACAGGTTCTATTTTAACTTTAGCTCAAGCTATTGGTGAAACCGCACCTTTGATGATTATAGGTATGATAGCTTTTATACCTGATGTGGCAAATAGTGTTTTTGCGCCAACAAGTGTTTTACCTGCTCAAATTTTTTCATGGTCAGCTATGCCAGAGCGTGCATTTTTAGAAAGAACAGCAGCAGGGATTATAGTGCTTTTATCTCTTTTGGTAATTTTAAATTTAGCAGCAATACTTTTAAGAAGATATTTTCAAGGAAAATTAAAATGATAGCAAAAACAACAAATCTAAATTTATTTTATGGTAAAAAACAAGCTTTATTTGATATTAATATGGAAATTCAAAAAAATAAAATCACAGCTTTAATAGGTGCTTCAGGCTGTGGAAAATCCACATTTTTGCGTTGTTTTAATAGGATGAATGACAAAATAGCAAAAATCGATGGTCTTGTTGAGATTGATGGAAAAGATGTTAAAAATCAAGATTTAGTCGTGCTTAGAAAAAAAGTTGGAATGGTATTTCAACAACCTAATGTTTTTGTAAAAAGCATTTATGATAATATTTCTTATGCTCCAAAACTCCATGGGATGATTAAAAACAAAGATGAAGAAGATGCTTTGGTGGAAGATTGTCTTAAAAAAGTAGGGCTTTTTGAGGAGGTTAAAGATAAACTAAAACAAAATGCTCTAGCACTTTCAGGTGGTCAGCAACAACGCCTTTGTATAGCAAGAGCTTTAGCTATAAAGCCAAAATTATTACTTTTAGATGAACCAACTTCTGCACTTGATCCTATATCTTCAAGCGTTATAGAAGAGCTTATTAAAGAATTAAGTCATAATCTTTCTATGATCATGGTAACGCATAACATGCAACAAGGTAAGCGCGTGGCTGATTATACTGCGTTTTTTCATCTAGGCGAACTTGTAGAATTTGGAGAGAGCAAGGAATTTTTTGAAAATCCAAAACAAGAAAAAACAAAAGCATACTTAAATGGAGCTTTTGGATAATTTTTATTTATTTAGAAATTTTGATGATATAATTAATCAAAATTTCTAAAAGGCTTAATATGCTCATAAATCAAACTTATTTCATAGACTCTTGTGATGATGTAGAATTAAATATAAAAAGAGAAAGTAAATTAGAATTTAAATTAACTTATGATGATAGCAAAGAAATAGAGGCGATTGTTTGTGTTATAAATGGTATTGGCGGAGATATAAAAGATGATTTATATATAAGTGATTATTGTGCTAGAAATTATAATGTAGCAGTTTTAAATGTAAATTATCATTGCATAGGAAATAGAACTCAAACTGGAGCAAAATTTTTTCTTGATAATATCGATAAGCTTATTTTTGATACGAGCTTAAAAGCTATTAATATGGAAATTCCTTACAATATATCAAAACTCAATACTTTTGAAGAATTTGATCCTGCTATGGAATATCTTAATAAAGAAATTCAAAGAAAGAAAGATAATTGGGAATTTGACAAAGATTATTGTTTGGATTTAAGTGTAAGTTTGCAACCTACCAAAAATGAATATCAAAATTTTGGTATTATGCAAGCAATAGATATACTAAATGCTCTTTTATATATTAGAAAAAGTTCTCCTTTTAAAGCTATGGGGCGGGGTATAAAGCATATTTTAATTGGATCCTCGCATGGAGGATATTTAGCAAATTTATGTGTAAAAATAGCTCCTTGGCTTGTTGATGTTGTGATTGATAATTCTTCTCATGTTAGTCTTACTAATTTATGGAGGGTTATAGGTTTTGGAAAAGAAATCGATTATACTAAATACTATTGCTTTGCATTTCTTAATTTTTATAGTAATATGAAGTTATATTTTTTTGATAAAACACTATGGACTACAAACAAACAATCACCTTATTATTTTTCACCCGCTAGAAAACTCATTAGAGAAACATTAAACAAAGATCATCTAAATATACAAGCAAAATATCCAAATCCAAAATATATTGCTTATCATTCTAAATTTGATAAATGGATAACTTTAGAAGAAAAAGAAGAATATATTAATATCTTAAAAGAACATGGACTTGATGTTGAATTTATAAAAGTTATAGATGAAAAACAAATAGATGGTAAGTTTATTAAAAATCTAACTCATGGTATGGGTATACCTATGAAACTACTTATTAAAAAACACTTACCACAAATTTTACAAGAACCTTTAAAAGATAAAACTTGTAAAAAAGAAATCTCATATAAGTGTGATGATTTAATATATACTTTTAAAGAGGAAAATAAACAGATTGTTTTAAGTATAGTAAATTCGAATTAATATTATTTATTTTATAAAAAGTAATTTTTAAGTAAAATTACTTTTTACTTTCAAAAGATTATTATCAAAAAGAGTATTTATGGCAAGCAAACAACTTTCACTCAAACATCTTAGTATGCCTATATTGCTTGAAATGTTTTTAAGATATTTTTCTTTGATTATCAACACCGTTATGGTTTCGCAGTATTCTAACTTTTTAGTTGGAGCCATGGGTGCGGGTAATCAAGTAGCAGATTTATTTATCATTATTTTTAGTTTTTTAAGTGTGGGTTGTAGTGTAGTGATCGCTCAAGCTTTAGGGGCTAAAGATTACACTCTAGCAAGAAAGGCAATTCATCAAAGTTTATTTTTAAATGCTTTGCTTGGTTTTGTGTGCGGAAGTTTGATTTTATGGCATGGAGAGTTTTTGCTTTATCTTTTACAAATTCCAAATGAGCTTTTAAAAGATAGTGCGATTTACTTGCACATGCTTGGAATTTGTTTGTTTTTTGACGCTATGGGTATAGTTTTAGCTGCTATTATTAGGGTATATAATATGGCTTATTGGGTTATGTTTACTACCTTATTGATGAATGTTGTGATATTTATAGGAAATTTTTATGTATTACATTTTACCAAACTAGAGCTTTTTGGAGTAGGGCTTAGTAATATACTTGGGCGTTTGGTCGCCTTTGGTATGCTTGTAGCAATACTTAGTTTTAAACTCAAAATTCATCTTAAAATTAAAGAGATGATAAGCCTTGAAAAAGTGGTACTTAAAAAGATTTTTAACATCGGTGGTTTTGCAGCAGGAGAGCATTTGATATGGTTTATACAATACACCATAGCTTTTGCTTTTGTAGCAAGTTTGGGTAAAGAAAATTTAAGCGTTCAAACGATTTATTTTCAAATTTCTTTGCTCATCATGCTAGTAGGGCAAGCTATAAGCGTAGCCAATGAAATTATCATAGGTAAATTAGTCGGCGCAAAATACTTAAATGTGGCCTATAAACATACATGGATAGCTTTATATTTTAGCGTGGTAGCAAGTGCTTTTGTAGCTTTACTTAATTATGTTTTGCAAGATTTTACCATGGGTGTGGTAAAGCTTGAAGAAAGTTTAAAAGAACTTATGATACCACTTTTTACTCTTTCAATTTTCTTAGAAATCTCAAGAACTTTTAATATAGTCATGGTGAATTCGCTAAGAGCAAGTGGTGATGCGAGATTTCCATTTTTAAGTGGAGTGGTGTTTATGCTTGGGGTTTCTTTACCAGTTGGTTATGTGCTTTGTTTTTATGCTGGACTTGGAATTTTGGGAGTTTGGATAGGTTTTTGTGCAGATGAGTTTTTACGCGGTATAGTAAATTCATATAGATGGAAAAGTAAAAAATGGCAAGGCAAAGCACTAGTATAAAAGGAATTTTAGAATTTAAAGAATTTCGTTTTGTTTTTGAAAAGAAAAAACTTAAATACTTAAGACTTAAGATAGATAGGGATTTAACTTTCAAGCTTAGCATACCGCTATATTATGAGCAAAGAGATGTTTTAAGATTTTTAGAAAAAAATGAAAGTTGGATTAGAGCTAAAGAAAAAGAACTTTCTTTAAAAAGAGTAGTTTTAGCAAGTGATGAATTGTATTTTTTAGGTAAAAAATACAAGCTAGTTTTTAACGAAAATCATAAAAAAGTTCTTATAAAAAAAGATAAAATTTTTGCAAAAAATCAAAAGTCCTTAGATCTTTTCTTAAGGCGTAGTGCTAGAGTGATTTTTGAGTATTTTATAAAAAAATGGCAATTTGTCCACAAGAGAAAAGTGCAAAGAATTTGCATTAAAGAAATGATTTCAAGATGGGGTTCTTGTAATCATCAAAAAGCATACATAAACTTAAATTTAAAACTTATGCAAAAACCTATAAAAGCTATAGAATATGTGATTTTACATGAACTTACACATTTAATCTACCCACATCATCAAAAAGAATTTTATGATTTTTTATATAAATTTATGCCTGATTATAAAGCAAGGGAAATTTTTCTAAAAAGTCTTATTTTTTAAGTATATTTTTAAGCTTTCCTTAGAATTAAAATTGTTATATTTATATTTTTAAAAATTTAATTTTAAGGTTTTAAACTTGCTTTTAGAAATTACTTTTGATTATAAATCTAAAAATGATATTTTTGAGTATTTGTTAGCTTATTATGCTAAAGATTATGTGTATGATTATGAGCAAAAAGATGAAAAAATTATCATTAAGATTAAAGGCGAAAAAGATGAAATTCAAGCCTTTTGTTCTAATTTAGAAAATATCAGCCATAGTGTTTTTTTAAACAAATTTGACTTAAAAGTTATAGAAGAAGATTTTACACCTATAAAAAAAGAAAAAGCTTTTACTCAAAGAAGTTTTTTAACAAGACTTAATGCAAATGCTTATACTAATGGCGAGCTTTTAGAAAATGAATGGGGTATTTTTGTAGAAGAAGAATTTAAAATAGAAGAAGATTTTATAAAAATCACTAAAGAAAATTTCTACGATAATTTAAAAAAAGCCTTGGAAAAATTAAAAAACAAAGAAAAAATGCATTTTAAAAGTCCAAAAGGAATATATGCTTTTGAAATTTTTAATGAAGCATTGGATGATTTTTTAATACCTTGTGACCCAAAACATATCAATGCATTTTTTTCTTGCAATAACGAGCAATTTAAAATCTTAGCAGGGGTTGAAAAGCCTCTAATGAAGCTTAAATTTAATGCTATTTTTAGACAAAATCATCAATTAAATCATGAATATTTTAAAATCAAAATATATGATAATCTTTTCTTGTTTGCTTTATGTTTTGAACTTGAAAAAGAAGGAATTAAGTTTTTAAATTTTAAAAAGCTAGAACATTTTGAAGATGATTTTGAAGTAGCTTTAATCGAAAATGAACTAGTAGTTTGTAGGGGTTATGATTATATTTTACCCGAGTTTAAAAATTTGATTTTTCAAAAAGAGGATAAAAATTTCGCAAGAATTTCTTGTATATTGTCTGATTTTAAAGACAAAAAGCCTTTGCTTTTAGAACTTAGCAAAAGAAATGATGATATTATCTTACTTGATAAAGAACTAAATCTTTTAAAACTTTGCTTACCAAAAAGCTTTGATGAGTTTTATGAAACTATAAGTCAAGATGATGTTGCTAAGAGATTATTAGCTAATTACGAAAAAGAATTTATTCTTGTGCGAAAAGAACTAAATATGGCTAATAATTTTTTTAATCTTTTTGGCATGGTAGGGATGATTTTAGAGCTTAGTGAAGACGAGAAAAAAGCAGCATTAGCACTTTTGGCCTTAGCTGATGAGAGTAAAATGGCAAAAGGTGTTAGGATAGACTTTAAGCTTAATGAGCAAAAAGAATTTGATTACACTAAGACCTTAAGAAGTGTGATGAGTTTTAAGCTTGCTGGAGTAGAAAATCAAATCATAGCCTTAGGTGTTGTTGAGAGTTTGGTGTATTTTTTAAGAGATTTATTTGATGATTTAAAGGCTAAAGAGCAAGTTGATTGTGCCGTGCTTAGTGGGAGTTTGTTTGAGCATAAAAGCCTTAGCAAAAATGTATTTAAACACATACCATTTTTTAAGTTAAGTGATGTCCCACTTTGGATATGAAATTCATATTAAAGGGCTAGTGCAAGGCGTTGGCTTTCGTCCTTTTGTTTTTAACATAGCTAAAGAGCTTAATTTAAAAGGTGAAGTTTATAATAATAGCTTAGGTGTTGTTATAATCCTTGAGTGTGGCAATGATGATTTAAAAATTTTTAAAGAAAAACTTTTTGTTAATTTACCACCTTTAGCTAGGATAGATGATTTTAGCTTTTCTTATAAAAAACTTCAAAAAACTTATAATGAATTTATCATAAGTACTTCACAAGATAGTGAAAAATTTAGCCCGATTTTAAGCGATTTTGCTCTTTGTGAGGATTGCTATAATGAATTTTACGATGAGAAAAATCCGCGTTTTAAATATCCATTCATCACTTGCACAAATTGCGGGCCAAGATTTTCTATTATAAAAAAACTCCCATATGATAGAGTTAATACGACTATGGATGAGTTTAAAATGTGTTCTTTTTGTCAAAGCGAGTATGAAGATCCTGCTAATCGTCGTTTTCATGCCCAACCACTCTCATGCCCAAAATGTAAAATTACTATTTTTTTAAAAGATAAAAATCAAAATATTTTAGCCAAAGATGAAAAAGCTTTTATCTTGCTTGCAAAGCTTTTAGAAGAAGGTAAAATCATAGCTTTTAAAGGTATGGGTGGGTTTCATTTAATTTGTGATAGCACAAATAAAAATGCTATAAATGAACTTAGAATACGCAAAAATCGCCCTAAAAAGCCTTTTGCTATCATGGTAAAAGATCTTAAAATGGCTCAAGAATTAGCTTTTATTAATGAAGCTGAAGCAAAACTTTTAACTTCAAATTTAAAACCCATAGTTATTTTAAATAGCAAAAATATCCATAAAAGCTTAGCACCAGATACCAATAAAATAGGTATTATGTTAGCTTATATGGGAACGCATTTAATGCTTTTTGAACATTTTAAAAAACCTATCATTGCAACAAGTGCTAATTTAAGTTCACAAAGCATTATTTATGAAGAAACAAAACTTTTAGAGCAACTTAGTGATGTATTTGATTTTTATCTTGATTATGATAGAACAATACACAACTCAAGCGATGATAGCATTGCTCAAGTTATTAGCGAAAAAACTATGTTTTTAAGGACTTCAAGAGGCCTTAACCCACTTTATATCAATACAGCAAGTATTTTTAATACAAAAGAAAATATTCTAGCTCTAGGAAGTGAGTTAAAAAACGAATTTGCTTGTTTTTTTAAAAATCAAATTTTCATTTCTCCTTATATAGGCGATATGAAAAGTTTAGACATACAAGAGAGATTTTTTAAAATTTTAACTTTCTTTCAAAACTCTTATAAACTAAATTTTGATCATATTTTAAGCGATAAGCACCCACAATTTAACTATGTAAAAGAATTTAGAGATTATAAAAATTTTCGCGTGCAACATCACTATGCACATTTGTGTGCTTGTTTATTTGAACACAAAATTTACAAAAATAATGTTTTAGCCTTTGTTTTTGATGGAACAGGTTATGGAGATGATGGAAAAATTTGGGGTGGGGAGATTTTTAGAGCGAGTTTAAAAAGCTATGAAAGGCTAAATCATTTTAAAAATTTCAAACTAATTAATGCAGATATTAAAAATATCGCAAATTTAGCTTTAGCTTTAATTTTTGATTTTAATTTAGAAAGCAAAGCTAGCGAGTTTTTAGCTAAATTTTCTCAAGTAAAATTAAATAATCTTAAAAAAATTCACACTCAAAGCTCTTTATATACGAGTTCTCTTGGTAGGATTATTGATGCTTTTGGCGCTTTTGCTTTTGATATACAAAAGCTTGATTATGAAGCACAAATTGGGCTTTTGATGGAAAAATATTATGATAAAAATCTTGATTATAGTTACAAATTTGACATCAAAGAAAAAGAAATTTGCTTTAAAAATGCTTTTTTGCAAGCTTTAGAAGATAAAGATAAAGTTAAAATTAGCACAGGTTTGCTAAATGGTATTGCAAATTTAATTATAGAATATTCAAAAAAATTTAAAGAAGAAGTGCTTTTATGTGGCGGGGTATTTCAAAATAAAACCTTGCTTGAAATTTTAGATCGAAAAAATTTTGCTTATAAAACTTCTTTGCAATTTCCTTGCAATGATAGTTCTATTGCACTTGGGCAACTTGTGCATTATTTATCTTCAAAAACTTAATAAAACTCATATTTTTTTAATACTTTTTTATATACAATAAAATAAAAATATAAAGGAAAGATTATGTGTAAAGATTGCGGTTGTTCTATTAATGGACATGAACATCATCATGATCACCATCATGAAAATCCAGTTTTAAAAGATGAAAAAACTATTAATGTTATTAGTAAAATTTTATCAAAAAATGATCATCAAGCAGCTCATAATAGAGAGCATTTTAATGAGTATAATACTCTTTGTATTAATTTAATGAGTTCCCCAGGAAGCGGTAAAACAACGCTTTTAGAAGAAACTATAAAAACTTTAAAAGATGATTTAAAAATAGCTGTGGTTGAAGGAGATTTAGAAACTAATAATGATGCAAATCGCATTATCAAAGCAGGAGGCTTAGCTCATCAAATTACTACAGGACAAACTTGTCATTTAGATGCTTTTATGGTGCATGAAGCTTTACATCATTTTAAACTTAGCGAACTTGATATAGTTTTTGTTGAAAATGTGGGAAATTTGGTATGTCCTGCAAGTTATGATTTGGGTGAACATTTAAATGTAGTTTTACTTTCAGTAACAGAAGGTAGCGATAAGGTGGAAAAATATCCAGTGATGTTTAGAAAGGCTGATTTATTAGTCATTACTAAAGCCGATTTGGCTCAACATTTTGACTTTGATTTCAAAGCAGCTTCTATGGCAGCTAAAAGATTAAATCCTAAAATAGATATTATGATTTTAGATAGTAAAACAAAAACAGGATTTAATCTTTGGATAAATTATCTGAAAATGAAAAAGGAGCTTAACTAATGTGTCTTTCTATACCTTCTAAAATTTTAGAAATTGATGAGCTAAATTCAGCCATAGTAGAAACTTTAGGGGTTAAAAGAAGAGTAAGTTTGGATTTAATAAGCGAGCCTTTAAAAGTAGGCGATTATGTGCTTATACATGTGGGTTTTGCTATGGAAAAAATCGACACTCAAGCTGCACAAGAGAGTTTAAAAATTTATGCTGATATAGCAGAGAAAATGCAAAATGGACAAATCGATGAAAATGAAGGCGATATGGGGCTAAAAAATGGATTTAATTAATGATTTTAGAGATAAAGAAAGAATTTTAGCCCTAAAAGAACTTATTGCTTCTAAAATTACTAAGCCTATTAATATCATGGAAATTTGCGGTGGACATACGCATAGTATTATGAAATTTGGTTTGCCTGATTTATTGCCAAAAGAAATTAATTTTGTTCATGGCCCAGGCTGTCCTGTGTGTGTTATGCCAAGAGAGCGTATTGATGTGGCTTTAAAGCTTGCAAGTATGCCAAATACTATCTTTTGCGTATTAGGCGATATGCTTAAAGTACCAGGAAGTTATGAAAGCTTAATTGATCTTAGAGCTAAAGGGGCTGATATTAGAGCACTTTATACACCTTTGGATGTGATAGATATAGCTTTAAAAAACCCTGAAAAAAATATAATCTTTTTTACCATAGGTTTTGAGACAACTACACCTATGAGTGGGGTGATTATAGAAAAAGGTATAGCTTTAAATTTAAAAAATTTATTTTTTCATATTAATCATGTGTTGGTTCCACCCGCGGTAGAAGCTATCATGCAAGATGAAAATGTAAAAATTGACGCATTTTTAGGGCCTTCCCATGTAAGCGTTATCACAGGATCAAACATTTATGAACCTATTGCTAAAAAATACAAAACTCCTATAGCAGTGAGTGGTTTTGAGCCAGTTGATATAATGCTTAGTGTATTAAATATAGTAGAGCAAATGAATGCAAATACTTTTGAAGTTTATAATGAATATCACAGAGTAGTTAGCAAAGAAGGAAATTTAAAAGCTAAGGCTTTAGTGGAAAAATACTTTAAACCTTGTGATTTTGAATTTAGAGGTCTTGGAGTGATTGTAAATGGCGGGCTTTGTCTAAAAGATGAATTTGCACACTTAGATGCTAGCAAAGTATTTGATTGTAAAGTACAAAGTAAAAACGAAAGCAAGGCTTGTATTTGTGGTCAAATTTTAAGAGGCTTAGCTAAGCCTTACGATTGTAAGGTGTTTGCAAAAGCTTGCACTCCAAAAAATCCCATAGGTAGCTGTATGGTTTCTAGTGAAGGAGCTTGCGCAGCTTATTATAAATACTATCAAGATAAGGCATAAAATGAAGCAAATTACTTTAGCCCATGGTGGCGGTGGCGAAGAAATGAATGCTTTGATAAGTGAAATTTTTTCTATTTTTGAAAATGATGTTTTAAAAGAGGCAAATGATGCTGCAATTTTAGATGATTTGGCTTTTAGTACTGATTCTTTTGTATTAAATCCTATCTTTTTAAAAGATATAAATATAGGAAAATTAGCAGTTTGTGGTAGTGTAAATGATGTATTAATGGTGGGAGCAAAACCGCTATATTTATCATTAGCTTTAATTTTAGAAGAGGGTTTTGAGCTAGAAAAGTTAAAAATTATACTAAAATCTATAAAAGAAGAATGCGATAAAGCGGGAGTAAAGCTAGTTTGCGGGGATACTAAAGTTGTTCCTAAAAATAAAGGCGATGAAATATACATTAATACTTCATGTATAGGTAAAAATATACAAAAAATCAATACCAAAAACTTAAAAAGTGGTTGTAGTATCTTAGTTTCAAGGGATATTGGAGCTCATGGTTGTGCGGTTTTGGTTGAAAGAAATAATTTAGAGGCAAATATCCAAAGTGATTGTAAAAGCTTAAAAGATGAAGTTTTAACACTTTTAAATGCAAATATTTCCATAAAAGCAATGCGTGATGCTACGCGTGGTGGGCTTAGTGCAGTTTTAAATGAATGGACTAAATTAAGTAATTTAGAGCTTTTAATATTTGAAGAAAAAATCCCAGTTTGTGATGAAGTTTTAGGGGTTTGTGAGCTTTTTGGGTATGAGCCTTATGAGCTTGCAAATGAAGGAACTTTTATTATTTGTGTAGATAAAAAAGATGAACAAAAAGCATTAGAAATTTTAAAACAATTTAATACTAATGCAGCTATTATAGGTGAAATCACAGCTAATAAAAAAGCAAGAGTGGTTTTAGAAAATGCTTATGGAGCAAAACGCATTTTAGAAGCTCCAAAAGGCGAACTTTTACCAAGAATTTGCTAATGCATGAGTTAAGTATTACAGAATCTTTGCTAGAACTTTGTGAAGAATATGCTCAAGGAAAAGTTATTGAAGAAGTGCATGTTAAAATAGGGCGTTTAAGTGGGGTTGAACCTCCACTTTTGCAAAGAAGCTTTGAAACTTTTAAAGAAAATAGCCCCTTATGTAAAAATGCTAAATTTATTATGCATATTCAAGAAGTAGTAGTTGAGTGTCAAAAATGCCATTTTAGTGGAGTACTTAAAAATAATATCTTTTGGTGCCCAAAATGCGAAGATAAAGATTTAAAAATCATAGATGGGGAAGAGCTTTATCTTATGCAACTTGTTTTAAAAGAAAATGAGGATTTGGAAAATAATGACAAATAAGGAAATTATCTTAGGTGCGGGTTGTTTTTGGTGTACTCAAGCTGTGTTTGATGAAATCAAAGGCGTAGTTTATACAGAAGTAGGTTATAGCGGTGGTAAGCCAAATCCAAGTTATGAAAGCGTGGTAAATGGTGATGGGAATATAGAAGTAGCTAAGATAATTTATGATGAAAAACAAATTTCATTAGAAAAAATCTTAGAAATTTTTCTCAAAATGCACGATCCAACAAGCTTAGATAAACAAGGAGCTGATGAGGGGATACAATATAGATCAGTTATTTTTTATCAAACTAATGAGGAGTTAAAAATTATTAGCAATTTTTTACAAAAAGCACAAAAATATTACACTAAAGACATAGTTACACAAGTTTTAAAACTAGAAAAATTTTATAAGGCTGAAAACTATCATCAAAAATATTTTAAAAATAATCCTAGCCAAGCTTATTGTAGATTTGTTATTGCTCCAAAATTAGAAAAGCTTAATTGCTAATATTGTTTTTAAGTATTTTTGCAGTTAGATTTAAAAGCCTTTTGCAGGCTTTTAAAATTTAGTGGCAACCACAACCACCACATCCACAACTTTGACTAAAGAAATTTTCTAAAGCTTGCATATTAGGAAGTTCTGTTACTTCATTTACTAATTCTTTATAAGCAACTACGCCATCTTTAATTACAAACACTGCTCTAGCTAAAATTCCCTCAAGTGGACCATCAGCCATTAAAACACCATATTTTTCACCAAATTCTTTAGAAACAAAATCACTCGCAACAGTTAAATTATCTATACCTTCAGTTGAGCAAAAACGACCCATAGCAAATGGTAAGTCCATACTAACTACGATTACTTCTACACCACTTGCTGCTGCTTTTTTATTAAATTCTCTAGCTTCAGTTGCACATACTGGAGTATCAAGGCTTGGTACGCTGATAATAATTTGAGTTTTACCTTTTGGAGCAATTTCAACACCTGAAAGATCTTTGGCTTTTAAAGTGATATTTGGAGCCATGTCGCCAATTTGGATGTTGTTTCCTTTTAAATTTACTTTATTTCCTTTGAATAATACACTATTCATTTTTTCTCCTTGAATGATTTTTATTAATCATAATATAAAAAGATTAATAAAGTCTTATTTTTATTCTTCTTTGCACATACCTGCTTCGATTAGAAAACACGAGGGTTGATAATTGCTTTTTTTAATCTTATCATATTTTGCATAGCTTAAGTATAAAGTATCTTTAGCTCTAGTTACAGCTACATAAAAAAGCCTTCTTTCTTCTTCTAAACTTCCGCCCATGCTCATGAGTTTTTGGTTGGGAAATCTTCCTTGTGCAAGATCAATTACAAATACAAGTTCAAACTCAAGCCCCTTACTTGCATGTATACTTAAAAGATTAACCCCACTACCACTACTCATTTCACTAGCACCAAGAGTAAGAAAGTTATAGTATTTATAATTATCGCTATAATTTTTAGCAAGTTCTTTTAATACAAACATTTTCGCGTTGATTTTTTCTAAAATTTCATTTTTTTTATTTAAATCAACATTGGAATTTTTATTAGTCGCTCTTTTAGTTGCCAAAATATCACAAATTTCTTTAAAATAATCATTTTCTAAAATCAAATCTACAAGTTGGGTCGAGATTTTACACTCACTTGCTTTTTTAATAAAAAGATAAATTTTTTCAAGATTTTTTGCACAAAACTCGTTGATTTTGGGTAAGCTTAAAATAGGGTGGGTGTTAAATTCACTTTCTAAGTTAAATCTTGAAGGCGAGGCTAGCTCCTCAATATCATCAAAAAGTCCTAGTTGGTAACTTTGTTTTTTGTATTTTTTTAAATTCACACTACTATCAGGATTTAAAAAGCCTTTAATTAAACTAGAATGTCCTAATTTTAATAAAGCATCAAAAATATCTTTTGCCAAAACCCCACCAACTCCTTTGGTGTATTCAAGTAAATGTATAAAAGCCATGATATCTTTTGGATTAAGCACGATTGCAAGCATAGAGCAAAAGTTTTTAACTTCCAAGCTTTCAAAAAAACTTCCTCCACCTTTTCTTTTGCTTGCTATGCCAAGTTCTCTTAAGGCTACTTCTACTCCATCTGCACTAGAATTGTTTCTAAAAATCACAGCAATTTCATCAAGATTAACCCCGCTTTGTAAGATTATTTTTGCTATGGTAGAGTATTGATCAAATAATTCATTAAAAGTTAGCAAACTTGGCGCTTTAAAATCTCCTTCTCTAGTTACAATTAATTCTTTAGGATATAATCTTTCATTGTTTAAAATAACCTTATTAGCTAACGCAAGTATATTTTTACTAGAACGATAGTTTTTATTTAAAGTAAAAATATTTGCATCGACAAATCTATCTTTAAAACTTCCTATAATAGAAATATCAGCCCCATTAAAAGCATAAATACTTTGATCATAATCACCCACACAAAACAAACTTTTACTTTTAAAAGCATCAATTAACGAGCCTTGCAAGGTGTTAGTATCTTGGTATTCATCTACTAAAATCTCATCAAATTCAAAATGATGTGAAGCTAAAACATGTTTTAATTTGATCAATAAATCATTAAAATCTACATAGTTAAAACGCATTTTTTCTTCTTCGTATTCTTTTAAAATATCTTCATAAATTTCAGCATAAACAGCTTGTTCATCATAATTTTGACAAAACCAATTATAAAATTCATCTAAGTTTGCATTAGTATTTTGAAATAAAGAATACACATCATACAAATAGCTTGGCATATAAGGTTTAGTATCGCTTAAATGATGAAAAGTACGTTTTTCAAAAATAGAACGCAAAAGAATTTTAAGCTCACTCGCAGGTTTTAAAATAATATCGTGATTTAACTCTTTAAGTAGAGAATAAGCAGTACTATGAAAGGTTCCAGCTGTGATTTTTGAAGTAATGCTTTTATCAAAATACCTACTAAGTCTTTCTATCATCTCTTTACTAGCTTTGTTTGTAAAGGTTAGAAGCATAATTTTTTCAGGCTTTATACCATTTTGAAGTAAAAAAGCTATTCTTGCAACTATAGTTGAAGTTTTACCCGTGCCTGCACTTGCTATAATTAGATTATGTCCAAAAGGAGCGCTAGCGGCTTTATATTGTTCTTCATTTAAACGCGATAAGGGCATGAATTTCCTAGTTTAAAATTATATTTTGTATATCATTAAAATAAAAATGATTAACACCATCTTTATATTCATAATAAAGCGTGAGTTTATGAGAATCTAAAATAGTCTTAACAATGTATAATCCAAGTCCAAAACTATCTTTATTTTTCTTGCCTTGCGTAAAGGCTTGAGTATAATATTTTAAGTCTTTATCTAAGGCTTTTCCTTTGTTTTTAAAGCAAAGATAATCTTTAGTTATTTCTATAGTAACGCAATTTTCATCAGAATATTTTGTCGCATTATCTATCATGTTTTTCATTGCAGTGGTAAAAAGTTTAAAATCTACATTGACACTAAAACTTTCTTTTATACTAATTTTTACCTTTTCATCATCACTCATAGCTATATCTTTAGCTTCATCTAAAAGATCTAAGATATTGTATTTTTTTAAATTAATCAAACCAGCACCCGAAGTAATTTGCTCAATGGCTGCAAATTCATTAATCAAAATCTCTAAACGATTAAAAGCACCCACTAATCTTTCTTTATATTTGCTATCTTCAAGCATTTCTAAAGTAATTAAACCTTTAGTAATGGGGGTTTTTAGCTCATGCATAATATTTCTTAAGAAAAACTGCCTTGAAGTGTTTAGTTTTTGAATTCTTAAAATAGACTCATAAAAGGCTGTTGCTACTTGAGAAATTTCATCATTTCCCTTGCTAACATTTTGAATTTCATTGAGTTTATTTTCGCCAAATTTATCAATTTGTCTTTTTAAAGCTCTAAGTGGTTTTAATTTTTTAATGATAAAAATATATAAAATCAATAAAACCATTACTACTATACTAGCAATAAGCTTGATCACAAAATAACGATAACCTTGATATTCTAAATCTTTATATAAATAAAGCTTACCATCAAAGATGATTTTTAAATACACATTATCTTCTAAAGTAATGATTTCAACTACACCTGTGCTAGTTTGAGCCCGTGCTATAGTTTCAGCTTTATAGATGATTTGTCTTATGGCTGATGGAGTTGTTAATTCTATCATTTTGTAATTTTTTGTTTGCTCATAAAATTCTCTTTCACTAATCACATGATTAAAATATAATAATCTTGCATTAGCTATAAAAGAATATTTTGCATTAAGCTCATTAGTGTAATTTTGTTGATCATATTTTATAAGCCATAAAAAAGCTAAAATTACACTAACGCTTGCAAGCAAAAAAACAAAGGTTATAGTATAAAAAATTGATGATTTATTCATTGAGTTAATTTATATCCTATACCTCTGATTGAATGAATGTATTTTGGAGTTTTAGGATCATCTCCGATTTTTTGTCTGATTCTACTAATGATTACATCTATACTTTTATTACTAGAATCTTCACTAATAGAGCTACAATTATACACAAGCTCTTCGCGGCTTACCACTCCACCTTCTTTTTTAATTAAATAACTCAAAATATCAAATTCAGCATTAGTAAAGCTAATTTCTTGATCTTTCATAGTGATAGTATGTTTATATTTATCATATACAAGATCTTTTTTAACTTGAGCTTGAGCAGTTTTTGTGTTTGAAATTCTTCTTAAATGACTTTTAATTCTTGCTTGAAGTTCTTGAGGATTATATGGTTTTGGTAAATAATCATCTGCACCCAAATCAAGTGCTGCAACCTTATCGCTAATATCATGCCTTGCACTTGAAATGATAATAGGTGTATCATATTTTTTACGAATTTCCTCGCATACTTCAAGTCCATCAAGTCCAGGTAAGCTTAAATCCAAAATGATTAAATCATAAGGATTTAAAGCAAGTCTTGAAAGACCTATATAAGGCTCATGAGCAATATCTACTTTCATATCAAATTGCTCTAAATATTCAGCTATAATCTCTGCTAATTCTAAATCATCTTCTATCATTAAAATATTTGTCATTTTTTTCCTTTCTTAAAAAAGTAAAGCTCTTACAAATCCGCCTCTATTAATCCAAATTTTAACATACTCTTTACCTTTATTTAATTCTAAAGCCTTAGATAATTCTTTAAAATTTGAAATTTCATACTGATCAACACCTATAATAATATCACCTTGCTCAAAACCTATTTTTTCAGCTTTTGATTTTGGAGTAACTTCGGTAATTAAAATACCACTAATACTTTCAGGTATGCGGTATTGCTGTCTATTCTTAGAGTCAAGTTCCACTAATTTTAGACCATCAATATAACCTTTTTCATATTGTAGCGACTTTTCATCTGTTTTTAACATAAATTTAGCTGTTTTGACTTTATTATCTCTTTCATAAGTTACTTCTACTGCTTGTTTTGGATCAATACTTCCTATGTAGTTTTTTAAATCCATAGGGCTTTTAATCACAGTTTTATCTACTTTTATAATCAAATCTCCTCTTTTTAACCCTGCATTATAAGCTGCTGAATCTTTTTGTACTTCAGTGATTAAAGCACCTTCTTGATTAGTATAGGCTTTTTTAATATCTTGAGTTAAAGCTCCTATGACTACGCCTAAATATCCTCTTTCAATTTTTCCATGCTCAATAAGTTTTTGTGCAATAGATTTTGCCATATTAGAAGGGATTGCAAAACCTATGCCATTATTTCCACCACTTCTTGAAAGTATGGCTGAATTTATCCCAACTAAAGCTCCTCTACTATCTACCAAAGCTCCGCCTGAATTTCCAGGATTAATAGAAGCATCAGTTTGGATGAAATTTTCATATTGATTTAGACCTATATTGTTTTTATTTAAGGCCGAAATAATCCCACTTGTAACACTACTTCCAACACCAAAAGGATTACCCAAAGCAAACACTACATCACCTTCTAGTAATTTATCTGAATCAGCAAAAACTACTGCGGGTAAGTTTTTTGCTTCTATTTTTATCACTGCTAAATCTGTTTTAGGATCAGCTCCGATTAATTTAGCTTTATATTCAGTGCTAGAATCAGGTAAATTTACAGTGATTTTTTCAGCATCTTCTATAACATGATTATTTGTTATAATATAACCATCGCTTGAAATAATTACACCAGAACCCAATGAACTTACAACTTCTTTATTTTTTTTATTTTTTGGAGCTTGTGGGAAATCAAAACCAAAAAATTGTCTAAAATAAGGGTCATTGAAAAAATCATCAATTCCAAATGAACTACTTTGAACAGTTTTAGAAGTTGAGATATTTACAACTGAATTTTTAACTTTTTGTATGGAATCATGATAAGAAAGTATAGTATTTTGATTATCAGTTGGTAAAGTTCTTTTTACATTATCATCTGCTTGTTTAAAATCAATACTAGCACTAAAAAGACTAGTTGCCAATGCCAAAGAAAGAATCATAGTTTTTTTCATGTTTTATCCTTTGTAAAATCATTTAATGCAAGTATAAAATTTTATTTTTACACAATTGTAAATAAAACCTTTAGTTTTAAAACTTATAAAAGTTGATTGACTAAGACTAAAGTTTTTGATATAATCTTATAAAAAATTAAGGAATAATAAAAATGAGCAATAGTTTATATGAAACACTAGGAGTTTCGCAAAACGCTAGTGCAGATGAGATAAAAAAAGCTTATAGAAAATTAGCAAGACAATATCATCCCGATATTAACAAAGAAAATGGTGCTGAGGAAAAATTTAAAGAAATTAACGCCGCTTATGAAATTTTAAGTGATGAGAAAAAAAGAGCTCAGTATGATAGATATGGCGATTCTATGTTTGGTGGGCAAAGTTTTCATGATTTTTCAAGAAATGCAGGTGGAGCTGACATCAATGATATTTTAAAAAATATTTTTGGTGGAGGCTTTGGAGGATTTAGTGGCGGTTTTAGTTCTAGTAATAATTTTAGAAGTGGCTTTGGGGGATTTGGAGGATTTGAAGAAGATTTAGACTTGCAAGCAAGTGTTAAAATTCCTTTTGAAAAAGGAATTTTAGGTGGTGAGCATTTGGTAAATATAAATAACGAGCAAGTTAAAATCAAAATTCCACATGGCATAAAAGATGGCGAAAAGCTACGCATACGAGGTAAAGGAAAAAGCTTTCAAGGGCAAAGAGGGGATTTGATTTTAAAAGTTGAACTTGAAAAAAGCGATGAATATGAAAGAGAAGATGATGATTTGTACAAAAAGGTTGAAATTAGCTTGAAAACAGCGCTTTTTGGAGATAAAATCAGTGTGCATACCCCAAGAAAAGAAGTTAAAATTACCATACCGCCAAATTCTAAAAACAATCAAAAAATTAGACTTAAAGGCTATGGAGTGCAAAATAGAAAAACAGATCTTTATGGGGATATGTATTTAATTTTAAATGTAAAAATACCTGATATTAATAGCCTTGATCTTGAATTTGTAAAAATTTTAGAAGAAAAATTACCTTGAAAGGAGTAAGTAATGGAGCATAGTTATGATGAACCGGTGTATCTTATAAGTGTTGTTGCAAAAGTTTTAAGTATACATCCACAAACTCTAAGACAATATGAAAAAGAAGGTTTAGTTGAGCCAAGTAGAACCGATGGTAAAATGAGGCTTTATTCTCAAAAAGATATAGATAGAATCAAAATGATTTTACGCTTAACAAGAGATCTTGGGGTTAATTTGGCTGGTGTTGATGTGATTTTAAAACTAAAAACAAAAATTGATGAGTTTGAAAACACTATTGAAGAGTTAAGATTAGAACTTGATAGAAGAGATAATCCTTCAAAATCAAGAGCAGTAGTTAAACATAGAAGTAATTTTGATTTAATTTTTTTAGAAAAAATAAAATAATAAAAACATTACAAAAGGTTGGTGAGTGGATGCTTTTATAACTTTATTTTTAACTGCAGTAGCAGTTGCTGTCGTACTTAATGTTATACTTAAAAAATTTGGTATTCCAACTATTATAGGTTATATAGCTACAGGTTTATTTGTGCGTGAATTTTATGGTTTTAGCACTAATGAATTTGTTATACATGTAGCTGAATTTGGCATAGTTTTTTTAATGTTTACCATAGGGCTTGAATTTTCATTTAAACATCTTTTGGCAATGAAAAAAGAAGTATTTTTAAATGGAAGTTTGCAAATGCTAACTTGTGGTTTGGTTTGTACTTTACTTGTAACTTATATTTTAGGTATAGCAAGCCATATCGCAATGATAGCAGGTTTTGCTCTAGCCTTATCTTCCACTGCTATAGTTTTAAAAATACTTAATGATAATGGCGATATCAACGAAGAATATGGCCGAAAAGCTTTAGGAATTTTACTTTTTCAAGATATTGCTGTGATACCACTGCTATTAATGATTGATATATTTAGTTCTCAAAATGCTGATATTTCAAAACTTTTACTTACAACTTTAGTCAGTGCTGTGATTTTACTTGTTTTGCTTTATTTTATAGGCAAATACCTTTTTACTTATGTTTTAAAATTCATCATTAAAACTAACGCAAATGAAATTTTCATCGCTACCATACTTTTTACTGTAATAGGAGCAAGTTTTTTGGCTCATTCTTTTGGTTTTTCATACTCACTTGGAGCATTCATAGCTGGAGCTTTGATAGCTGAAACTAAATATAAACATAAAATAGAAGCAGATTTGGTTCCTTTTAGAGATTTGCTTTTAGGATTTTTCTTTATCAGTGTTGGTTTGCAAATTGATTTTCATATAGTTTTTGAAAATTGGTTTTTGATTTTTGTTTTTGTAAGCTTGGTTTTATTGATAAAATTTGTAGTAATCTATGGTCTTTTAATTCTTTACACAAGAAAAAGAGTAGCGTTAAAAACTGCTTTGAGTATTTCTCAAATTGGAGAATTTGCGCTAGCAGTATTTTCGCTAATGCAAGTAAATTCACTTATAGATGAAAAAACAGCACAAATTTTTATTATAGTTTCTATCGTCACTATGGTTGCAACGCCTTTTATTTTAAATAATCTTAGAAAAATAGCCAACGCAGCCGAAGGTGAGCAAAATGATATGGCTAAATTTTATTTATGTGATCAAAAAATGAAAGATCATTTTATCATTTTTGGTTATACAAGATTAGGTCAAGAAGTGGTACAAAAGATCAAAAAAACAGGTATTCCATATTTGGTTTTAGAAAGTGATTTAAATTTAGTTGAACTTGGCCGCAGTAGAAATGAAAATATCTTTTTTGCAAATGTAGCCCAAGTAGAAACATTAAAAGTAGCAAATATAGAAGAATGCTCAGTTGCTATTATAACTATAAGTAATGAAGCTAAGCTTGATATGCTCTATCAAGTGCTTTCTAGCTTTAACAAACCCATACAAACGGTTTTAAAAACAAGTGGTACAGGTGCTAAGATCATTTTCCCACATACTGATAAACATTTACACATTGTAGATGCTGAAGCTTCAATAGCAAGAAATTTAGTACAAGAAGCATTACAATGTAGAATCAATACAAGTGCAGCAGAATGAAAAATGATGAAAAAGCTTTAAGGGTAAAATATGTAAGAGCTTTAGAAAAATTTACTAATTCTGCTGTGAGTGCTTTAAAAAGAGAAGATTTTGATTTAACTCTTTTTAGGGAAAGAATGCAAAAAAATGCTAAAATCTTTGAGAAAATTCAAGCGGTGTTTTTAGATTCTACTTATACTAAGGCTTTGGAGATTTTTGTAAATGAGTGTTTAGATGAAAGTTTAGACCAAAAAACCTTAGCTTCAAAAGCCAATGCCTTATATAAGCTAAAAAATAATCAAAGTTATAAAAAAGACAAACATAAAATTAAATTTAAGGATGAATATTGATAAATGTAATTTTTGATATGGATGGCACGCTTATAGATAGTGCTAATGCTATAATATGTGCGGTAAATGAAATAAGAGCGGATTTAAATTTAGAACCTTTAAAAAGAGAGTTTATTTTAGATACTATCAATACTCCTGGACAAAATTATGCTAAGATTTTTTACGGGGTTGATACTTACTCACATACTAGCTTTAAAGAAGGTTATGAGAAGTATTTTATTAAGCATTATGATCAAAGCGTGGTGCTTTTTGATGGTGTGCTTGAGGTTTTGGAATTTTGTAAAAAAAATGATTGCTATTTAGCTATAGCCACAAATGCACCTCAAGAAAGCTTGGTACCTATTTTAAAAAAACAAAACATTCTTTTATATTTTGATAAAATATTAGGTGTTAGTTATGGTATAGAAGCTAAGCCTGATCCTATGATGCTAAGATTAATCGCAGATGAAGCAAAATATGAAAAAAGTATTTTCATAGGCGATAGCTTAAAAGATAGACTTTGTGCTAAAAATGCTAAGATGGATTATATACATATTTCTTGGCAAAAAGAAATTAAAGACTTAGATGAAGCTAACGATAAAACTACTTTAATAGAAAAAATTCAAACTTACATAAAAGGTTAAAAATGGATATTTTTGATGAAATGTTTGCAAAAAGCCCTAAAGAAAAATTTATCGAAACAATAAAATATGCAAATTTAGGTGCATTAGAAAATGTTTTAGAAAAATTATTAGCCGATCATATCGCTATGATAGAGCTTTTAGAAAAAAATAATTTAAATGAAAATGATGTAGCGCAATTTCAAATGGAAAATTCACTCTTAATAGATGAGAGAAAAAATGATTTTTATATAGGCTTAAGTGCTGAAATTTTAGGGCATGAGGGTTGATTTTGCGTTTATTTTTGTCTTTATTTTTGATGTTTAATTTTTTAAAAGCTGAAGTATTTTTTGATTATACTTATAAATTTACCTTAAGTAAAGATGAAAAAGCAAGTGTAAAAATAAAAGAAATTGATTATCCTGATGAGATTTATTATTTTGACTTTTCATGGACTTTATTTGATCAAACTAATATCATCGTTCATTCAAGGTATAAAAAATACCCTAGGCAATTTGTGATGTCTTTAAGAAGAAATTTAAATTGGGTAGATCAAACTTTAGTGCCTGATTATAAAAATCCACACATAGATAGAGCAAGATTAATACTTGAATTTAGTGATTTTAAAAAAGGTGAGGCTATTTTCACTATCTACATAGAAGATAGAGATAAAAGATTAGAAGTGGAATTTTTAGATCCTAGAAAAGTCACTCTTAATCAAAACTAAAGTAAAATTTAATAAAATATAATTATAAGAAAATTAAGGAAAGCATGGTGCAAAAGATAGATCAATATATGCATGAATTTTTATCTGAATTAAATTACAAGCCTATTTTAACAATGAGTTCAAAACTTCAAGGCGGTAAAAAATTACGCTCAAAATTACTTTTAAAAATAGCTAGCGAAAACGATATTAGTTATAAAATTTGTGCCATTATAGAATTAATCCATGCTGCAAGCTTATTGCATGATGATGTGATTGATGAAGCAAAATTAAGAAGAGGTGTAAAATCTATCAATGAACAATTTGGAGCCAAAAATGCTATCATGCTTGGAGATATTTTATACTCAAAAGCCTTCTATGAACTTTCTTTAATAGATTTAAAATTAGCAAAAATCATCTCCAATGCTGTTGTAAAGCTTTCCATTGGTGAATTAATGGATGTAAATTTAAGCGAAACTTTCAATACCGATAAAAACGCTTATTTACAAATGATATATAACAAAACAGCTGTTTTAATCGAAGCTAGTGCAAGATGTGGGGCTATACTTGCTAATTTAAATGAAGATGATTTTGCAGAATATGGTAAAAACTTGGGCTTGGCTTTTCAAATTGTAGATGATATTTTAGATATCAAAGGCGATGAACAAACCTTAGGCAAACCCGCCATGAATGATTTTAAAGAAGGTAAAACCACCCTTGCTTATATGTATTTATATGAAAAATTAAATCCACAAGATCAAGAAATACTTAAGTCTTATTACAAGAAAGATTTAAATATAGATGAACTTACTTGGATTAAAAATAAAATGCAAGAGCATGAAATTTTTAATCAAATTGGTCAAGAATTAAACACCTATGCAAATAATGCCTTAAAAGCCATAGAAAAATACAATATAAAAGATTTAGAAGATATTATTAAAAGTATGATAGAAAGGGAATTTTAATGCATTATTATTGTATCAGTTTTACGCACAAAAATACAGATATTGCTACTAGAGAAAAACTTTCCTTTTCCAATGAAGATAAAAAAAGAGAACTATTAAGATTAATCCATACTAATAATAAAATTCTAGAAAGTTTAGTGCTTAGCACTTGCAATAGAGTTGAAATTTTTCTTTTTATCGGAGAAATTGAAAGTATCAATGAACATATTTTAAAAACACTTAGTTTACTTTGTGGGGTTGATAAAGAAAATTTAAGCACAAAAGCTGATTTTTATGAAGATAGTGGGGCTATCCATCATTTATTTTCTGTGGCAAGCTCACTTGATAGTTTAGTTATTGGAGAAACACAAATTGCTGGACAATTAAAAGATGCTTATAAATTTGCTCTACAAGAACAAAGATGTGGTGTGCATTTAACTAGAGCAGTCCATTATGCTTTTAAATGTGCAGCAAATATTAGAAATCAAACTGAAATTTCCAAAAATCCTATTTCAGTTGCTTCAGTAGCGGTAGCAAAAGCTAAAGAGCTTATAAATTTAGAAAATAAAACTGCAGTTGTAGTAGGTGCAGGGGAAATGAGCGAGTTAGCCTGTAAACATTTATTAAATGCTAAAGCTAAAGTATTGATATTAAATAGAGATATACAAAATGCCCAAAAGCTTTGTGAGGATTTGGGTGAAAATGCAAGTTGTGAAAGTATCGCAAATTTAAAAGAAGCATTAAATAAATATGAGATATTTTTTAGCGCCACAAATGCTCCACATGCTATCATAACTAATGACATATTAGAAGAAAAAGATTATAAAAGATATTTTTTTGATATAGCAGTGCCTAGGGATATTGATGTAAAAGCAAATGAAAAAAATATAGTTTATGCTGTTGATGATTTAGAAGAAGTTGTAAGAAAAAATTTAACACTAAGAGAACATCAAGCCCAGATTGCTTATTCTATAGTAGGCACTATGACAAATGAGTTTTTCCAACATCTAAGCAAACTAGCAACCTTACCTTTGGTTAAGCAATTACGCTTGCAAGCTGATGAAATCGCTAAAGAACAATTACAAAAGGCCATAGATAAAGGATATTTAAAACACTCAAATCATGAAGAAGCAAGAAAGCTTATAAGACAGGTGATGAATGCATTTTTACATCATCCTAGTGTAAATTTAAAAAAACTAAGTGGAACTATGCAAAATGACTCTGTTGTAAATGCCATGCGTTATGTGTTTGATTTAAAAAATGAAAGCATGGAAGGTTTAAACTTCTATAAATGTGAATTTAATTTGGAGAATAATCATGAAATTTAGTAAATTTTATGCCATAAGCACAAAAGAAAATCCAAAAGATGCTACCCTGCCAAGTCATATATTTTTAGTTAAGGGTGCTTTTGTAGAACAAATTGGAAGTGGTTTGTATAATTTTTTACCTTTAGGAAAAAGAGTTTTAGATAAGATTAAAAATATCATCAAAGAAGAAATGGATAAAGCAGGGGCTTTAGAAGTAAATTTAAGTTTTAATACCCCAGCTGAACTTTGGAAAGAAAGTGGGAGATTTAATGTTTTTGGTAAAGAGCTTTTACGCTTTAAAGATAGAAAAGAAAATGATTTTGTCTTAGGACCAACCCATGAAGAAGCCATAGTAGCTTTGGTTAGAAATAAAGTAAATTCTTACAAACAACTTCCTTTGCATTTATATCAAATAGGACTTAAATTTAGAGATGAGGCTAGACCTAGATTTGGACTTTTAAGATGTAGAGAATTTTTAATGAAAGATGGTTATAGTTTTCATAGCAGTGAAGCTGATTTAGACAAAGAATTTAATCTTATGCATGAAACTTATAGTAAAATTCTTACAAGATTAGGGCTTGAATTTAGAGCTGTTGAAGCTGATAGTGGGGCTATTGGTGGAAGCGGTTCAAAAGAATTTATGGTTTTGGCTAAAAATGGCGAAGATGATATATTATTATGCGAGCATTGTGATTATGCTGCAAATATTGAAGCAGCAAAAAGAGCTAAAAAAAGTTGTGAAGATGAAAGGCCAGAAGCTGATTTTGCTACACAATTTCACACTCCAAATGTAAAAACTATAGAAGAATTAGCAGAATTTTTTAAAATTAATCCTTACTATACTGTTAAAGCTATTGCTAAAAAAGCTATTTATGAAAATGAAGAAAAAATTGTAGTATTTTTTATACGCGGCGATGATGAACTGCAAGAAGTTAAAGCACTAAATGCAGCAAATGCATTAGAATTAGTTGATGTAAGTGAAGAAGAATTAGAAAAAGCAGGTTTGGTACCAGGATTTATCGGCTTTGTAGGATTAAATGGAGTTGATTTTTATATTGATCGTGAGCTTGAAAATGAAACAAATATGATTATTGGAGCAAATAAAAAAGATTATCATTTAGTCGGAATCAATGTTGTAAATTTAAATAAAGAACGCTTTAAAGATCTTGCAGCAGTTAAAGAGCATGATCTTTGTCCAAAATGTCAGCACAAGCTTAAGCAAAGCAAAGGTATTGAAGTAGGGCATATTTTTAAACTTGGAAATAAATACTCAAAAGCAATGAATGCAAGCTATTTAGATGAAAATGGTAAAGCTCAATTTTTCACTATGGGTTGTTATGGTATGGGAGTGAGCCGTTTAGTAGCTGTCGCCATAGAAGCAAGCCATGATGAAAAAGGTTGTATTTGGAATAAAACTCTAGCTCCTTTTGTTTTAGATATTATCGTTTCTAATATAAAAGATACAAAAGCTATGGAATTTGCCGAGCAAATTTATACTCATTTTAAAGATAAAGAAATTTTGTTTGATGATAGAAATGAGCGTTTTGGTGTAAAGATTAATGATTTTGAATTAATGGGCTTTCCTTATGCTTTAGTTATAGGTAAAGGCTTAGAAAGCGATGAAGTAGAGTTAATCCATAGAAATACCTTAGAAAAACAAGTTTTAAAAACCCAAGAAGTAATTTCACACTTAGAGAAAATTTTATGATAGCAAAAACAAATTTAAGTGCTTTTTTGATTTTAGAATTGATTGCTAGTATTTTATTTATAGTCTTTTTTGGTTTTTTAAATTTTTTTATGATAGTTTTTGCAAGTATGTTTTTAGGAGCAATGTTTTTAGCAAAGACTTGGACAAATCTCATCACTATGCAAAATGCCAATACTAATTTATTTGGTATGATTAAATTATTTTCCTTAACTATAGTTGGAATTTTACTTTTAATACCAGGAATTTTAAGCACATTTTTGGGAATTTTACTCTTATTTTTTATGACGATATTAAAATTATTTACAAAACAAAAAAGAAAATATCATCAAACAAACAACGAAGAAGAAATCATAGATGTAGAAATCATACAGGAGCATAAAAAATGCAATTAATCATCGCAACAAGAAAAAGCCAACTTGCATTATGGCAAAGTGAGTATATAAAAAATAAATTATTACAAACACATTCTGATTTAGAAATTTTTTTAGAGGGTTTTAAAACCAAAGGTGATGTTTTACTTGATTCTCCTTTAGCTAAAATAGGTGGAAAAGGACTTTTTACAAAAGAACTTGAAGAAAGTATGTTAAGAGGTGATTCACACTTAGCTGTGCATAGCTTAAAAGATGTGCCAAGCTTCTTTCCTGATGGCTTAGTTTTAGCTGCTATTTCAAAAAGAGAAGTGGTAAATGATGCTTTTTTAAGTGAGTATTATGAAAGCTTAAATGCTCTTCCAAAAGGTGCAAAAGTAGGCACTACAAGTCTTAGAAGAAGAATGCAGCTTTTAGCGTTAAGACCTGATTTAAATATCATTTCTCTAAGAGGTAATATCAACTCACGCTTAGAAAAACTTAAAGCTAAGGAATTTGACGCTATTATTTTAGCTCTAGCTGGCATTAAACGCTTGGGTTTAGATAAAGAAATAAAATACATTAGGGCTTTTGAACTTGATGAGATGATACCTGCAGCTTCTCAAGGAGCTTTAGGTATAGAAAGCATTGATGATAAACAAATTTTAAAATACCTTGAATGCTTAAATGATAAAAATGCCTTTGTAGAAACTCATATAGAAAGAGATTTTATAAAAACCCTAGAAGGTGGTTGTCAAGTACCTATAGGAATTAATGCAAAAATCATTGATGAAAAAATAGAAATTCGCGCCATAGTGGGCTTACCCGATGCAAGTAAAATTTTAAAAGAAAAAAGAGTAATTGATAAGCAAAATTACTCAAATGCAGGCGAGCTTTTAGCCAAAGAAATGATAGCAAAAGGTGCAAAAGAAATTTTAAAAGAAGCAGAGAGTATGATATAAATGCAAAAATTCGTAGAGCTTTTAGAAAAAAATAATTTATTAAAAACCATCCATGAGCCAGTAGATGTAGAACTTGAAATGGCACATTTAGCTTATATAGAAGTTAAAAAAGAAGACTCTAAAGCCTTGCTTTTTACTAATGCAGTAAAAAATGGCAAAAAATACGATTATCCTGTATTATTAAATACTTTTTGCAGCAAAAAAGCTTTAAATTTAGCATTTGGAAAAGATTATGAAGATGTAGCTAAAGAAATTAGCTCTTTACTTAAAATGCACATACCGCAAAGCTTTGGTGCGAAATTAAATTTTTTCAAAACCTTGCTTGATTTAAAAAATATCCCACCAAAACGCATCAAAAAAGATGGAGAATTTAACTACAAAAGCTTAAATTCTTTATATGAAATACCTATTTTAAAAACTTGGGAAAAAGACGCTGCACCTTTTATCACTATGGGGCAAGTTTATACTCAAAGCATAGATGGAAAACAAAATAATCTTGGAATGTATCGCTTGCAAGTAGTTGATGAAAAAACCTTGCTTATGCATTGGCAAATTCACAAAGACGCGAGCCACTTTTTCCATGAGTATAAAAAAGCAAATCAAAAAATGCCAGTAAGTATAGCCATAGGTGGAGATCCTTTATATATTTGGTGTGCTCAAGCGCCTTTACCAAAAGGTATTTTTGAACTTTTACTTTATGGTTTTATCAAGAAAAAACCTGCCATTTTGGCAAAATGCAAAAGCAATCATCTTTATGTGCCTTATGATAGTGATTTTGTAATTGAGGGCTTTGTAGATCCAAATGAATTTGCACCCGAGGGACCTTTTGGAGATCATACGGGTTTTTATACCCCTGTTGAGCTTTGTCCTGTTTTAAAAGTAGAAAAAATCTTTGCTAAAAAAAATGCGATTTATCAAGCTACTGTTGTAGGAAAACCACCTTTAGAAGATAAATACATGGGGCTTGGTACAGAAAGAGTTTTTCTACCTTTACTTCAAACTAACGCACCTGATTTGATAGATTATAACATGCCTGAAAATGGAGTTTTTCATAATTTAATCTTAGCCAAAATAGAAGCAAAATATCCAGCTCATGCAAAACAAGTAATGCATACTTTTTGGGGGGTAGGGCAAATGAGTTTTGTAAAACATGCTATTTTTGTCGATGAAAATGCACCTTGCTTGCAAGATTATGACAAGCTCATACCTTATATACTTAATCGCTTTGATGAAGAAAAATTACTTATTAGTGAAGGAATTTGTGATCAACTCGATCATGCTTCAAGCACTTATTGTTACGGTGGTAAAGCAGGACTTGATGCGTGTGGCGGTGAGAAAAAAGTTGAACTTGAAATTCTAAGTGATGAAGCTTTGTTTTCACTTTTTAAAGAAAAAGATCAAAATATTTTAAAATTAAAACAATTTTACACCCAAACCTTTGCTCCAATTTGTGTGATCTTAATTGATAAAAAAGAAAAAATTGCTCAAATTTTTGAAAAACTACAAATTTATAAAAAACATTTTAGAATTTTAGTTTTTTTAGATTCAGATGCTATTTTAGAAAATCCTTATATGTTAATTTGGCGTGTGGTAAATAATATCGATGCAAAAAGAGATATATTTATCAAAAAAGATTGTGTTGCAATTGATGCGACAAATAAAGGATCATTAGAAGATTATCATAAAGAATGGCCTTTAATGACAAATTGCTCTAAAGAAGTTATAGACAGACTTATTGCAAAAAAATTACTTGTAAATGATGAAAAATTCTTCAAAAAGTTTGAAATTTTTTAATTTTAAACTTTTTGAGAACACTTTTTGCTTATTAAATATATATATTTTTAATTTAAATATTAAGTTTTTTAAAATTGTGTCGATAGTGTGTTTTAGAGTCTTTTAAAAAGGAGTTTAAAATGGACATTAGCAATATTCAAAGGGATACAAATATAACTCATTTTAACACAAAAAGTGTTGAAAAGCCATCTCAAGAGAATAAGCAACAGGTTGATTTAAATGATCAAGATGAGAATTTAAATGAAAAATTAAAAAACGCAACAGAAAAACTTAATAGACAAATGGAAACATTGGAAACAAATGTGCGTTTTGCGTATAATGATAAAATAAACGAAATGTATGTAAATGTCACCGAAAAAGACACAGGTAGGTTAATACGCAAAATTCCTAGTGAAGAAGTTATGAAATTAATAGAACATTTTAAAGGTGTTATTGGCACCATTTTTGATAAGGAGAGTTAATCATGGCAGTAGGTAGTTTAGGAAGCTTAGGTATAGGTTCAGGAGTTTTAACAAGCGATACACTTAATAAGCTTAAAGAAGCAGAAATGAATGCTCACTTAAAGCTTTATAACACGCAACTTGAAACTAACACTTCAAGACAAAAAGACTTAGCAGAGCTTGAAGCTAAACTACTTGCTTTTCAAACTGCTGTAAATAGTCTTGGCGATACTTCTCAATTTAACAAAAAGAAAGTTTCTCCTAGTGTAAGTGGCGATAGCGCTGCTGCTAGCTTGGTTGTAGGCTCTTTATCTAATCTTTCAAATATGAAAGTCATAGTCGATCAACTTGCTCAAAAAGATGTTTATCAAAGCAATGGTTTTAAAGACAAAACCTCTACCGTCATGGGCAGTTTAGGTATAGAAGGTGATTCTAACGGCAAAGCTTCTTTTACTATTACCCAAGATGGAAAAGACTATAAAATAGAAATTGACAAAAGTACAACCGTAGCTCAACTTGCTGAAAAAATCAATTCCGCCACAGGTGGTAAAATAGAAGCTAAGCTAGTAAATACCGGAGATAGAGACAATCCTTATCGTTTAGTAGTGCAAAGCACTGAAACAGGAACTAAAAATAATATTTCTTTTTCAGGTAATGATGATTTATTAAAAGCTATGGGTTGGGAGCTTGATAAAAATAGCATTAGTGCGGGTGGTTTGTATGGTTTTAGACCAACAGGCACTGAAAATAAAGATAAAGATAAAATAAGTGGAAAATTTAGTGGAAATCTTGATGAAAAACTGCTTGGTGCAGGAGAAAGCACTTCTTTTACTTTTGTTATAAAAAATGGTGAAAGATATGATAGATTTACTATTGATATAGACGAGAATACTACTTATAAGAGCTTAGCAGAAGATCTAAAAAAACAAACTAATGGAAAAGTGGAATTAAGCTTTGGGGAAGATGGAAAATCTTTTACTTTTAGAGCTACCAATGGTGGTGAATTAAGTCTTTTTGATGGTGGTTATGCAACTGATGCTGATGGCAATATAGATCAAGCAAATTATGCTAGAGATGATAAAGCTACTTCACTATTAAGTAGTAAATTTGGCATTACCTTAGATACAAGCACACCACAGGGCTACAATGTAGCTTCAAACAATGAAAATCATATCCAAAAAGGTATGGATGCTATCTTTAGTGTAGATGGTGTTAAGATGATTAGATCAACTAATACCATTACAGATATAGGACCTGATATTACCCTAGAGCTTAAACAAAAGGGTGAAATTAGTTTCAATGTTACTCAAGATACTGAAGCCATAGCACAATCTTTAGAAAGTTTAGCTACTGCTTATAATGATTTAATGATCAATCTTAATGCAGCGACAAAATACGATCCTGATGCAGGGACAAAAGGAAATTTCGTAGGTGTAAGCTCGATTTATAATATAAAATCACAAATTAACAATATTTTGCTTCAAACTATCACAGTAGATGGAACAATCACAGTTGGAGATAGCGATACTTCAGATGGTGTTAAAGTCTCTTCAAAAGTAAGTTTATCTTTAGCTGATTATGGTTTAACTTTAAATGATGGGGTTTTAACCTTTGACTCTGGAAAATTTAATGCCAAATTTAACGAAGATCCTGAAATGGCTGAGAAATTTTTCGTAGGACACAATGGCTTTGAAGACATTGATCTAACAGGAGATAGAGTAAGTAAGCTTGATAGTGGCGATATAGAATTCAAAGAAGGTAATTTTACCATTACTTATAATGATGAAACTATAGATTTAAGTAAAACTGCCAATGGAGATCCTTTTAAACTAACTGGTGCGGATGATATAGAAAAAGCTAAAAATTTAGTTGATCATATAAATAGTTTTGGTTTAGAAGGTTTAGAAGCTAGTTTTGAAATCATTAATCAAGGTAACGAGAATCAGCAAATTCAATTTAGAATCAAAGGAACATCAGGAAGTAACCTAGAAATTCAAGGTGATAAAGAATTTTTGAAAAAATTTGGCTTAAGTCCAAAAACTATATATTCAGTTTATAAAGAAGAAACTGGAACCTTTGGGGTATTAAAAAACACTATGGGTGAGATGATGAGCTCTGATGGTTCTTTTGGTGGTTATAAAGACTCTTTAACTAAAGAATCAAAAAATCTAAACGAAACTATAGAAAATACTAAAAAATCCATAGAAAGCAGATATGACACAATGTGGTCAAGATGGGCAGCATATGATGGTATAATTGCAAAATTAAATAACCAAGCAAGTGTTATTACAAATATGATTAATGCAGCAAATAATCAAAATTCTTAAAAAATAGAGAGGATTTAAATGCTAAATAGTGCAGTATATAATGCGTATTCACAAAATCAAACTGGTGTAGAATCCCAAGAAAAACTTATAGAGATGTTATATAGCGGGATTTTACGCTTTGCAAGTAGGATAAAAATAGCTATTCAAAATGGAAATATAGAAGAAAGAGTGTATTATGTAAAAAGAGCTAGTGCTATTTTTATAGAATTGTTAAATTGCCTTGATTATGAAAAAGGCGGAGAAATAGCACACTACTTAAGTGGCCTATACACTAGAGAATTACAACTTCTTTCTTTGGCAAATATAGAAAATAGTGAAGCAAGAGTAGATGAAGTTATCAATGTAGTCAAAGGCTTGTTAGAGGCTTGGAGAGAAGTTCATCAAAAATGAGTGAAAAAAAATGGATAGATGAGTTTAAACTAGCTGTATATACTGAAGATGTGGAAAAAATAGTTAAACTCATAGAAAAACCTGACTTTAAAGATTGTCCCAATGAGACTTTAGCTCTTACTAATGAGGCAATAGCTTTTATGAAAAAAAAGCAAGATGAAGTAGCAAAAAATTTACAAAAACTCAAAAAAGCATCTGCTTATATGAAATAAAACATGGCGATAAGCCGAGTTCTGTCAAGAGCGATCATTTATCTAGACTTGTTTTTGCAAACAAGTTCAAGCGAAGGGTTATATTATAAGACTAAAACCACCCCTTCTTGCTGCGGATTGGGTTTACATAGCTAGCTTTGTTACCAAAGCTACTGGTAGGCTCTTACTCTACCGTTTCACCTTTTCCATATAATATGGTAGTTTTCTTTCTGTTGCACTTTCCCTTAGGTTACCCTAGCCATCCATTAGATGGAATCCTTGTCTTATTGCAGCTCGGACTTTCCTCTTCAAAAGAAGCGATCGCTTGCCATGTTTAGATAAATTTTATCAAAAAAATCATTTTTATACTAGAGTAAAAATAAGATTTAATGTAATTTTTAATTCATTTTCATATTTTACAAGCTCTAAATTTTTGACTTTTATATAAGGATCTAGTTCTTGCAAAAATTGCATTAAAAAATAAAAATCACCATTAAAACTCAATCTTAAATCATAATAAGTAAAATACTGATCTTGACTTTCATGACTTTGGATTTGTAAAAACCTTACTTTAGTGAGATTTTTTTCTATATTTTTTAAAACACTTTGATAATCTTTACTTTCTTCTAAGGATATTTCATTATCAAAAGATTGCAATTTTTCATCTTTAAAATCAGAAATCAATTCTTGTTTTTGCTCATATTTTGCTTGTAAAATAAATAACTCATCTTTTGATAATTTCATTTGTTTTTCGAAATACTCAAAAATACTCATATAGATTATAAAAAAACCAAATACAAAAGCCATTATCAAAGTCAATATAAATTCGCGTTTAGATAATCTCGTAAAGATATTTTCTAAATTTTCTAAAGATTTTTCAAAAACAAGAGTAATTTTTTCATCGTTAATCTCTTTACTTTTTAACACGAAATGATATTTTTTAAAATCATCATAAAAATCATAATCTTTATTAAGCTTTATGATAAAATCATTATTTTTTATATATAAAGCTTCTATATAACTTTGATGAGAATTTAAGACTTTTAAAAAATTATAAAAATCCTTATAGCAGAGCGTATTTGCATAAAATTTTTGTAACAAATCAATTTTTTGTTCATTTTTTTCTTGTAATTTTTCAACTTCTTGATTTTGTTTTTGATTTATTTTTGCTTGCTCTAAGATATCATCTTGATTTTTGATTAAATTTTCATATTTTATTTTTTCTTTTTCATAAAATGATTTTTGCGTATATAAATACAAAGGATAAACTAAGGCTAGTAAAATCCCGCATGTAAAAGCTAATAAAATTTTAAAACTAAAAGATTTTAAATGATTTATTTTTGCTTTATTGGCAAAATTAATTTTAACTCGATCACATTTTTTTAATAATTTTTGATAGAAAATATTACTATTAAATTTATCAAAACTGCTAAGATTTTGAGTATCGTCTATACTTATGGTGTTTTTATATGTATTTTTTAATTTTTCATCATATATTTTACTATAAGTATTTAATGGCATAACTTTGCAATTTTGAAATTCACATCCCAAATACTCCACTAAAACTATGTATTTTTTCTTAAATAATAATGCAAGATTTTCACTATTTGTATCATTCCTAAAATACACTTCAAAGAGCAGGGGTTCTGGGATTACATAATCAACATCTAAAATATCTTCATATTTGCACAAAAATACATGAGTAAAAGATTTATCTTGAAAATACTTTAGCTCATATGAAAAATCATCTTTAAGACCAAGTTCCTCAAAGCTCTTTTTTAAGATTTCATCTTCACTAATAGGATTTGTAAGTTTTACATATAAAAGTTTTTCATAAGTAAGAAAATCTTTTTTGATGATTTTTTTACTCATCATAAAGGATTTTTTTGAGATTTTGCTCGTTTTTATGCCAATTTTTTTCTAATTGAACGAACAATTTTAGCATTACCTTTTTTTGTGCTAATTTTTCTATCTTCATCCTAGCTTCTTTACCTATACGCTTAATTGTAGCTCCATCTTTACCTAGTATCATTCCTTTATGAGAATTACTATCTGTAATGATGATGGCGTTAATATAATAAATTTGCTCTAGCTCTTTGATTTTTTCTATTTTTACTTCAGTGCTATAAGGAATTTCATCACTTAAATTTTCATATATGGCTTCTAAAATAAAATCTCTATAGATATCCTTTTCATTTGTGGTAGTAATAAACTCAGGATCAAAATAATACGGATGTTCAGGCAAATACTTAATCATCTCATCTAAGAGAATTTTTTTATAAAATTTTTGCTTAGCAGAATAGGGGATAATGGCGCTAAAATGTGAGTTAAACTGAGAATACTCGCTTAATTTTTTAAGTAAGACTTCTTTTTTTACCAAATCAACCTTATTGATTAATACAATATGCGGCACTTTAGGATTTAAACTTAAAAAATTTTCATAATCTTTAATATCATCATAAATACTAGCCACAAATAAAATCACATCACAATCTGCAATGCTTTTAATCGCCAAATCAATCATAAGCTGATTCATAGCTTTAGAGCTTGCATGCAAGCCTGGTGTATCTATAAAAATAAGCTGATGATTCTCATGCATTATAATTGCATTAATCTTTCTTCTTGTGGCATTTTGCTTATGAGAAACCATAGCCACTTTTTCTTCTAATAAAGAATTAAGGATAGAACTTTTTCCTGCATTAGTTCTACCTACTATGCTTATAAAGCCACTTTTCACAAGATATACCTAGCTAAATCTTTATTTTCTATGATATCTCCAAGTTTAACTTGCACTTTAAAATCATCTATTTTATAAACTTTTCCAGCATATTCATCTGCTTCAAAACTAATATCTTCCAAAAGTTTTTCTACCACCGTGTGTAAGCGTCTTGCGCCAATATCTTGCATTTCTTCATTAGCCTTGCTTGCTATTTTTGCTATTTCTCTAATAGCCTCATCTTCAAAAACAAGCTCTACATTTTCAGTTTTTAAAAGCTCAATGTATTGTGTTAGTAATGAATTTTTAGGTCTTGTTAAAATAGCATATAAAGCATCCTCATCTAGCGAATCAAGCTCAACTCTTAAAGGAAAACGCCCTTGAAGTTCAGGGATTAAATCACTTGGCTTGCTTAAATGAAAAGCACCTGCTGCGATAAATAAAATATGATCAGTTTTTAAAGGTCCAAATTTAGTTTGTATAGTACTACCTTCAACTATAGGAAGCAAATCCCTTTGCACCCCTTCTTTGCTTGGATCTTGGCGGTTTGAATTTGAGCTTGAAACTGCTACTTTATCTATCTCATCGATAAAAATAATCCCTTCATTTTCAGCTCTTCTTAAAGCCTCGCCTTTAATGCTTTCCATATCAAGAATTTTTTCACTTGCTTCTTGAGCTAAAGCTATTCTTGCATCTTTTACTTTCATTTCTTTTTTAACTTTTTTATTACCCACGCCAATAACTTTTACTATATCTTGCATAGCACCCATTTCAGGTGGTAAATTTGGATTAGTATCAAACACGCTTTGTGAAATTTCAACTTCTATTGTGCTATCATCTAAATCACCAGCTTTTAATTTCACGCGCATTTTTTCTAAAGAATTTTGATACTCTTCTTGTTTTTCTTCACTAACACCCTTTGGTAAAGGTGGTAAAAGTTTTTCTAAAATTTTATTTTCTATAAATTCATTAATTTTGTCTTTATTTTTTTCTTTTTCTTCGTTTTTTACTAAATTTAAAGCAGCATTAGCTAAATCTCTAACCATGCTTTCTACATCACGCCCAACAAAACCAACTTCAGTATATTTACTTGCTTCAACTTTTACAAAAGGAAGTCCCATCATCTTAGCAAGGCGTCTTGCAATCTCTGTTTTACCAACCCCAGTTGATCCTATCATTAAAATATTTTTTGGCATGATATCATCTTGAAGTTCAGGGCTAAGCTGCATTCTTCTATAACGATTTCTTAAAGCAATTGCTATAATTTTTTTGGCGTTTTTTTGTCCAATTACATAATCATCTAAAAATTTCACAATCTCTTTTGGAGTTAAATTCATTTATCATCCTCAATTACATAAGTTTTAATATTTGTATTTGTATAAATGCAAATTTCACCAGCTATTTGCAAGCTTTCTTTGACTAATTCCTCTTCATCTAAATTTGAATGTTTGGCTAAAGCTCTTGCAGCAGAAAGTGCATAGTTACCCCCACTACCAATAGCAGCTATAGCACCATCTTCAGGCTCAACTACATCTCCAGTTCCTGAAAGTAAAAATATATGATCTCTATCTAATACCAACATCATTGCTTCAAGTTTTCTTAGGTATTTATCCTTACGCCATTCTTTTGAAAAATCTATTGCAGCTTTTAACAAATCACCCTTAGAACTAGAAAGTAGTTTTTCAAACATGTCAAAAAGATTAAAAGCATCAGCGGTGCTTCCTGCAAAACCTGCTAATACTTTTCCATTGTTTAATTTTCTAATTTTAACTGCATTGTTTTTTAAAACAGTGTTTCCAAAACTTACTTGTCCATCTCCACCAATTACAGACTTATTTTTACCTTTATAAGCTAAAATTGTAGTTGCGTGAAACATTATTCTCCTTTAACTTCTAGCTTAAATACAGCATGAATTGCATGGCCTAATTTTGCTGAAATTTCATGCACACCAAGCTCTTTTATGGTATCACATTCTAAGCTTTTTTTATCAAGCTCTATACCTTTTTGATCTTTTAATGCATGTGCGATTTCATCTTTAGTAACCCCACCAAACAAGCTTCCATTAGCTCCCACAGGCTTAGCTATACAAATAGTGATTTTAGATAATTCCTCTTTTAATTTTTCCAAATTTGCAAGTTCAAATCTTAAATTTTCAGCCTTTTTCTTTTGCTCTGCTTCATATTGTTTTAAAACTTCATGTGTAGCAGCTTTGGCAAAACCTTTGGCAATTAAAAAATTTTGTCCATATCCATCTTTTACTTCTTTAACTTCTCCTGCTTTTCCTAAGCTTTTTACATCTTTAATTAATAATACTTTCATTGTTTTCCTTTTTTAAAATTTTCTTCCATTTTTACCTGCGATGATAAATCTCAAAGCATTTAATCTTATAAAGCCTGCTGCATCTTTTTGATCATACACAGCATCTTCTTCAAAAGTACAATAAGCCTCACTAAATAAGCTATCATTTGCGCTTTCTCTGCCTATTACCATTACATTGCCTTTATATAATTCAAGTTTAACTTTGCCATTTATATATTTTTGCGACTCATCAATTAAAGCTTGAAGCATTAATCTTTCAGGCGAGAACCAATAGCCATTATAAATTAAACTTGCATATTTTGGCATTAATTCATCTTTTAAATGTGCTGCTTCTCTATCAAGAGTGATACTTTCTATAGCACGGTGTGCCTTTAAAAGTATGCTTCCACCCGGAGTTTCATAACAACCTCTACTTTTCATACCCACATAGCGATTTTCAACAATATCAAGACGACCTATACCATGTTTTGCACCAAGCCCATTAAGTTTTGCTAAAAGCTGCGCAGGAGACATTTTTTCTCCATTAATAGCACATAAATCGCCTTTACTAAACTCAAGATCTATCACTTCGCTTTCATTTGGAGTTTCTTTTAAATCTTTCACCCAACGCCACATATCCGCTTCAGGTTTAGCAGCAGGATCTTCAAGTACTAAACCCTCATAAGAAATATGCAATAAATTTGCATCCATAGAATAAGGTGACTTACCTGGCTTTTTAGCTATATCAATACCATGTTTTTGTGCATAAGCTAAAAGTTTTTCACGGCTATTTAAATCCCATTCTCTCCAAGGAGCAATAATGGCTAAATTTGGATTTAGCGCCAAAGCACCTAATTCAAAACGCACTTGATCATTTCCTTTACCTGTTGCTCCATGACTAATAGCATCTGCATTAGTTTTATTTGCTATTTCTACTAAAGCTTTTGCTATCAAAGGTCTTGCTATACTTGTACCTAGTAAATATTCTCCTTCATAAATAGCATTTGCTCTAAACATAGGAAACACATAATCTTTTACAAATTCATCTTTTAAATCTTGAATAAAAATATTTTCTTCTTTTACACCCAAAGAAAGCGCTTTTTTTCTAGCAGGTTCAAGCTCTTCGCCTTGTCCAATATCTGCTGTGAAAGTTACTACTTCACATTTATACTCATCTTGTAGCCATTTTAAAATTATACTTGTATCAAGTCCGCCAGAATATGCTAAAACTACTTTTTTAATATCTTTTTTCATTGTCTTTCCTCTTTGTAAAAAAATGATTGTAAAATTTAACGAATTTAGCTTAATATAATGTAAAATATTTAGACATTTTATAACATTTTCTTGTATTTTTTGATAAAATATTTTTATGAGAATAGATAAATTTTTAAATGTAGTTAATATTACTAAGCGTCGTGCTATTTCAGAAGATATGTGTAAAAGTGGTGTAGTAAGTATAAACAATCAAGTAGTTAAAGCTAGTAAAGAAGTAAAAATTGGCGATGAAATAAGCATTAAATTTATAGAATATACCAATACCTATAAAGTCTTAGATATACCAACAACCAAAAGCATACCAAAAGCTATGCAAGAAAAATATGTGGTAAAAATCCAATGAAAGAAATGATTTTAAGCCAAAATGAGCTTTATAAGCTTTGTGAAATTTTACCTAAAAATGGAGTTATTTTACTTCAAGGGGATTTAGCAAGCGGTAAAACTACTTTAGTACAAAATTATGCTCAATTTCTTGGAGTAGAAAAAACGCTTAATTCTCCTACATTTTCTATCATGCAAGAGTATGATTTTCAACAAGGTAAAATGTATCATTATGATATTTATCAAGAAGGTTTTGATGGACTTTTAAAAAATGGCTTGATTGAAAATTTTTTTGAAGAGGATTTGCATTTGGTAGAGTGGGGTGATGAAAAATTAAAAAAATATTTAGATAAATATCAAATTTTTAATATAATTTTACAAATCATTCCTTATGAAAATAAAAGAAAGTATATAATACATGAGTAAGCTAGAAGCTAGAAATTTAGAAAAAATCATTAAAAAAACAAAAATCATACACGATGTTTCGCTAGAAGTGCAAAGTGGAGAAGTTGTAGGACTTTTAGGGCCTAATGGAGCAGGAAAAACTACGAGTTTTTATATGATATGTGGGCTTATTTTACCAACAAGTGGACAGGTGTTTTTAGACTCACAAGATATCACAAAAGAACCGCTTAATAAAAGAGCAAAGCTTGGCATTGGGTATTTACCTCAAGAAAGTAGTGTTTTTAAAGACTTAAGCGTAGAAGAAAATTTACTTTTAGCCGCCCAAGTAATATATAAGGATAAAAATTTATTAGAACAAAAGATAGAACAAATGCTAGAATTACTTAGCATAGAGCCTATTAGGCACAGAAAAGGTATGAGCTTAAGCGGGGGTGAAAGAAGGCGTTGTGAAATCGCAAGATCACTTATGTGTGATCCTAAATTTTTACTTTTAGATGAACCATTTGCTGGGGTTGATCCTATCGCAGTGAGTGAAATTCAAAGCTTGATTAATGATTTAAAAGCTATGAATATAGGTGTTTTAATCACTGATCATAATGTAAGAGAAACTTTAGCAATTTGCGATAGAGCTTATGTGATTAGAAGTGGAAGGTTGCTAGCTAGTGGTAATGCTAATGAAATTGCGCATAATGAAGATGTTAAAAAATATTATCTTGGAAGTGAGTTTAGACTTGAATAATGCTTAAACAAAAAACCTCTATAACACAAAAAGCAAAACTATCACAAACCTTAAGATCTTGGCTTCCTATATTGCAAGCTAATATTGAAGATCTAAAAGAAAGTTTAGATGAATTTGCTAAAGAAAATCCTTTTATAGAGATCAAAGAAAACTCAAGCATTACAAACAATCAAAACAAGTATTATCAAGAGTATTTTAGTAAAAATACCACTACGCAAATGATTGATGCAAAAAGCTTGGAAGTAAAAAATGTATATGAACTTTTAAGCGAGCAAATCATACCACCATTTTTTCCCACTAAAAAATCCCAAACCATTGCTGAAAAAATCATAGAATGTTTAAATCATGAAGGTTATTTTGAATATGATGAAGAAATTTTAGGTGAATTTGATCCTTTAGAAGTAGAAAAAATCAGACAAAGATTTAAGTATCTTGAGCCTATTGGAGTAGGTGCAAAAGACAATCAAGAAGCTTTTATTTTTGCATTAGAGCATTTTGACTTAGATGATGAGCTTTATGAGTTTTGCAAAATGTTAATTTTAAATTTAGAAAATGCAAAAGATTTTATCAAAGATCCTTTGTATAAAAAGGCTATAGCGATAATTAAAAAAATCTCCATTCCACCTTTTTTGGAGTATTTTGAAGAGAGCATGGAAATCATTCCTGATATATTTATTTATCAAGAAAATGGTGAAATTAAAATTAAAATTAATGATGATTATTATCCTGAAATTGCTTTTGAAGCAGATGGTTTAGATCATGAGTTTTTAAGTGCTTATTTAAAAGATGCAAAAAATTTAATCGATGCACTAGCTATGCGTAAAGCTACCCTTTATAAACTAGGGCTTATGATTATAGAATATCAATATGATTTTTTCATGGGTGGGGATATCAAACCTATGCAGCTTAAAGATTTAGCACAAGATCTTGAAAGAAATGCTTCTACTATTTCAAGGGCAATTGCAAACAAATACTTAAGTTGTGATAGAGGTTTAATACCTTTAAAATCTTTCTTTACCACCGCAGTTGATGATGGCGAAACTTCTAATGCTACAATCAAAGATTTTCTTAGTAATTTAATTAAAAAAGAAAATCCTAAAAAACCTTTGAGTGATTTGAAAATTCTTGAACTCACTCAAAAAGAATTCCCAAGTGTGCAACTAGGGCGTAGGACTATCACTAAATATCGTATGCAACTTGGTATAGGAAGCTCAAGTGAGCGTAAAAAATTATATGAATTGATGTAGGAAAAGATGAATTTAGAAAGTATTTTTGAAAAAACCATAAAACAAAATGTGCGTTTAGTAGCAGCTAGCAAGTATGTTCAAGATGAACAAATTCGAGAACTTTTTAAGCAAGGTGTTGTAGAGTTTGGAGAAAATCAAGTCCAAGCTTTAGCTTTAAAAAAAGAAAAACTTCAAGATTTAGAAATCAAATGGCATTTTATAGGCAATCTTCAAAGTAACAAAATCAATCTTTTAATCAAACAAAACCCATTACTTTGGCAATCTTGCAATGGCTTAAAAATCGCCAAAGCCGTAGATAAAAGACTTGATTATAAATTAGATACTTTATTAGAAATCAATACTGCCAATGAAAGTTCTAAAAGTGGCATAGAGCAAAATAAGGCCATAGAAGAGTATTTACAAATACAAGAAGAGTGTAAAAATTTAAACCTTACAGGCATTATGTGTATAGGCTCTATGGATGAGGAAAAAGTTCAAGAAAGCTTTGAGCAAACTTTTAAAATCTATGAAATTTTACAAAAACACGGGGCAAAAATTTGCTCCATGGGTATGAGTGGGGATTTTGAACTAGCTATAAAATGTGGTTCAAATATGGTGCGTTTGGGGAGTATTTTATTTAAATAAACCCCATTTGTTTTGCTTTTTCTATCATAAAATCTGCGCCATTTTCACTTTTTAATCCTTGCAAGGCTATAGATTTTTCTTCTAGTGAGAAATTTTCTACCAAATTTAAAAATTGATGTTTTTCTTCTTGGGTTAAAATTTCACATAAATTACGCTCTTTTAAATACAAAGCATTAAAATATTGATGATTTTTAGCCGCATATGGATAAGGAATAAAAATACAAGGAAGTAAATTTGCACTAAGCTCAAAAAGACTACTTGCACCTGATCTTGATATAGCTAAATCTGCTTTAGAAATTTTATCTATAATGTTTTTATCGAAGTCAAAAAGCTCTACTTTGACATTTAAATCCTCATAAGCTTTTTTACATCTTTCATAATCATTCTTACCACATTGATGGATGATATTTATGCCTTTTTCTTTAAAGTATAAAGCATTTTCTAAAGCAAGGTCATTAATAAATTTAGCCCCTTGAGAGCCACCAAGAAAAATAATATTTTTTAATTCTTTTCTCACTCTTGCTTTTTGAGAAAAAATCTCGCTGATAGGATAAGGACAAAAGAAAGTATTTGCTTTATCAATCTGATCGTCAAAAGCAGTAAAAAAAGCTTTAGAAAAAGGCTTTAAAATTGAATTTAAACTTCCTATTTTTGAATTTTGCTCATGGATTAAAAGTGGGATATTTGCCATTAAAGCACCAAAAGCGCCTGGGGCACTGCTATATCCACCCACACTAAAAACTGCTTTAATATTATGTTCTTTTAAAATTTGTTTTGTTTTTCTTGCAAGTTTTAAAATATGTAAAAATGATTGAACTTTAGCTAAGCCTTTTTTATTAACAACGCCTTGAGAGCTTAGAAAATATTTTTTATAAAAACCATTTTCATTTTCAAACCAAAGTCTATCTTGGCCATTTTCACTTCCTATGTAAATACATTCTATGCCTTGTTTTCTTGCACTTTGCAATAAACATCTAGCTATAGCCAAATGCCCTCCCGTGCCTCCACCTGTAATTGCTATCATTTGTCCTCTTTATTTAGTTTTTCTTCTAAAAATTTAATTCTTTCCTCTAGTTTTTGAATTCTCTCTTTTTGGCTTATTTGAAATTCTTTAATATAAGCAGGTATACCAATAGCTGTTAAATTTGGCTCAACATCTTTTAATACAACTGCATTTGAACCTATTTTTGCATTTTTACCTATGGTAATATTACCTAAAATTTTAGCCCCAGAGCCTATGATCACACCATCTTCTATAGTAGGATGTCTTTTGGTATTTTTATCTAAACTTGTACCACCTAAGGTTACTCCTTGATAGATAATCACATCATTACCAATTATAGCTGTTTCACCTACTACCACACCTATTGCATGATCTATAAATATCCTTCTACCTAGCGTAGCTCCAGGATGCAAATCAACCCCTGTTAAAAACTGAGAAATTCCACTAATCATTCTTGCTATGCGTTTATAATTTTTGATATAAAAAAAATGCGCAAAACGATAATTTACCACAGCCCAAACACCAGGATAGTTAAAAACTAATTCAATCCAAGATCTATATGCAGGATCTTTTTGTTTTGGCATAGAAAAATCTTCTTTGATTAGTTTAAAAATACTCATTTAGAACCTATACTTTTTAAGTATCCATTATCATTTAAAAATAAATAAATTTCACCCAAAATATGTTTTTTTTGATTTTCATTTACAAGTTTTGAAGCATAAATTTTTTCATTAATATTGTCCATAATTGCATGCACATCATAATCAAGATCTTCTAAGGTATCTAAAATAGATTGAGCCTCTAGCACGCTTTCTACTTCAAAACCCTTTTCATTAATACTTATACAAGCTTCAGTTGGATGTGTAAAAAGATTATGCTTCATGCCAAGCACTTCTTGATAAGCTCCCACTAGGAAAAATCCTAAAAAATAATCTTCAGCTTCTACATCAATATCATGTAAAAACAAAGGATTATCTTTAGAATAAGAAATTTCTCCATCGCTATCACAAGTTATATCCCATATACTTGCACTTCTAGTTGGCTTTTTATTGAGTCTATCAAGTGGCATGATAGGGAAATTTTGCTCTAAACCCCAAAAATCAGGTAAAGACTGAAATACTGAAAAATTCACTAAATATTTTTCTTGCACTTCATTTTGCAAACTCGATAAATCAGCTTGATCACCCACCAAAGAAATAGCTTTTCTCATAATCAAATGTACTAAAATTTCACTATTAGAGCGATCTTGTAAATCTACATAACCCAAATCAAACAAGGTTAAAATACTCTCCATATGATCAATGCTATCATGTAAATACTCAAGTGCATTAGAAGCTTTAATGTTTTTATACAAATCATAAAGTTCATCAATAAGTTTTGGGTTTTTATCTTTTAATAAAAGCTTGCTTTCTGTGTATTCTTGAGAAAAAAGCTCTAAAACAGGCGCTACTAAAACAGCATGATTTGCTGCTACAAAACGCCCACTTTCTATAAAAATATCAGGCTCTAAATCTTTTTTTTGTTCTGCAATACCTTTTAAAATAAACACAACATCGTTTGCATACTCACTTAAGGTGTAATTTCTGCTTGTTTCGTTTTTAAACTGAGAGTATTCTACCGCTAAACCTCCACCAAGATTAATAGCTTTTAAATTTTTTGCCCCCATTTTTCTAAGCTCGGTGTAGATATTACCCGCTTCATTTAGAGCTTTTTTCAAAGGATGAATTTCAGTAATTTGTGAGCCTAAATGAAAATGTATCATAGTAAATTGCTCTAAAAGTTTATTAGCTTTTAAAAGATTTACCGCTTCAATCAGTTCAGTGGATGTTAAACCAAATTTTGAATTTATACCACCACTTTTTGCCCAAATTCCTACTCCAGCTGAATGCAAACGCACCCTTAAGCCTATATTTGGCTTTGGCTTAAAACGATTTTTAGCAATTTCAATCATCGCTTCAAGCTCATTAAGTCCTTCCATAGTTAAAGTGATATTATGACCCATTTCACACGCTATAAAGCCCATATTTATGAGTTCTTTATCTTTAAAGCCATTAACTGTTATAGGTGCACCTTCATTGTTATAAGCCATAGCTAGCAAAAGCTCAGCCTTACTTCCTGCCTCTAAGCCATAGTTGTATTCTTTACCTAGATTAACTAAATTTTTTACAAAACCTGGATATTGATTGACTTTTAAAGGATATACAGCGTTAAAAGAACCTTTATAGTTAAATTCTTTTTTTGCTTTAGCAAATTTATTATAAATTTGCTCAATTTGCTTATGGATTAAATGAGGAAAACGAAGCAACAATGGCCCCTTATAACCATCATCGCGCAAAGTATTTACTATATCTATAATGGCAGGTTTTTTACCATGATTTACACATACTTTGCCATTTTCAATGATAAAATTATTTGCACCCCAAATATTAATACCATAATCAATCATAACTCATTCTCCAAATTTGCTAATTTTATATTTTTAGTATCTTTATTTTCTAAATTTTTATAAAAAATCTCTTCTTTTTTCATTTCATCTTCGCCTATACACAAAAAGATTTCAGCATTAGCATTATCTGCTTGGTTTAAATGCTTTGCAAGTTTTTTTGCTTCATAGCTTAAATATACCTTATGTTTTTTTCTTAAAGTATTTGCTAATTTAAAAATAGTATCTATATAAGCTTCATCCATAGCACAAAGATAAATTCCTTCTCTTGATTTTACGCTTTGTTTTTGCTCTAAAATAGCCATAATCCTTTCTATACCCATAGCAAAACCCACGCCATAACCACTTTTACCATCTAAGTATTCAATTAATCTATCATACCTTCCACCACCTGCTACGGCAGCTTTTGCACCGATTTCATCGCTAACAAACTCAAATGCACTTTTAGAATAATAATCAAGCCCACGCACTAATTTTTCATCACATTCAAATTCAACATCATTTTCTTTTAAAAGTTTTTGTAATTTTTCATAATCTTTCTTGCAACATGAGCATAAATTTTCACTTAGTTTTGGCGCATTTTCGATTAAACTTTGACAATGATCATTTTTACAATCAAGCACTCTAATAGGATTTAAGTCTTTTCTTCTTAAGCAATCTTCACAAAAACCTTCTTTAGAATTTAAAAAAGCTATGAGTTTTTCTTTATATACACCCATACATTCTTTACAGCCTAAAGAATTAATCTTCAAACTTGTGTGAATTTCTAAGCGTTTGAAAATTTCATTTAGCATTAAAATAATACTCGCATCCTCATACACACTTGCTACACCAAAGCTTTCTACTCCAAATTGATGAAATTCACGCAATCTTCCTTTTTGTGGCCTTTCATAGCGAAACATAGAGCCATGGTAAAACCATCTTTTAACACTTTGAGCCTTGTCCATTTTAGCTTCTATGTATGATCTTACCACCCCAGCTGTCCCTTCAGGCCTTAAACACACTTCATTGCCTGCTTTATCAACAAATTCATACATTTCTTTGCCAACTATATCAGAGCTTTCTCCAACACTTCTTTTAAAAAGCTTAGTAAGTTCTAAATGCGGACAATTAATAAAAGTAAAACCATAGTTTTTAGCTACTTCTTCACAAGTTTTTACCACTTTTTCATAAAGAGTAGCTTGATCATCTTGTAAATCTTTCATTCCTTTTAAAGCATTAATCATCTATAAATTCCTTAATCTTTTCATGTAAAATTTCAATACTCAAAGAAGCATCTAATTTTAAAATTTTTATATCTATCTTAATTTTTAAAAACTCTAAAGTTTCTTCTAGGGCATTTTGTATATTTAAAAAATATTCAACCCCTCTTTTTTCAATACTATCTAGATCTTTTTTAGAAAGTCTTTGTGCGATAAGCTCTTTAGAGCCATGCAAAAACACAACCTTTTGTGGAAAAAGTCCACCTGTGGCGAAAGAATTTAACTCAAATAAAATATTTTGATCAAAATCACATCTTGCATAAGCCATATTAGAAATAAAACTACGATCTGAAATGATAAGTTTGTTTTTATTTTGTGCTAAATGCATGTCGATTAAATTTGCTCTATCTGCTAAAAAAAGTAAAAGCTCAGCTTTTTTAGAAAAATGTATTTTGCTTTCTAATAAAATTTTTCTCAAATGCACTCCAAGCTCACTTCCACCTGGTTCTTTAGTAAAAAATGCATTATGAAAATATTTTTTTAAAAGTTCTATCTGTGTGCTTTTACCCACACAATCAACCCCTTCAAAAGCTATATACAATCTCTCTCCTTTAATAAAGGTATAATTTCTTTTGGCACAAGCTTGCTCACATCACCATTATGGGCACAAATTGATCTTACTATGGAGCTTGAAATAAAAGAATTTTTTAAATTTGGCATAAGATATATAGTTTCAAAATCTTCCCAAAGCATGTGATTTGCATAGCCAAGTTGTAATTCATACTCAAAATCACTCACCGCTCTTAAGCCTCTTATAATGATATTTATTTGCAAATTTTTAGCAAGATCTACTAGTAAGTTATCAAAAGTTGTAATTTTAACATTTTTTAAGTCTTTTGTAGCAATTTTTACCATTTTTTCTCTATGCTCTAGACTAAACATAGGCTTTTTACTTTCACTTTTAGCTATAGCAACTACCACCTCTTCAAACATCTTGCTAGCTCTAATGATAACATCTAAATGTCCATTAGTGATAGGATCAAATGTTCCTGGATACACACAACTAGCCATCATTGCCACCTTTGGTATAAATTATGCTCAATATTTGCTAAATCAAGCCATTTTCCTATGATAAATTCATATAATTTTTCTAAATTATCAATCTTAGCATAACTTGCCATTACAGGAGGAGCGATGATAACTCCATAACTAGAAAGTTTAGCCATTTGTTCTAAATTTAAAGTAGAATAGGGCATTTCTCTTACTCCAAGTATGAGCTTTTTGCGTTCTTTTAAAGCCACTCCTGCAGCTCTTGTAAGTAAAGTATCATTTATACCGCAAGCAACTTTTGCTAAAGTATTAATCGAGCAAGGTGTGATAAAAGTCGTTTCTATGCCAAAAGATCCGCTTGCTACGCATTGACTAATGTCTTCATTATCTAAAAAATTTACATGTTCAAGCTCAAATTTATCTTTTATGTGTTGCAAAAAGTCTATATTTTGCAAAAGGGAATTTTCTTTTATAAAGCTTATTTTTGCATTTTTACTCACAATAGCATAAATTTGTCCTTTTTCTTTTAAATGTTTTAATAATAAAAAGCCAAGCTCGCAAGAACTAGCTCCGCTAATACCTACTAAAATTTTTCTCATTTTAGCTCCACATAATTTTTACTAATAACTTTACCATGCACGACTTTTCCATCTTTATTTTTAAGGCGAATTCTTTGGTTTAAATTCCCACTTTGCAAGGCTTTTAATTCTATCATCATGCTTAAATCCCCATCTTTGATAATACCATAAACAGAATCATTTCTTTGTATAAGGGTTTTGGTTTTAAACATATTATATTTTAAAATCATATTTTCTCTTATATTGCTTTTGGCTATTAAATTTGTGATTTCATCTTTTTTTAATACACCTTGGGGAGCTTTATCAAAAGGAATTTTTAAAATTTTAAAACTAGCAGGACTTAAATTTTCATTACGCGCAATAGGACGCGTGGTTTGTAAAACTTCTAATTTTGCCTTTAAAAAATACTTAAAAAATATATTTTTTTTAAACTGCTCTGGAGTTTTAAATTCAGCCTTTATAAAACCATCGGCTCTATCAAAATTATGATTACCTAGCTTTAAAAAAATATATTGATTAAAATCAGCAGGCAAACTTGATTGAGTGTTAAGATCCAAAGAAATGATTTCTAACTGCGGATAATTTATTTTAAATTCTTTAATCAAAGCTAATTTTACTTCATCAAAATTCGAAGCAAAACTTAAAGTATAGAAAAATAAAACTAGAATGATTTGTTTAAAAAACAATACAGCAACCTCTTATATAAAATATATTAATTATATAATACATCAAAAAAGTTTGATTTTAGTTAAAAGAAGTGGAGCGGGAAACGAGATTCGAACTCGCGACCCCAACCTTGGCAAGGTTGTGCTCTACCCCTGAGCTATTCCCGCATTTTGAAAGTAGAGTGTGATTTTATCAAAACTTTATTTTATTGTCAAGTTTTTAAAATTAAGGAATGTTTTTTGCTTGTGATTATTAAATTTTAAAAGGAGCAACTCATGCAAGTAAATGATAAAAATAGTCCGCTAGCCTTAAACAATATGACAAAAATCAAAGAAAAAAACACATCTTCAGATGAATTTCAAGCTACACTTAATGCACTTAAAGACAAAGAGGAAAAAGAGTATAAAAAAGATAGCAACAATGCTTTTAGTAATACAGATTTAAATATAGGTTCAATTTCTAAAGATTATAGCGTATATGCTTGGGAGAAATTACGCCAAAGCAAATACCAAAAAAATGAAGAAAATATCTTAAACAATCTTTTTAAAACTTTAGATAAAGCAAGAAGTTAATCATTCAAAATAGGGTAGTGCAATACTCTATTAAATTTTTAAAACTTTAACTTCTTGATCTTTTACTAATTTTGTATCATCAATTTGCGTGATTAAAATATGCGTGTTTTCACATAAAGGTTTTAGCATACCTGAACCAAATTTAGCTTCGCTTGGTTTAAAATACCCATCGACTAATTTTCCAAAAGCAAAATCATTTCTTTGGCCTTTGAAATTTAAATCTTTAGTCAATCTTGCTTTATCAAATTCCAAAAGTTCTTTACCATAAAGTAAATTGAGTATATTTTTTGCAAAAATATGCGTTGAAACTAAAGAGGCCAAAGGATTTCCCGGTAGGGCTAGAAAAAGCATATCGCTTTTGCTAAAAAGTTTTACATGCTTACAAAGTTTAGCATTTACTTTTTCAAAAATAGGGCTAAAATCACACTCAAGTAAAGCTTGTTTGATAAAATCAGCCTCACCCACGCTAGCTCCACCACTGCTTACAAGCATATCAAATTCTTTATTTTCTAAAAGCTTTTTATATGCATTTAAATCATCTTTTATAAGTCCTAAATACTCAACATCAGCATAATCTTGCAAAATAGCATAAATTCCAAAAGCATTTGCATTATATATGCTGTATTCATCAGCATTTTCCCAAGGTTCTACAAGCTCATCTCCACTTGAAAAAATCCCAACACGCAATTTTTTAACGACATTTAACTCATAAATTCCTTGAGCAGCAAGCATAGCTATCATACCTGAAGTGATTTTTTGTCCCTTTTTAAACAAAAGCTCTCCAAGCTTTGCTTCCTCGCCTTTAAAGCGAATGGCATTGTTTTCTTTAGCGTTTTTGGCATTGAGCTTTTCATCTTCAAGCAAAGCTTCTTCAAACATTAAAATGGTATTTGCATTTTGAGGAATTTTAGCTCCTGTCATGATTTTATAGCATTCATTTTTTTCTATAATATAATCATTTTTATCGCCTGCTAAAATACTTCCTTTTATTTTTAGCAATTCATTCTTATGTGTATAATTTAGCGCATAGCCATCTAGGGCAGAATTATCAAAAGCGGGTAGGTTTTTTTTCACAAAAACATCTTCATATAAAATACACCCCAAAGCTTGTGTCAAATTTACTTTTTGAAATTCATTTTTTGTTTTGATTTGTTCTTTTAAAAAATCTAAAGTTGCAAAAATATCTCTCATTCTTCAAGCCTTCTTATACTTGCGCCTAGTTTTTTAAATTTTTCTTCTAAATTTTCATACCCTCTATCAAGATGATAAATTCTATGAATTTTACTAGTTCCCTTAGCTGCTAAAGCCGCTAAAATCAAAGCAGAAGACGCACGCAAATCAGTAGCCATAACATCAGCTCCCAAAAGCTCTTTAGTGCCATTTATAGTAGCAATATGCCCGTTTAATCTTATATCAGCTCCCATTCTTAAAAGCTCACTTACATGCATAAAACGATTTTCAAATAATCTCTCATCAATAATACTTGCACCATTTGCTTTTAAAGCTAAAGCCATAAATTGTGCTTGCATATCCGTTGGAAAACCTGGATATTCGCTAGTTAAAATTTCAACTGGTTTGATTTCTTTAGCAGGATTTATACTAATACTATCTTCATTAATATCAAAACTAAAGCCCATTTGCTCTAGCTTTGCTAAAACTGCGCTAAGATGGCTTGCATTGACTTTTTTTAGAGTGATTTTTGAGTTAGTGATAGCTCCTGCACACAAATAAGTTCCTGCTTCAATACGATCAGGAATGATTTCAAAAGGTTTAAATTCTAAAAGTTCTCCACTTGTGCCATAAATTTCAAGTTCAGAAGATCCTATGCCTTGTATATCAAGCCCAGCCCTAGCTAAAACCTCACAAAGTTGCACTACTTCAGGCTCTTTAGCAACATTTAAAAGTCTAGTTTTACCATGAGCTAGGGCTGCTGCCATAATGATATTTTCACTGCCTGTAACAGTGATTTTATCAAACATCACATCAGCACCCCTAAGCCCTCCACTAGCTACTACATAGCCTTGTTTAATCTCAATATTAGCTCCCATTTTTTCTAAAGCTAAAAGGTGTAAATCAATAGGGCGTTGGCCTATAGCACAACCTCCCGGTAAAGAAACTTCACAATTTCCAAATCTAGCTAGTAAAGGCCCTAAGGTAAGTATAGAAGCACGCATTTTACGCACGATGTCGTATTTTGCTATGGTTTTATTTAAATGTTTTGTATTTATTTTTGCAAAATTGTCTTTAAAAGTATAATTTGCTCCTAAATTTTCAAGCAAAGAAAGTAGGGTACAAATATCTGCTACATTTGGTAAATTTGAAATTTGCACTTCATTTTTAGCTAAAATACTTGAAGCTATCAAAGGAAGTGCAGCGTTTTTTGCACCACTTATTATTACTTCTCCATTTAATTTTTCAACACCATCAATCTCTAAATAAGTCATTAATTTTCCTTGAAATATATACATTTAATGATATAATAATATTTTACTACAAATATTATATAAATTAATAAGATTAAAGGTATTTTTTGGGAGTTTTTCTAGTCATACTTGGTGGGATATTTTGGGCCATAAGTGGGGTTTTGGCTGAGTATTTGTTTAAAAATCATTATTCTGCTGAATGGGTAAGTTTTTATCGTTTGCTTTTTACCGGCGTTATTTTAATAATTTTGGGTGTAAAAAATTTCAAACTAAAATTACTAAAGCAAAAAGAAGAACTTAGCTCTCTTTTAATTTTTTCTATCTTTGGTTTATTGATAACTCAATATGGTTATTTTAAGGCTATTTATTATACCGATGCAGGAACTGCCACGATGATACAATACAACGCACCATTAATCATAATGCTTTTTATGTGTTTTAAAAATAAAATTTTACCTAAAAAAATAGAGCTAATCGCTTTGTTTTTAATACTTTTTGCCTTATTTTTACTTATAACAAATGGGGATATTAATGCATTAAAACTTGACATAAGAGGTGTTATTTGGGCTTTTTTTGGAGCTCTTGGAGTGGCATTTTATTCTTTGAGTGCTAGACTTATCATAGCAAAATATGGCTTATTTTTAATCATGGGTTTGGCTAGTTTATTTGCTTCTTTTTTGCTTTTTGTATTATTACAGGGAAATATCCCAAAACATGATTTTTCTTTAAATTCCTTTTTGGCTATGAGCGCGATTGTATTTATAGGTACAATAGGGGCTTTTTGTTTATATTTAAAAGGAGTTGAATTAATAGGGGCTTTTAAAGCTAGTATGATAGCTTGTATAGAACCTGTGGCTGCTGCTTTTATGAGTTTTTTATTTTTAGGAACTATTTATAGCATAATTGATCTTTTTGCTTTTGCTTTGATTATTCTTAGTGTGTTTTTAAATGCCAAAAAACACTAAGAATAAGTGATTAAAAAATACTAGATAAAACTATCTAGGTTCTATCGTGAAGTTTTTTGGCTACCTCTGCAGCTAATTTTAGCTTTTCATTATCAAAGTGCGTATAAATTCTTGAAGTATTTAAACTCGCATGCCCTAGTGCTTCTTGGACTAAAACTAAATCTTTTTGTTTTTTATAAAGTAGGGTAGCAAAAGTATGTCTTAACATATGGGCTCCATTTTTTTGCTTGCGAATTCCTGCTTTAAATAAAATTTGTTCTACTATACGCGAAACATAAGCTTGGGTTAGGGCTTTGCCATTGCGATTAACAAATAAAAGTCCATCATAAGAAAGATAATTTATCCTTACATCTTTTAAAAGATGTTCTATAAGCTCTTTTTTAATCATCACAACGCGGTATTTATTACCTTTAGCTCTAATGCGTATAATATAAAGATCATTTTCTTCACTAATATCTTTTAATTTTATATTAATAGCTTCACTAACCCTAATTCCTGTAAAAATGATGATTTTAATAATCAAGCGATTGCGTATGGTATTACTTTTAAAATCTGTATTATCAATAGCATCTAAAAATTTACTCACTTCATCTTCACTCATATACTCAGGTAGCTTAACTCCTTTAGAGCCACTTACACCTGCCCAATTTTTAAGGTTGATATCAAAAATATGTGCTTTTTGATCTTCTTCATTTTGTTTATCTAAAAATGCAAAAAAATTAATCACAGCTATACGGTAGTTTTTCTTACTCGCATCAGACAAAGAAGCACTAATACTTGCTAAAATTTCTACTAAAAGCTCTTCATCTATTTGTTTTAGTGAATAAAGCTTATAAAATAACAAATACTCATAAAGTTTTTTCAAAGGATTAAAATATGTATTTACACCGCTAAGTCCTGCATTTCTTGCTTTTTTTACATAAGCATCAAGCTCTTGTACATTTTTAACACCCTTACTTAAGGCTAAATTTACTACAGCCAAGGCTTGGGGGTCTTTTAATTCTTTATTTGATAAAGAATTAAGTTTAAATTTCACATATCTACAAAGCCAAAATAAAAATGACTTTTCAAAATTTTCTTCACAATCTAGAGGATATTTCATCACTCATTCTCCAAAGCTTTCAAAGTAGCCATTTTTGCATGAATATATGCACTATCAAATAGCTTTTTAGAGTTTTCTTTTATAATCAAACCAAGTTCAGTACAACCCAAAATCACTCCTTGAACCTCCGAAAATTGAGCAATCAAATCACATAAATATCTTTTTGATTTTTCATTTATAATACCTTTACAAAGTTCATTAAAAATAATGTCATTAAGCTTTAAAATATCATCATTTTTGGGAATAAAAACTTCAATCTTTGAATTAATTAAAAGTTGTTTATAAAAATCTTCTTGCATAGTGTATTTTGTCCCTAATAACAACACTTTATCGATATTTTGCTCTTGAAGTTCTAAAAGCATAGCTTTAGCTATATGTAAAATAGGAATTTGAATGTTTTTTTGTATATTTTCATAACATTTATGCATAGTATTAGTGCAAATTAATATAAAATCAACTCCACTTTTTTGCAAAAGTAGGGCATGTTGGGTTAAAATTTCACTTGCTTTTTGCCAATCATTCTTTCGTTGGCATTCTTCTATTTCTTCAAAATCAATGCTAGTTAAAACTATCTTGGCACTATGTAATTTTCCTAATTTTTCATTTGTTAATTTATTGATAATTTCATAATAACTAAGTGTGCTTTCATAACTCATTCCGCCTATTAAACCTATGGTTTTCAATTTTTTTCCTTTTAAAATTAATATAAAAATTATAAAAAAATCTTACTTAAAAAATATCAAGCTATAATTATAAAAAACAAAATAGGGTGATGATATGTTTTTCAAGAAAAAAACCGTGCAAAAGCAAGTAAAACAAAACAATATTTCAAAACAAGATAATACTTTAAATAACGACTTTGCACAAGAAAAAAGACTTTACGAATTTAGAGAAAATATGAAAAAACTTAGTAAAAATGAAAATAGTGCTAAACTTTTAGCAAAACAACTTTCAAGATTAATTCAAAAATCCAAATAAAATCAAAAACTCCACACAAGTTAAACTTTTGTATTAATTTCTTTTTTTACTCATCATTTTAACTTTTTTAGTCTATAAAAATATTTTAACTTAAACTTAATATATATGTAAAATTATATGATAAATAGTAAAATATTGAAATTATATATATTTTGTATTGAAAACTATAATTTTCAAACTTTTATATTTATCTGTTCTTTCATAAGTAAAATGTATTTTAAAACACCTATAATATAGTATTTTAAAGCATTTTATTTTTTGGATGAAAATAATTTATCCATAAAAAAATAAGTATAATTTTTTGAAAAATATTATAAGTTATTTTATGCAGCTATAAAAGACTAAAGATGTATATTTTTCATTTCAACTAAATTTTAGTTTATATTTTTGCTTAAATAAATTTGAAGTTTAAAAATGTAGATTAGTTATTTTCTTGACTTTTAGGATAATCAAAAAACACAACTTCCCCGCTGTGTTCTTTTATATCTTTAAATTCTTTTATATCAAATTGCATACATAAAATAGCAGAAGTTGGAAAGTTTTCTAAATCTATATGAGCTAGATACTCACAAAGTTCTTGCAATAAAGGATTGTGCATAATTAGCACTACCCTACTCTCTTTTGATTCTTTTATAAAATTTAACACATCCTTTAAATTACCATCATAAAAGCTTTTTTCTATCTTGATATCTTTTTCTTTTAAAGAAAAGCTTTTACAGAGTTTTTGTGCTGTTTTTATACAGCGCTTAGCAGGACTTGAGATAATGCTTTGGGCTTTAAATTCTAAATCCTTAATCCTATAAATCATAGTTTTTAAATCATCTTTTCCACTAGAACTAAGTTCTCGTTGTAAATCTTGATCGTAATTTTCTTTTTGAGCTTTAGCATGACGAATAAAATAGATATATTTCATCTTATAACCTTAAATTTACCCAAAGCATATCCACATATAAAGCCAAAAATATGTGCATACCAAGCTATATTAACACCCATAAAAATAGGCACAAAACTCATTAACAATATAGCCACAATAAGTCCTTTGGTGGCGGTTTTATCCAAATATGCATAATACCCCATTAAAACACATATAGCACCACTTGCACCCACTACATTTACAAAACTACCATCAAAACTTAAATACACATAAAAAGCACTAAGCAAAGAGCAAAGAATTCCACCGATTAAATAAAGCATGGCAAATTTAAAACTTTTTAAGTATTTTTCAAGCATAGAACCAAATTGAAAAAGCACTATCATATTTAAAATCAAATGAGGCCAATTTCCATGCATAAATATTGAGCTTAAAATTTGCCAATAAAATCCTTGAAAAAAAAATAAATTTAAACCCAAAATAGTATCTAAATTTAAAGAACCAAAATAAAGATAATTTACAAAAATAAATACAATAACATTAAAAGCGATTAAAAATGAAGCTACCATTGCCCTACTTTGTATTTTTAATAATTATAACAAAAAGCTATTTAAATTCTAGCTTACACATAAAATTCACATTAATAAGATACAATATCGTCAAAAATATAATAAGGTTAAAAATGAAAAAACTAGCTTTAGCTTTTTTGATTAGTTTAAATACTCTTAATGCTGGTATAGTCATAGCACCTGATTCTTTGCCGGTAAATATCAAACAATTTATTAAAGATTACTTTAATGCAGAGATTGGTCTAGTAGAACAAGATGGATATTCTTACGAAATTTATTTAAGCGATGGAAGTGAAATTGAGTTTTCACTCAATGGAGAATTTAAAGAAGCTGAAAATTTCAGATCTTTAAATTATGCTATTTTGCCTTTAGCAATACAAAATACCATTAAAAATACCTATCCAAATGCAGCGATTATTGAAATAGAAAGAAAAATTTCATATTACAAAATAGAACTTAATAATCAAATGAAACTTTATATTGATGATAATGGGACTATTTTAAGACAAAAATTTGACGATTAAAATTGTTTAAGATCAAATAAGCAAGTTTTAAATTTTCTTCTAAAAAGGCTTTAACCCTTATCAAAACTTATAAAAATTTCAATTGCTCCGGCAGAATAAGGAGCTTTATCATAGACTCCGTATTGATTTTCTCACCTTAAATATTGCTTTTACTTTGTTTGGACAAAATCATAATTAGTACTACTCTTTGTCAAATTAGATAAACAAATATCAAATTTTTCCTAAAATATTTAGTATAAATGTATTTTCATTATAGGTATATAACTCACACATAAGCTAAAATTTTTTAAATATTTACTCCTCTTGCACTCTTACTATCAGGCTTTTTGGTAGTTTAAAATATTCAATCCATTCTTGTTCTTTTTGTCTCATTTGTCCTTGATCTACCTCATGATCATATCCTTGTAAATGAAGCATAGCATGTATAAAAAGTAATGCCATCTCTTCTTCATTACTGTGTTTATACTCCATTGCTTTTTTACTTACTTCATCTAAATTTATCACAATGCTGCCAAGTAAATTTTCACAATTTTGCATCAAAGGAAAAGATAACACATCTGTAGTTTTATCTATACCTCTTTGACTAAAATTAATCTCACGCATAACTCTTTCATCTACCAAAACAAGCTCTACATTTTGATCGCTCATTTTCTGGGCTATTTTTTCAAGAAAAGAAATATCCATTTCTTCTTCACAAAAAATCATTATTATCCTTTTGATTTTATAATTTCAAATTATATCAAAATTAAGGAAAAGCATGAAAAAAGCTCTTTGTATTATAAGTGGTGGTATGGATAGTACTTTATGTGCATATTTAGCTAAAAAAGAAGGATATGAGATCATTGCTTTACATTTTGACTATAACCAACGCACCATGCTTAAAGAAAGGGAATGTTTTAATAAAATTTGTGAAAAACTTAACATAAAAACAAAATATATTTTAGATGTGTCATTTATAGCAAATATTGGAGGAAACTCACTAACAGATTTAAATTTAGAAATTCCCAAAGAAAAACTACATGAAAAAGAAGTCCCAAACACCTATGTTCCTTTTAGAAATGGTATTTTTTTATCTATCGCAGGTGCTATAGCTGAAAAGGAAAATTGTGAAAGTATTTTTATAGGAGTGGTACAAGAAGATAGCAGTGGTTATCCTGATTGTAGTGCGAAATTTATACAAAAAGCTAATGAATTTATCAATGAAGGTACAACAAAAACTTGCAAAGTACAAATAAAAACCCCATTAGTTCATCTAAGTAAAGGACAAATAGTTGAATTAGCCCTAAAAGAAAAGGTAGCCTTAGAATATACTTGGTCTTGCTATGAAAGAGAAGATAAAGCTTGTGGTAAATGTGATAGTTGTTTATTAAGACTAAAAGGCTTTAAAGAGGCTAATGTAAAAGATTTTATAGAATATGTTTAAAAATTTACTTTCATTTTATTTTAGTTTGTATAATTTGCTTTTTTAAACATTAAGGAGAAAACATGAAAAAAATATTATTTGGTTCATTTTTAGCTGCTTCGATTTTGGCAAGTAGTGCTTTGAGTAAAGAATTTAGCTTAGATAAAGCACACACAAATGTAGCTTTTAAAATCAAACATTTACAAATTAGCAATGTAAATGGAAATTTTAAAGATTATGATGCAGTAATTGATTTTGATAGTGCTAAATTTGAATTTAACAAACTTCAAGCAAATATAAAAGTTGCTTCTATAAACACAGAAAATAAAGCAAGAGATGCGCATTTACAACAAGATGATTTTTTTAAAGCAAAAACTCATCCAAACATTACTTTTACTATGAGTAAATATGAAAAAATCTCTAATGAAAAAGGTAAAATGTATGGCTCATTAAGCATTGCTGGAGTAAGCAAAGATGTTGTTTTAGATACTGAAATTGGCGGCGTTATTAAAACAGATAGTGGCAAAGAAAAAGCAGGTTTTACTCTACAAGGACAAATTAAAAGAAGTGATTTCAAATTTGCTCCTGATACTTCTAGCTTAACACTTAGCGATGAAGTACAAATTAGCATCGAAGCAGAAATCAACGAAAAATAATACTATAAAAGCATTTTACTTTTTGTAAAATGCTTTGATTTTTATTTAGCTACCCAACCTTCTTTTTTCCAAATTTTTTGAGCTTCTTTACTTTGTGTAAATTTGATGAATTCAGCTACTTTTGGATTTTTTAAACCTTTTTGCGTTGGAACTATTTCAGCCGCTCTGTAAATGATTGAATTTTTATCCGCTAAAATAAATTTATTTTCTTTCTCTCCAACTGCTTTAATCCAATGTGTCCAAATGATTAAAGCATCGATATTTTGATTATTTTTCCACTCATCAACCGCTGCTTTTGAATTTTTAGCATATACTTTAATGTTTTTTCTTAATTTTTCTAGGTTTTCAATTTTTCCTGTTTTTAAAGCCATATCCTCATATAAGCCAACCTGCCCTGCTCCATCAACCACCATAACATTAACACCATCTTTTAAAAGATCTTCAAATTTTTTAATTTTTTTTGGATTATTTGCTCTCACAATCATACCCGAGCCTCTAGCATTTAAAACCTGAACATCTTGTATTTTGATTTGTTTTGGCATTGCTTTAACAAAACCATCCATCATAGAAGTATTACCTGAATAAATAATATCAGCATCTGTTTTTGCTTTTTTTATCCATTTAGGTGTTGGTCCTGCATTAATAATAACTTTTTCTCCATGTTTTTCTTCAAATTGCTTAGCAAGCTCTTTCAAAACAGGAGCAGGACCACCTGGACCATAAACTAAAATTTCAGCATTTAATGCAGCTGCAGCAAATAAACTTAAAAATAAAAATTTTTTCATATTTTTTCCTTAAATTAATAAAATAAAATCGTAAATATATCTTTTTAAAGTTGATATTTTTTTAATCAAATAAACTAATTTTTTTCTCTCGTGCTAAAAAATACTCCAAAAACTCTTCTTCGCTTTCTTTGATTAGGCAATATTTAAAATCAAAAAAATTCTTTAATTCACTCAAATTTATATAAGAAAAATCACAAAATAATGAATTTTTTAATGCTATTTTGAAATCTTTAACGCCTTGGAGCTTTTGGCATATAAATTCAAAATCTTTTTCGTTTTCCACAAGTAAAATTACTCTAGAACTTCCACCAAAAGCACAAATTTCATTTTTTGAGTTTAAAAAATATGCCTTAAAAAGATCTAACTTTTTTTCATTAAAATTAAAAGATAGATTTTGCTTTTCAGCAAAATCAATAAATCTAGCAAAAATATCTGCATAAAAAAATGCAAATTTTAAATCTTTAAAATACAAATTTTTACAAAGCAAACTCGTTTGAAATAAAGATTTAGAGCCTAAAATTTCGTATTTACATGCTTTTAAAGTATGAAAATTTGATTTAAGTTTTAAAATAAATTTTTCATCATCAGAGCAAAAGAAAGTTTTTTCTTTTGAATTTTTTAAAAGATCAAAATCTAATAAAATATTTGAGTTTAAGACTTTAAAATTAAATGCCTTTGCAAATTTTAATTCTACATGATTGCAATATATAAATTCATAAGATTTTTCTTCACTTAAAAATCTAAAAAGTCTAAAAATAGTTGCTTCTAAATCATCAACTTGAAGATAAAACACATCTTTATCTTCAAGTTTTAATCTTTCCTCACTTACTATAACATAAGCACCAAGTTTTATAGCAAAGCTTGCTTGTTCATTATTTTTAGCAAAAAAAACACTTGCTTGTTTGACTTTGTTTAAATCTATACTAAAATCATAAACACTAGAAGTTGCTCCATAATTTAAAACTCGAGCATTAATAAGTTCGATAAAGTTAGAAATATTCATCTAGCCTATTAAAGCTCCATTTTCGATAAAGCCTTGCGGGCTTATCAAAACTAATTTTTCATCTTTTTGAGCACTTAAAATCATACCTTGGCTTTCATGACCAAAAATTTTAGCTTTTTTTAGATTTGTAATTACGCAAACTTGCTTGCCTATTAACTCACTAGCTTTATAAAATTTAGCAATACCTGAAAGCACTTGTCTTAGTTCGCCATTTTCAAGTTCAAGTTGAAATTTTAAAAGCTTTTCACTGCCTTCTATATTCTGACAATCTTTTACTAATGCTACTTTGATTTCGATTTTTTTAAAATCATCTATTTTAATTTGAGCTAATTTTGGCTTCTCTTCTAATTTTTCTTCTTTTTTGTTTTCTTGGGTTAATTCAACTTTTGGAAACAAAGCTTCACATGCACTTGATTTTAAATCACATAATTGATTATTTAAAATTAGTTTTTGATAATTTTCGTTTGATATTTCAAAATTTAAAGCCTTTGCAATTTTTAATGCTGTCTTTGGCATAACAGCTGAAAGTAAAATAGTTGCTTTTGTTAAAATATTAGCACATAAAGCCACTAAAGCATTAGCTTTTTGCGTTTGATTATTTTTAATCAAATTCCAAGGCTCATATTTACTAATACTTAAATTTGCTAAAGATAAAGCCTTGAAAAGTTCCTCTAAATAGCGATTTGGCTGGATATTTTCCAAAGCATTGATTGCATTATCTAAATACTCTTTGCATTCATTTAATTCTTGATTAAAATACAAATTCACATCTTTACACTCAATAATATTTTGAGAATACTTAGCACTCATACCGATAATTCTATTTAATAAATTTCCAAGCTCATTGCTCAATTCTGCATTGATTCTAGTGATTAATGCTTTTTGCGAAAAATCCCCATCATTACCAAAAGGAACTTCTCTGAGTAAAAAATATCTAAAAGCTTCTAAACCAAAAGTATCTGCTACTTCTTTAGGCGCTACAACATTGCCTTTAGATTTGCTCATTTTTTCACCATCTTTAGTCCACCAACCATGTGTTGCTATAAATTTAGGTAAAGGAAGTTCTAAACTCATCAAAAACGCAGGCCAATACACTGCATGAAAACGCAAAATATCTTTGCCTACAAAGTGTATATGAGCAGGCCAAAGATCCATATTTTCATCATCAAGTCCATAGCCCAAAGCACTCACATAATTCATCAAAGCATCAAGCCAAACATACACCACATGTTTTTCATCATTTAGTTCTTTTGGAAGCTTTATACCCCATTCAAAACTCGTTCTTGTAATGGAAAGATCTTTTAAGCCACCTTCTACAAAATAAATCAACTCATTAGCCTTATTTTTAGGTAAAATCGGCTCTTTTTCTTTGTACCATTTAAGAATTTGATCTTGATATTTAGAAAGCTTGAAAAAATAACTTTCTTCTTTTAAAAGCTGTGTTTTCTTACCACAATCTGGACAATGACACTCATTTACAAGCTGAGTTTGGGTAAAATAACTCTCACAAGAAACACAATAAAAGCCTTCATAAGTGCCTTTGTAAATATCACCTTTATCAAACATTTTTTTAAATGCTTTTTGAACGCTTAATTTGTGATTTTCATCCGTAGTTCTAATGAAATAATCATAAGAAATTTCAAACTCATCCCAAAGTTTTTTAAACTTAGCACTAATTTCATCTGCATATTCTTTAGGGGTAAAATTTCTAACGCTAGCAGCTTGCTCTATCTTTTGGCCGTGTTCATCTGTGCCTGTTAAAAAGAATGTTTTTTCTCCCTGTAAGCGATAAAATCTAGCCAAAGTATCTGCTATAATCGTAGTGTAAGCATGACCAATATGAGCCACATCATTTACATAATATATCGGGGTAGTAATATAACGCATTTTCAACCTTTATTAAAAATCAAATCCACCTTCTTTACCTTTAGACATACTCTTATAAACTGCTTCTATATACTCTTTTCTTAAAGAACACTCAAAAATCATAGAGCAAGGTAAACAAGATTTTAATTTTTTTTCGTTTTGACAAGCTTGAAGTTCATTTTTTTTAACTTCTAAAGCCAACTCAAATTCATCTTTAACTTCAGCCATTAAAAACCTTTATAAGCTTGTTTTAGTTTTTCAATTTCATATTTAGAACCCAAAAAGCATGGCGTACTTGCATGAATTTTTTCAAATTCTAAATCAAGTAAAGAATCATTTTCTCCATTGGTAGAAAATCCTCCTGCTTTTTCAAAAATAAAAGCAAAAGGAAACACCTCAAAATATGCTCTTAATTTTCCATTTGGTGCATCGCTTGTTGCAGGATATGAAAACAACCCTCCACCTTTGAGTAAAATTTGGTGCAAATCACTCACCATAGCACCAGAATATCTCAAGCGATAACCCTCATCAAATAAAGCTTTTATAAAAGCTCTATGAGTATTTGACCAATTTTTTTGTGTCCCACCGCTTGCATTTAATTTGCCTTTTTCATTTAATTTTAAATCCTTAACAAAAATAAATTCATCATTTTCATTTAACCTATAAAGCTTAGGAGTATCTATACACACTATAAGCTCTAAACGCACGCCATAAATAGCATAAATTGCTGCTTTTAGATTTTTTGCACTAGCCTTTTGCTCATAAATAGCAAAAATAGAACCTATAGCAAAATTCACATCTACTAAAGAAGAACCATCTAAAGGATCATAAGCAACAACATATTTTTCATTTTCATTGATTAGCAATTGCTCTTGTTTTTCCTCGCTAATTAAGCTTTTTAAACCTTTGCTTTGCTTTAAAATTCTAGTGATAATCTCATCGCTTTTTACATCAAGTTTTAATTGATTATCTCCTGTGGCATTTTGAGAAGTGGTATAATCAAAATCTTTTAAATATCTAAGTTCTTTTGAAATTTCAATCACTGCTTTTTGTATATCGTCAATTAATTCTTGCATATTTTACCTCTATACTTTTTTTGAATTTTTTAATATAAAATCACAAATACTTTCCAAATCATCCAAATAAAGCCAAGTTAAATTTTTATTTTCAATTTTCTCATAGCTTGCAATAGCCTTAGAATAAGCAAAATAGCTCTCATCTACTTCTTTACAAAAAACGCTAATTCTTGGCATATCTAAGGTTTTTAAGCCCTCTATAAGTAAAAAATCAAATTCTCCTAGCTTAGAAATAGCTTCATCTAAAGTACTTGGAGAATGTGTAAATAAAGTTGTCCTTGTAGGACTTAAAACCATTACATCAGCACCACTTTGAAAAAATTTAAAACTATCTTTTTTTGCTATATCAAAGCTTGCTTTATCTTTTGGATCGTGTTTTATAATGCATACTTTATAATTTTGTTCCATAAAATACTTAGCAACTTGAGTAATCAAAGTCGTTTTACCTGAATTGGAAGGCCCGCTAAAAGCCATTGCTAATCTTTTCATAACTTCCTTAAATCAAATAAAATAAATGAAATTATATCTTTTTAAAAGTTAAAAGCTTATAATTATAAAAAAATTAGGAACAAAAATATGAAAAAAGTTTATATGATTATTTTTTTAACACTTATTTTTACCGCATGCTCTAATAAAACCCAAGAGCAAAGTGAAATTAATTTAAAAAGCCAAACTCTAATGTATGCACAAAAAATTAATTTTAATTATAAAGATAATAGAGTAGTTGCTTTATTGAGCTATTTAAACCCTGTATTAGATGAAAAAAGCCAAAAAGAAGTTTTTGTACTTAGTTTTTTGCCAAATATCAACATCAAGCAAGAGCAAATTTCAATACTCATAGATGGAGAAAAAACTAATATAAAAACCTTAGATCAAAATGATGAATTATTTAAATATATCATTAAGAGTGATTATGCAAGTTATTACAAAATCACTCTTAATGAATTAGTGCAAAAACCTATTTTAAAACTTGATTTGTGTTTTGAGAATCAGTGTTCTGAGCTAAAGTTTCAAAAAATTTCGAAATCGGTGTATTATCGTTCAGAAGATGCAAATAAACAACATAATTAGCTAAAACTTTCTTAGCATATACCCTGCTTTCTGCATAAGGAACAAGCTCCATTGATAAAAATGGCTCATATTTTCCCGCTCTAAACATATCTTCTCTTTTGAGCATTCTAGTAGTAAATCCTATACCTCCATTATAAGCATAAGCCACAAAAACCGGGGAATTAAGTTTAGATTCTAAATAATCTAAATGATGATTTGCAAAAGTATAAGCTGTTTTTGGTTCAAAAAGCATGTCTTGATCAAAATTTGGAATTTGCAGTTCTTTATTGCCTATATGATTAGCTAAAAATGGAATAAATTGCATAATACCCAAAGCATAAGAAGTTGAAATGGCTGTTGGTATAAAACGACTTTCTTGTCTAGCTAAAGCTAAAATCATAGCTTTTCTTTGCGTGGAATAATCTTTTAAATATTCAAAATAAGGCATAATAAAATAATGTTTTTTAAAACCTTCGGCCCTTTCTTTAATATAGGCATAAATAGCGATATTTTCCTTGGTATAAAAATCTTTTGCAAGTTTTTCTAGCTCATTAGGAGTACCTTTTGCAATTTCTTTTGCGAGCTTTTGCCAAGCAAAAGGATCTTTCATATCAAAATCATTTTTTTGTTTTTTTGGCTTTAATTCTTCTATTTTAGGTAAAGGCAAGCCTTTTAACTCTCTTGCATAAAGACTATAAATATTTAAAGAATCACTTTGAGCAAGCTCATCAATGTACTTTTTATCTTGAGTGATCAAATATAGCCAAAAATTTGCATTATCTACTAAAGGTTTGCTTTTAAAAGTATCTTTTGCTACTTGAAAAAATTCCAATGCTTTTTTATCGTCATTTTCTAAAATAGCATTTACACCTAGATAAAAAGCATTATCTTGAAAAGTTAAATTTGCATCTACATTGACTAGAGATTTTCTTATCAATGGACTTTTTTTCTTAATGATAATTTCTTTTACAAAATTTGTAAATTCTTTTTCTTTAGCTAATTCATTTACAAAATCTTTTTCTAAGAAAAAATCTTTTTTATCTTTTAAGAAATTATAGATTTTATAAAAATTAGCACTATCATAATTTAAAACCGCATAACTTAGAGGATCTTTAGCATCAAAAGCTTCTAAAAGTTTTGTTAAATTTGGATTATCCTGTGGGATATTTTTTTTCATCTCATTACGCACTGAAGCATTAAGATCTTGTATAAAAGTTAAACTATTTAATCTTATAAGCTGACAAGTAGCATTAGCATCTAAGATATTTTGCGTATTAAATTTATAACAAGCTTCATATTCTTTATTATACCCCAAAGGCGGAATAATGGCTTCAATGGCATTTTTAATACGCCCTGCATAACGATAAATATGTTCTTTTAAACCTTCAACTTCTTCTTTTTTAAATTCATTTTTTTCTAATAAACGATATAAATAATAATCCTTAGCTAAAGAATTTGGTCTTTGCTCTAATTCTTTATAAGAATACATTGCACTATTTGCAAAAACCACTCCAGCTAAAAGTAACACTACACTTTTTTTCAACACTTATAAACTTCCTAAAATTAAATTTGATAAAAATATTTGGATAAATTTTAATCCTAAAATAATAATCAAAGGTGCTAAATCAATACTCCCTATAGTAGTAGGAATAAACCTTCTTACAAAAGCATAAGCAGGATTAGTTAAACGATATAAAATTTGCACTATAGGATTATATGGATCAGGCCTTACCCAAGAAATCAATGCTGCAATGATTATAATCCATACATAAATTTCAATAACTAAAGAAAAAATTTGCACCAAAGATACAATCAAACTTGTTCCAACTCCCATTTTACTCCTTTATAATTTCTTTAACAAAAGGCTTAATTAAAGTATAAATTTCACTCATTTCAGGTCCGTGAGTAACTCCTGTTAATACCAAACGCAAAGGCATAAAGAAATTTTTACCTTTTAAATTTGTTTTTTCCATCAAAATCTTTTTAAACTCATCATATTCTTGAGGTAAATCTAAATCTTTTAAAACTTCTTTAATCAACTTACATTCTTTTTCAAATTCATTATAATTTTTAACTGCAAAAATTGCTTGTATTTTTTCTCTTATCTCATTTAGCGTGCTAGCTTCTTGAGTATAAAATTTTGCAAGCTCAGCTACATCTTTGCCTAAATTTAATAAAGAATTTAATTTATCATTATCAAGCATTTTTATATGCTCACGGTTAATTTGCATTAAACGCTTAGTATCAAATCTTGCAGGAGATTTTGAAACTTTTTTCAAATCAAACCATTCTATGGCTTCTTCTAAAGTAAAAATCTCTTTCGGAGTTTTATTACCTAAAAGTATTAAATAATTTGCAATAGCACTTGCTAAATATCCATTATCAAGCATCCATTTTACACTAGAATGAGCCTCTCTTTTGCTCATTTTAACACCTTCTTCATTTAAAATGATAGGCAAATGTGCATAAGTCATGCTTTTATCATAACCCAAACTTGCTCTAATATGTTCTTGCTTAGGAGTATTTGAAACATGATCTTCGCCCCTTATAATACAAGTAACACCTTCTAGCATATCATCAACCGCACAAGCAAAATTATAAGTTGGGGTTTTATCAGCCCTCATAATCACAAAACTATCAATATCTTCAGGATTAAAACCAATCTCACCTTTAATATAGTCTATAAATTTCATTTGCAATTGAGGTTTTTTAAGACGGATTATGAAAGGTTTTTCACAATTTAATACATCAATATCTGCAAGTTTTTCACAAGTACCATCGTATCTATATGCTTGATTTTTACTTTTAGCTAGTTCTTTTTTATGAGCTAATTCATCCTCAGTACAAAAACAAGCAAAAGCTTTTTTTTCACTTACTAGCTTTAAAGCCATTTGACGATGAAATTTCAAATTCTCACTTTGTACATAATAATGCTGCCAAGTTATACCAAATTCTTTCAAAATAGCTTTTATTTCTTCTTCTTTTCCAGCTATATTTCTAGCATTATCCGTATCTTCAATACGCAAAATAAAATCAGAATTTTCTTGTCTTGCTTTAATATAATTAAATAAAGCTGCTCTTAAATTTCCAATATGCATATCTCCAGTAGGCGATGGTGCAAACCTATACATTATTTATCCTTTTAAAAAACTTTTTTATTATTATACAATTAAATACTTGCTATTTCTTTTAAGTTCACACAAAATTCACTCAATAGTAATATGATTTCATAAATAATTCAACATAAAGGATAAAAAATGAAATTAAAAATAGCTTTAGCAACATTAGTTACTGCAGGTTTTGTTTTTGCACAAGATATGATTGTAGGAGTTAATGCTTTACCAGCAAATTCTAAAAATTTCATACAAAAACATTTTACAGGTTCAAACATTGCTTTAGTTAAACAAGATATTGATAGCTTTGATGTTTATTTAGACAATGGAACTGAGCTTGAGTTTTTTATCAATGGAGATTGGAAAGAAATCGATGCAAAATACAGACCAATTGATACTTCTTTTTTAAGTCCAAATGTTTTAGCAACGATTAAAAAAATGCACCCAAATGCAAGCATAATTAAAGTTGAAAAAGAAATTCAAGGTTATAAATTTAAACTTAATAATATGATGGAAATTTATACTGATGTAAATGGAAATTTCTTAGGACAAAAATTTGATGATTAGAATTTAAGCTAAGCTTTTTTGCTTAGCTTTTATAAGAATTTAGAGCAAGCTCTTGTATATTATAATTAGCAACTCTCTTATAAGTAAAGCCTTTTTTCTCTAAAAAATCAAGTAAAATTTTCTCCATTTTTTCTAAAGCATTTAAGACTTCTTTTGAAAGTTCAAAACTCAATGGCTCTATACGCTTTGGCACACAAGCTAAAATTTGAGTTTTAGGTAAATCTCCCATAAGTTCCATGTATTGTAAAGTTTGAAGCATTTCAACCTCATGCGCACTACCACTCCAATTAACTTTTTTTGGCATTGCATCATAAGGAAAGAAAAAAATATCTCCAATCTTAGCATCATCTGCTGCAATACAATCAATCACAATCATTTCATCATATTCGGCTATAATATAGCTAAGTTGTAAAGCCAAAGTTCCACCATCTACAAAACTCACCGAGTTTTTTTCATGATAAAACTTATAATTTTTTTCTAAAAGTTTGCAAAGATGAACGCCTAAGCCCTCATCTGCAAACATAATATTACCAATACCTAAAACTAGAAGTTTCAACGATTTTCTCTTACAAATTTATAACCGCTAAAGATAGCATCTAAAGCACCATCTTTACCTTTAACTGAGTTAAATACAGCCATATAAATATGCACTGGAACAAAAATCAACACAACCCACATTAAAATTCTATGATAGGTTCTAACATCAGCCAATCCACCTAACATTACCTCAATAGGTCTTAAGATATTATATAAAAATCCACCCAAGCCTTCATGATATACATGCATATAAAGGATTAATCCTGTCAAAATAAGCCAAAACATAACAAGATAAAAGAAAAGGTAAGTTACAAATTGCAAAGGATTGTATACACCTTGTAAATGCGGGTGTTTTCCTAGGAAAATGTAAAATTTAATCTGCTCTATCCATAATTTTACATTAAAAATATCTTTTATACTCTTTCTCTCACCATCACTTTTTGAATCAAAAAAGAACAAATATGTTTTAAAAATCACACAAGCTATTAAGATAAAACCAAAAATTTGGTGCACCATGCGATATTTTGCCTGCATAAATAAAGTCGGTTCAGATGAAATAGATGGAGATTGAAATACATAAGAAATATAATACCCAGTCCCCACTAAAATCACGATTGCAACCGCTCTTAACCAATGTGTAAAACGAAGACCGATACTAAATTCGTATTCGGCCTTTCTGTTTGATTTTAAGGAATGTTTAGAATCCATACTAAAGTCCTTTCCTTATAAATTTACATTAACTTTATACTCGCTAAGATTATTACCTTTAGTATCCATTACATGTACTGCACATGCTATACAAGGATCATAAGAGTGAATAGCTCTTATTACTTCTAAAGGCTGTTTAACATCAGCTAGTTTCATACCAATAAGACATTGTTCATAGCTACCACCTACTCCATTTGCATCTTTTGGACTTGCATTCCAAGTAGAAGGAACTACTGCTTGCCAATTTTCAATTACACCATTTTTAATCCTACACCAATGGCTTAACGCACCACGAGGTGCACTTCCCATAAATCTACCTTTGTATTCTTTGTTTTTATCAATTACATAAGTAGTACAAGTGCTTTCATCTGTTTTTAAATTTTCAACCAAAGAATTAAATGCTTTCAAGCCATGATCAGCAATAATTTTAGCTTCAATTGCTCTAGCACCTGTTCTTCCTAAAGTGCTCATAAGTGCTTGAACTGGTAAATTCGTAGCTTTTAAGAAAGAATCAACTGCTTCTACTACAATTTTATTACCCTTAGCATAATTTACTAAAATATTTGCTAATGGTCCAACTTGCATAGGTAAATTTTCATATCTTGGAGCTTTAATCCAGCTATATTTGCCTTTAATATCAAATACCTTACTATGAACTATATTGCCTTTATCATCGATGCTTTCACCATCAATTAAGCCTGTATAGTTTGGATTAGTTTTACCATCATAAGGATGTAAAGCTTCATTGTCTGCATACCATGATCTTGTAGCTTCTTCGGTGATTTTAGCTTCATCTACTTCTTCAACCTTACTCAAATCACCATTTCTAATAATACCACCTTCAAACAACCACTCATCACTTGAAATTTGGAATTCTCTCTCAGTATAAAAGTTATTTACCCCTACATCATTTAATACACTTGCTTCTTTAGAGTAAGCTTTAGCTGCCATGATTAAATCCGGATAATAAGCACGATTAATAAAATCAGCTACTTCTTGGAATTTAGTCATATATTCAGCCATTCTTGATGGGTTTAAAAGATCCATAACACAAGTTACACCACCTACTGTTAAACTTTGTGGGTGAGGATTTTTAGCACCAAAAATCGCCATAGCTTGAGCTATTGTTCTTTGAATTCTTAAACATTCTAAATAATGTGAAAGCGCAATAAGGTTTTGCTCAGGAGTAAAGCGATAAGTCGCATGTCCATAATAAGCATTTGCAAATGGTCCAAGATTTCCTTTATCTACAAAGGTTTTTAGTCTTTGCTGAACTTCTAAAAGCTTATCTGCACCTGTTGCATAAGGCATATCAGTATATTTAAATGCTTCATCACTTGCTTTTTTTACATCAGCACTTAAAGCACTTACAACATCAACAAAATCAAGACCATGAAGTTGATAAAAATGTACAGGATGATCATGCATGTATAAAGCTGCATTCATTAAAGTTCTAGTTAAAACTGCATTTAGTGGCGGAGTAATACCTAAAGCATTTTCTACTGCGATAATCCCTGCTCTATAATGTGAAAAAGTACAAACACCACAAATTCTTTGAGTTAAAAAGCCTGCATCTCTTGGATCACGACCTTTTACAATAGTTTCAATCCCTCTCCATAAAGTCGATCCTGAATATGCTTCTTTAATGACATTATTTTCATCAACCACTACTTCAACTCTTAAATGTCCTTCTATTCTAGTAAGTGGATCTATAATAATTCTTTTTGACATTTTTAATCCTTATTTTTTTCTAATGAAGCAATTACAGCATGCGCAGCAACAGCTACGCCTGTTACACAAAGCACACCTATACCAATTTTATCTGAAATGCTATCAGCACCCAAGCCATAAACAGTATCAAATAATCTTCCTGCCATCACTTCTTCAAAAGGTCCCATAGTATCCCAAAAATCAGGTTCAGAACAGCCTATACAACCATGTCCTGCTTGGATTGGCCATGAAGTATGTTGATTAAATCTCTCTCTTGAGCAATTATTAAAAGTATAAGGGCCTTTACAACCTACTTTATAAAGACAATATCCTTTTTTTGCTCCCTCATCACCAAATTGTTGCACAAATTCACCCGCATCAAAGCGTCCTCTTCTTTCACAAAGATCATGAATTCTTAACCCATAAGCCCATTTTGGTCTATTGTAGGCATCAAGTGCTGGCAATGTTTGATACAATATGTAATGAATCACATTACCTATAATATTTTTTTCACTTGGAGGACAACCTGGTACATTGATAACTGTTTTATTTGTTACTTTACTTAAGCTTACAGCATTGCTTGGATTAGGTCTAGCAGCTTGGATACCACCAAAAGCTGAACAAGTACCTATAGCAAAAATAGCTAAAGCATCATTACAGGCTTGTTCTGCTAATTGTCTTCCTGTTTTTCCATGTGGTCCTATAGTTAAAAAGTTTTCTGTAGCACCTGTTGGTATACCACCTTCTACCATTAAGATATATCTACCTTTGTATTTTTCCATAGCAGCTTCAAGATTATGTTCAGCTTGCCAACCTGCAGCACCCATTATAGTTTCATGATATTCTAAAGAAATATGATCAAAAATCAAACTATCAATAGTAGGAGCATCACTTCTTAACAAACTTTCAGAACATCCTGTACATTCAGCCATATGAAGCCAAATCACTGGAAGTCTATCACTAAGCTCAGCAGCTCTTGCAACTACTGGAGTAAAGCTAGCAGGTAATGCTAAAAATGCAGTCATAGCACTAGCCCATTTCATAAAATCTCTTCTTGAAAAACCTGATTGCTCTAAGGCTTTAGAGATAGAAATCTCATTTTTCAAAAGAGGAAGTTTTTCTAATGCGTCTAAACGGCGATTAAAAATATCTAAATCACTCATTTGTTGTTCCTTAAATTATAGAAATATCATTAAAGATTTTAAAATATTTATTGTTAAGAATAGATAAAAAATGATAATTTTTTAATCAAATATACGAAGTATTTACAATTTAGTATTATTAAGATAATTTTACTCTAAATAAGCAAGTATTACACTTGCTTATTGTTTAACAATGATGATTTCATCATCTTTAGAATCTATAACAATCTCATCGTTTTCATGTAATTGATCAGATAATATCATATCACTTAATTTATCTTCTACCATGTCATATAAAGCTCTTTTTAATGGTCTTGCACCAAAATCCACATCAAAACCAACTTTTGCTATTAAACTAGCAGCATTATCACTCAAGCTTGCTTTAATACCCCTATTTTCAAGACTTTTTTGCAAGGTATTAAAAAGTAATTTAACTATTTTTTTAGCTTCACTTTCTCCCAAAGGGTTAAAAGTGATAATATCATCTAAACGATTTAAAAACTCCGGTCTAAAAAAGTTTCTAAGAGCTTCTTTAATAGCTTTTTCTTTTTCTTCGCCCTTTAACTCCATAATAAAATTTGCACCTATATTAGAAGTTAAGATAATGATAGTATTAGTAAAATCAATCGTTACGCCTTTACTATCTGTAGCCCTGCCATCATCTAAAATTCCCAAAAGTATATTAAATACATCTTTATGGGCTTTTTCTACTTCATCAAATAAAATCACACTATAAGGCTTTCTTCTAACAGCTTCAGTTAATTCCCCACCTTCTTCATGCCCTATATATCCTGGAGGTGCACCTAAAAGTCTTGATACACTGTGTTTTTCCATAAATTCACTCATATCAAAACGCACCATAGCTTTTTCATCATCAAATAAAAATTTAGCCAAAGCCTTCGCACTTTCTGTTTTACCTACTCCAGTTGGCCCTAAAAATAAAAAGCTTCCTATAGGCTTAGTTGCTTGATTTAACCCTGCTTTGTTACGCTTAATAGCTTTAGCTAAAGCACTCAAAGCCTCATCTTGCCCTATGACGCTTTCTTGTAAATACTCTTGAATATGTAAATATTTTTGTTTTTCAGAAGTGAGCATTTTTTGCACACTAATGCCTGTCCATTTACTTAAAATACCAGCTACTAAATCCTCATCTACTTGATTTTTAAGCAAAACTCCTTCTTGGGTCATTTGTTTCCATTTTTCTTCTAAATTTAAAACCTCTTTTTCACACTCTAAAATTTTGCCATATTCTATTTCAGCAGCCTTTTGGAAATCTCCTTTATTTTTAGCCAAAATAGCTTCATTTTTTAAAGTATCGATTTCTTTTTTCTTTGCACTTATGCCATTAAATACTGCTTTTTCATTTTCAAATTTAGCATTAAGTTTGATTTGCTCTTCTTTTAAATTTGCTAATTCTTTTTTAATCTCTTCCAATCTTTTTTCATTAGCTTCATTTTCTTCCATTTTTAAAGCTTCATTTTCTACTTCCAAACTTTCAATTTGCTTTCTAACCTTTCTTAAAGAATTTGGCTCACTTTCTATTTGCATTTTTAATTCCGCTGCAGCCTCATCAATTAAATCAATCGCTTTATCAGGTAAAAATCTATTAGCTATATAACGCTTAGATAGCTTTGCAGCTGCCACTAAAGCACTATCATTGATAGTTACATTATGATGAATTTCTAATTTTTCTTTTATACCTCTAAGCATAGCCAAAGCTTCATTTACACTAGGTTCAGCTACATTTACAGGCTGAAATCTTCTTTGTAAAGCTGCATCTTTTTCAAAATATTTTCTATATTCTTTTAAGGTTGTAGCACCTATAGTATGGAGTTCACCTCTTGCTAAAGCAGGTTTTAAAATATTTGCTGCATCCATGCTCCCTTCATTTGCACCTGCACCTACAATGGTGTGAATTTCATCTATAAATAAAATTACATTCTTATGTTTTATTACTTCATTTACAACTGCTTTTAATCTATCTTCAAATTCACCTCTGTATTTTGCCCCTGCTATTAAAGCACTCATATCTAAAGCTATAACTTTTTTATTTTGCAACGAAGTAGGAACATCTTTTTTTACTATCCTTTGCGCTAAAGCTTCCACCACAGCAGTTTTTCCTACCCCTGGCTCACCTAATAAAATAGGATTATTTTTAGTTTTTCTGATTAAAATTTGCATTAATCTTTGAATTTCTTCTTCCCTACCTATAACAGGATCAAGCTCATTGTTTTTAGCTTTCATAGTCAAATCAATACCAAATTTAGACAAAGAATCAAGTGTTTCATCACTTGTTTTGGTTTCTATTTTAGCTCCTGCTCTAATAAATTCCAATTCTTTTTTAAACTCATTTAAATCTACAAATTTAGACAAAAGTTCTTTAATAACCCCGCTAGCACTTTCTGAAACAAGCCACATATCCACAGCTAAATAACTATCTTTATTTTCTAAAGCCAAGCCTTTTGCTTTTTCTAAAGAATTAATAAATTCATTTGAAAATTTAATATTGTCTTTATTTACATTTGAGCTAGTAGGAAAAGATGAAATTTTACTTTTTACTTCTAACTCAAATGCCTCTTTAGAAACATTTAATTTATTAAAAACTTGATTAAGCAAACTAGAGCTATCAACACTTAAAGCCCATAATAAATGCAAAGGTTTTATTTCACTATTCTTAGAATGAATGGCCAAAGAAATTGCACTTTCTATATTTGAAAGCATAGAATCTGTTAAAAAATCTTGTATATTTGCCATTTTTACTCCTTTTTACTTTTATATGAAGTGTATTATATAACTTTAGTCTATTATTGTCAAGTTTATTTAGTTATATTTATAAATAATTTTTTATATATATACACTAATATCATAAAAATATTTACTTTATTTACGATTTTTTAAGCAAAAATAACTAAAATTAGATAATTATTTTATGAATTCATATTTATTTTGGAGTTTTTCCTTTGAAGACAAAAAGAAATCTTATTATCGCAGCTAGCATTTGTAGTTTAATAACCGCTTCTTTTATTTTTACTAACTTGCAAGCTAAAAATCCCGCTCCTAGCGAAGCAGAAAAAAAAATAGAAGCTTTATCTAAACTTACAAGAACTATGTCTATCATAGAACAATATTATGTTGATGATGTTAATTATACAGATTTGGTTGATAAATCCATAGCAGGTTTACTTACAAATTTAGATGCCCACTCTTCCTTCTTAGATGAAAAAGGTTATAAAGAGCTTAAAGAACAAACTAATGGGGAATTTGGTGGACTTGGCTTTACTATTACCCAAAAAGATGGAGCAATTAGTGTTGTAGCTCCTATAGAAGGAAGTCCAGCGGATAAAGCAGGTATTAAAACTGATGATATTATCTTAAGAATTAATAATGAATCAACTTTAGGTATGACTTTAAATGAAGCTGTTTCTAAAATGCGTGGAGAGCCTAAAACAAAGGTTACTCTAACTATTTATAGAAAAGGTGATACAAAGCCATTTGATGTAAATTTAAAAAGAGATATCATAAAAGTAGATAGTGTTTATACAAAATTAATTGAAAATGAAAATTTACTTTATTTAAGAGTGACTAATTTTGATAAAAATGTTGTAGATGAAGCTAGTAAAGCGATCAAAAAACATTCTGATACAAAAGGAATTATACTAGATCTTAGAACCAATCCAGGCGGTATTTTAAATCAAGCAGTGGGTTTAGTAAATCTTTTTGTAGATAAAGGAGTAATCGTTTCACAAAAAGGTAAAATTGAAAGCGAGAATGTAGAATTTAAAGCAAATCCTAGTAAAAAAATCACCAATGCACCTTTAGTAGTGCTTGTAAATGGTGGTAGTGCAAGTGCAAGCGAGATTGTAAGTGGGGCTTTGCAGGATTTTAAACGCGCTATTATCATAGGAGAAAAAACCTTTGGAAAAGGTAGTGTGCAACTTATATTACCTATGGATGAAAAAGGTAAAGAAGGCTTGAGACTTACTATAGCAAAATATTATTTACCAAGTGGTAGAACTATACAAGCTGTTGGAGTTAATCCTGATATAGAAGTATTTCCAGGAAAAGTAAGTAAAGAAGAAAATCACGGCTTTGAAATCAAAGAAAGTGATCTTAAAAAACACTTACAAGCTGAACTAGATAAAATCGGACATCAAGAAAAGAAAAAAGACAACAAAGAAGATAAAAATATCATCACCAAAGAACAAATTAATAATGACATACAACTAAAAACCGCAATAGATGCAATTAAAATTTTAAACATTACAAAAGGAGAGTAAAATGGCTATGAAATTAGATCTTTTATATGAAGGAAAAGGTAAAAAAATGTTTAAAACTGATGATGAGAATTTGCTCATCACAGAATTTAAAGATGATTTAACAGCTTTTAATGCAGAAAAAAAGGGTAATGAAGCAGGAAAAGGTGCATTAAATTGTAAAATTAGTACTGAAATTTTTCATCTCTTAGAAAAAGAAGGCATTAAAACCCATCTAGTAGAAACCATCAGTGAAAAAGAACAAATTGTTAAAAAATGTAATATTATACCCATTGAAGTTATTACTAGAAATGTAGCTACAGGATCTTTAACGAAAAGATTAGGCATCAAAGAAGGCACGATTTTACCTTTTGCTGTAGTTGAGTTTTGTTATAAAAATGATGATTTAGGTGATCCTATTATCAATGATGAGCATTGTTTGATTTTAAATCTAGTAAAAAGTGAAAAAGATTTAGAATTAATCAAAAATACCGCAAGACATATCAATTCTATTCTAGTAAAATTCTTTGAATCTAAAGGCTTAAGATTGATTGACTTTAAATTAGAATTTGGTATTGATAATGAAGGAAATATGATCTTAGCTGATGAAATTAGTCCTGATAGCTGTAGATTTTGGGATAGCAAAACTAATGAAAAATTAGACAAAGATCGCTTTAGACAAGACTTAGGTAATGTAAAAATGGCTTACGAAGAAGTCTTAAAAAGAATTTTAAGTTAGGAAAAATAATGAAAGTAACTATAAATATCACACTTAAAAATGGGGTTTTAGATCCTCAAGGCAAAGCCATAGAAAAGGCTTTGCATTCTTTGGATTTTAATAATATTGCAAATGTTAAAACCTCAAAACAAATTAGTTTTGATATAGCTTGTGATGATAAAGAAGAAGTTTTTAAACAAGTTGATTTAATGTGTAAAGAATTACTTGCAAATACTGTGATAGAAGATTATGAGATAATATTATGAAAGTAGCTATTATTCGTTTTCCTGGAACTAATTGTGAGTTTGATACAGCTTATGCCTTTGAAAAATTAGGGATAAAAACTGAAATCATTTGGCATGAAAGACAAGATTTTAGTGCAGATTTAATCGTATTACCTGGAGGTTTTTCTTATGGAGATTATTTAAGATGTGCTGCTATTGCAAAACTTGCTCCTGCTATAAAAACACTTAAAGAGCATGTTCAAAAAGGTGGATATGTTCTAGGCATATGTAACGGCTTTCAAATTTTATTAGAACTTGGACTTTTAAAAGGAGCTATGAAACATAACAATAGTTTAAGTTTTATTTCTAAAATGCAAGCATTGCAAGTAGTATCAAATAATAATGCTTTTTTGAAAAATTTTCAAAAAAATGATATCATAGAATTGCCTATTGCCCATGGAGAAGGAAATTATTTTAATAGCGAAGATGGTATTAAAATGCTAGAAGATAAAGATATGATCTTACTAAGATATATCAACAATCCAAATGGCTCTTTAAACGATATAGCAGGAATTTGTGATGAAAATAAAAAAGTCTTTGGATTAATGCCACATCCTGAAAGAATGTGCGATGATATTCTTGGATCAAAAGTAGGACTTAAAATGTTTGAAGGATTTTTAAATTGCTAAAAATCTTCAAATTTTTTTGTCTTTTTTTACTAACTTTTAACTTATATGCTCAAGAAAATAGTGTTTTTGAAGATTATAACACTTTAGAAAAAAATTACAATCAATTAGATGATCAAGCTAAGCAAATTTATCAAACCATCGCTCCAAGTGATGAGAGTAATTATGAAAGTAAAATCGATGATGAAAATTTCATCCCTCAAGGTTCTTTAGTATTAAACGCAAAAGAATACACTGATGAAGCTTTCATAGATGAAGCTTTTGCTATAGATCTTGAGGTTATTACCACAACTAATGTGAGTTTTGATTTAAATGTGAGTTTTGAAAAAAGTGATGATATGCTTTGGATCAATCCTAATCCTATTTGGGAACAAAAGGCTAATTCATATCATACAAAATTATGGTTTGAAGCTAAAAGTTTAAATTCTAGTTTAAACAAAATCATCGTTTCATTAAGCAGAAATGATCATATTTTTCAAAGCTCATCATTAATTATAAAGCCCATTAAACTTAAAAAAATCGATGCTCCTTCTAATAAATACTCACATATAGTTGCAAGCAATTTGGAAGTTAAACAAGTAAAAGCGAGTAGTTTTGATAATGATAGTATAATTTTATTTATAGAACTTGCAGGAGAAAACACAAATCTAGCAAGTTTTAACATAAAAGATATCCAAAAACAAGGTGTAGAGGCTATTAAAGGCGATTTTGAAAAACAAAGTGGATTTTATTATGCTATTTTAGATAAAAGTAAAACGCGTTTTGAGTTTTCTTACTTTAATTTAAATTCTAAAGAATTAAAAGATTTTTCCTTAAAAATAGAACTTAAAGAAGATAGTATAAGTACACAAAGTGATTTAAATCCAAAAACTAATGATTTTAATTTTTACAAACAAGTTTTTTTATGGAGCTTGTGTGGTATTTTCGCTTTATGGTTTGTATTTAAAAAAAGCTACACAGCTTTAGGTTTGGCAATTTTGGCTCTAATAGCAAGTTTTTTAGCTCAAAATAACATATATAAAGCTATATTAAAAGCTGAAAGTAAAGTACAAATTTTACCAACTCTAAACTCAACTCATTTTTATTCTGGGAAATACAAACAAGAAGTAGAAGTGTTAGATTCAAGAGATGAATACAGAAAAATTTTATTTAATAATGGAAAAATAGGCTGGGTGAAAAGTGAAGATTTATCAAAGATTTAAAGCTTTAATATTTTGGGTAGAATTTATTTTATCTATTATATTTTTATGTATTGCCTTTTTATTATTGCAATCGCAAGAAAAAATTTGGAAAATCAGAAAAGTATGGTCAAAACTGCAAAAATATGTAATAAACTATAAAATTCAAACCCAAGGTTCTATACACCCTCAAGCTAATTTGCTTTTAATCAATCATCAAAGCTTGCTAGATATAGTTGTTTTGGAAGATTTATGCCCAAAAAATATATCTTGGATAGCTAAAAAAGAACTAGGCGAACTCCCTGTTTTTAAAACTTTGATTAAAAAACCAAAAATTATTTGTATAGATAGAAGTCCAAAGGGTCTAGTAAAGCTTTTAAAAGAAGCCAAAGAAAGATTAAATGAGGATAGAATTTTAGCCATTTTTCCAGAAGGCACAAGATCTAAAACACAAAAACTTTTAAAATTTAAAGTCGGAGCTAAAATTTTAAGTGAAAAGCTTAAGTTAAAAGTCCAGCCTGTGGTAATTGTTGATTCAGCTAAAATTTTAGACACCCAAAACTTTAGTGCAAATAGTGGTGTTTTAAAAGTGGTATTTCTAGATCTTGTCGATACAAGTAAAGATGATTGGCTTGAGCAAACTAGAGAAAAAATGCAAACAATCTTAGATAGCGAAAGGTCACAAGCTTGATTGGTACGATTTTAGCTGTAGGTTTTGGAGGCTTTTTAGGGGCCATATCCAGAATGCTTACTAGCAACCTTTTTAATAAAATCATTCCTCATAACTTTCCTTATGGGACATTAATGGTCAATATAATAGGATCATTTTTAATAGGTTTATTTTTTTCTTATGCAAATTCTAAAGGTGTGCATATTTTTACTAAAAATTTAATTAGCACTGGTTTTTTGGGTGCCTTTACAACTTTTTCAACTTTTTCTTATGAAAATTTGTTATTTTTGCAAAATGGTGATTATTTTCACTTTTTTATAAATATTATTTTAAATGTTATCCTTTGTCTTTTGGCAGTATGGATTGGTTTTTTAATTTTTAAATAAAGGAGATATAAATGCAATTTCAAACTGAAGTTAATCAACTTTTACAACTTATGATTCATTCTTTGTATTCTAACAAAGAAATTTTTTTAAGAGAGCTTATTTCTAATGCAAGTGATGCACTTGATAAACTTAGTTATTTAAGCGTGAGTGATGATGCTTATAAAAATTTAAAATTTGAGCCAAAAATTCAAATTAATTTCAATCAAGAAGCAAAAACCTTAACTATAAGTGATAATGGTATAGGTATGAATAAAGACGATTTAATCAATCATCTTGGAACCATTGCTAAAAGTGGCACAAAAAGCTTTTTAGAGAACTTAAGTGGTGATGCCAAAAAAGACTCTCAACTTATAGGACAATTTGGTGTAGGTTTTTACTCTGCTTTTATGGTAGCTTCCAAAATAGAAGTTTTAAGCAAAAAAGCATTAGATGACAAAGCTTATCTTTGGACTTCTGATGCTAGTGGCTATGAAATAGAAGATGCAAATAAAGACGAACAAGGCACTTGCATAACCTTGCATTTAAAAGATGAAGAGTTTTTAAACTCATACCGCATTGAAAGCATAGTAGAAAAATATTCAAATCATATACAATTTCCTATTTTCATGGAAAAAGAAGAATATTTACCACTAGAAGAAGGTGAAAAAGAACCTAAAAAAGAATTAAAAAACACTCAAATTAATACAGCAAGTGCCTTATGGAGACAAAATAAAGCAAGTTTAAAAGCTGAAGATTATGAAAGATTTTATGAACAAAACTTCCATGATTCAAACAAGCCTATGCTTTATATCCACACAAAAGCTGAAGGTTCTATAGAATACAATTCTTTATTCTTTATACCTGCGCAAGCTCCATTTGATCTTTATAGAGTAGATTATAAAAGTGGTTTAAAACTTTATGTTAAAAGAGTTTTTATAAGTGATGATGATAAAGAATTATTACCAACTTATCTAAGATTTGTGCGTGGGATTATTGATGTAGAAGATTTGCCGCTTAATGTTAGTCGTGAAATCTTACAAGAAAATAAAATCTTAAAAAGCGTTCAAGAAGCAAGTGTTAAAAAAATCCTAGCTGAACTTAAAAAATTTAAAGAAAAAGATAAAGAAAACTATCTTAAATTCCATGAAAATTTTGGAAAAGTTTTAAAAGAGGGTTTATATGGTTTTGGCGAAAATAAAGACGCTATAGCTAAGCTTTTATATTTTAAAAACTCAAATAAAGAAGAATTAATTGATCTTGAAGAGTATAAACAAAACCTAGCTGAAGGTCAAAATGAAATTTTTTATATTAGTGGAAAAAATGAAAAGCTTTTAAGAAATTCTCCACTTCTTGAAAGCTATAAACAAAAAAATATCAATGTTTTATTACTTGATGAGGAAATTGACACCATAGTTATGCCTATGATGAATGAATTTGAAGGCTTAAAATTTAGCGCTATCAATCATCTAGCTAGCGAAGAAACTAGCGAAGAACAAAAGGCTGAATTTGCAAGCTTGCTCATCAAAATAAAAGAAGTTTTAAAAGATGATGTTGAAGAGGTAAAACTTAGCCAAAGACTTTCAAATAGTCCAAGTTGTATTGTTTATGATCAAAATAAACCTGATTTTGCTATGCAACAAATTCTTAAACAAATGGGGCAAGAACAGCAAGTTAAACCTATACTTGAAATCAATCCTAATCATGAAATTTTAAAAGCCTTAAAAGAAAATGATACTTTAGCTAATGAAATGGCACATATTCTTTTAAATATGGCTAAACTTAGCGAAGGTATGGGTATAGATAACCCTAGTGAATTTAACAATGCCTTAAGCAAAATCGTTTCTAAGGCTTTAGAAAAATGAAAAATATAGCTATTTCTAAAGATATTTTGCATGAATTTTGCATTATAGATGTAAGAACCCCAAGCGAATGGAAAAGCGGGGTTATAAAAGAAGCTGTACTCATCGCACTTTGCGATGATAATGGCTTTATGAATGAAAATTTCATCCAAGAGTTTAAAGAAAAAGTAGATTATCAAAATAAAAACATAGCCTTTGTATGTGCTACAGGCTCAAGAAGCAAACATACTGCTGTGATGATAGAAGATGCTCTAGGTATAGAATGTACTAATTTAGATGGTGGCATGGTAGCGCTTTTATCACAAGGTTATGAAGCAACAAAAGAAGGTTGATTATGAAAAAAATATTTTTATCTTTAATGCTTTGTACTAGTTTTGTTTTAGCAGAAGTTAAAAATATCGATATTAACGCAGGAATTTTAGAAAATTATCAAGTAATTGATGTTAGAAAACCTAGTGAATGGGTACAAACTGGTACTATAAAAAATGCCATTAAAATTAGCTTTTACAATGAAGATGGCAGTATAAATAAAAATTTCGTCGAGGAAATTAAAAAGATTTCAAGTAAAAAACCTATCGCTATAGTTTGCAGAAGTGGAGCAAGAAGTGCTAAAGCTTCTGCTTTACTAGATCAAAATGACATAGAAGTTACTAATTTAAAAGGTGGTATGAATGCACTTTTATCACAAGGTTATGAAACCTCAAAATAAGTCTAACTAGACTTATTTTTTCTTTGGTCTAAACACAGAAATTACTTCTTCATTATTTTCAATATAAGCTCCACCTATCAAATCTACACAATAAGGAATAGCAGGAAATATAGGCTCAATACATTCTCTTATAGCTTTTGGATTACCCGGTAAGTTAATAATTAATGATTTTCCTTTTATACCTGCACTTTGTCTTGAAAGTATAGCCGTTGGTACATATTCTAAGCTTTTTGTACGCATTAACTCCCCAAAACCTGGAAGCATTTTATCACACACTGCTTGTGTTGCCTCTGGTGTCACATCACGCAAAGCAGGCCCTGTACCTCCTGTGGTAAAAATCAAATCACATTTTACTTCATCTGCCAAATAAGCTAATTTTTCTATGATTAAATCATACTCATCAGGAATTAGCTCATAATAAAAGCTTTTTTCATTTTTTATATAAGAATCTAAAATTTTTTCTATCTCTACTCCGGATTTATCCTCATAAACTCCGCTACTTGCTCTATCTGAAAGTACTAAAATTCCTATTTTTACCATTTTCACTCCATTATAATTTTTTCTATATCTTGTTTTTCTATTTTTTCATTTTCTAAAAGAATACTAGCTAATCTCACTACTTTTTCTTTCATTAACTCTAAAAATTCTTTCACTTCTTGCTTTTGCTCTTGTAATAAACCCTCATTTGCCATAGCGAAAGTTTCCATAAAAACGAGCAATTCTTTAACCTTTAAAAGATCACTTTGTGCATTAGTGTAACTTTCATTAAAAATAAGCTCCATAGCAACTGAACCTGCTAAAAAAACTTTTATTTTATTTAATAATTCTGATTTTGATTTGATAGTATTTTCATATTCTTTAAACCTATCTTCAATTAGGGTAATTTTTTCAAATTTAACATCAAAATAAAAAGCACACAAGGCTTTAGCTGCTTGATATGTGGCTTGAATTTTTCTTTCCTTGTCGCTTAGAGAAAAAATCTTTTTTTTACCCATTAAAACTTTATTAAGCACTGCAAAAAAATCATTTTCTTCTATTAAATCTGATTTTCTTCTTATGGCATTAATAGCCGCTTCATTAACTAAAGTCTCTAAAGCTGCTCCGCTAAAACCCACACTAGCTTTTGCAATTTTTTCTAAATCTACACTAGATTTTTTTTCTTTCATATAATTTTGCAAAATATGCATTCTATCTTTAAAATCAGGCAATGATATAAAAATTCTTCTATCAAAACGCCCTGATCTTAACAGTGCATTATCCATAAGATCGATTTTATTTGTAGCGGCCATCACTATAACCCCGCTATTATCTTCAAATCCATCCATTTGAGTTAAAAGCTGATTTAGGGTATTATCTCTTTCTACATTAGAAAAATCCCCCCTACTTTTACCAACTGCATCAATTTCATCTATAAAAATGATACTTGGAGCTTTTGATTTAGCTTTTAAAAAAAGCTCTCTTACTCTTTTTGCGCCCATACCTACATAAATTTCTACAAAACTAGCCCCACTTTGATAAAAAAATGGCACCCCAGCTTCACCTGCTACTGCTTTTGCTATCAAGGTTTTACCTACTCCAGGAGGGCCTACTAGCAAAACGCCTTTTGGCATTTTCACGCCAAAATCTTTATATTTTTGAGGATTTTTTAAAAAATCAACGATTTCCAAAAGCTCCACCTTAGCCTCATCAACCCCTGCTACATCTTTAAATTTAACTTCACTTACTACATCTTGTATGGTGTTATTTTGTTCATTTTTTTCTAAAATATTTTTTTCCAAAGAAAGTAAATTTTGCCTATCTTTGTTTTTTTTATTAAGAAAGAGTAAAAAGCTTATGAGAAAAGCAAGTAAAATAAATATCAAAAAAAACTCACTCAAATCATAATCTTTAGCATATTCTAAAGGAATTTTTTGCCACAAAGCATTTAAATCCACTACATCTTTAGCGATTAAAAAATTTCCTTCTTTGCTTTTTAATAATATTTCATTATTTTCTACTATAGCCTTTTGGATTAAATTTTGTTCTAAAAGCTCTTCATAAGCAGCCTTGCTAATATAATCTGGTTGATTTTTTAAAAATGCAATCAATATAAAAACACAAAGCAATAAAAATGAAGCTAAGATAATCTTTTTATTTTTCATCCTCTAACCTTATATAGTTACAATCTTCTTTGCATTCATATTTTTCAATACTTATCCATTGTTTAGCAATATCTTCTTTGCTTGTAATTTTGATTTTATTAAAAAATTGATCATAGCCTTCATAAAAACCATCTTTTTTACTCTCGACTAAAATTTCTAAAATATTTTTTTGGTTTTTTCTAAACTCATAATTATTTTGTGCGACTATATCTTTTAAAATATTTAATCTTTCTTTGGCTATATCACCATTAATTCGCTCACTCATAGAAGCAGAATGCGTTCCATCGCGTGGTGAGAAAATAAAAGCATGGATATGTGTGAGTTTAAATTGTTTGAAATTTTCTAAAGCTTCTTGCCATATCAACTCACTTTCCCCAGGATGTGCCACGATAAAGTCTGTTCCTAAAGCAAAACCTTTTTGATTTAACTCATTAAACAATGCTAAATCATTTTGCGTGTGTGATCTTCTACGCATGATGCGTAGCATTTTCTCATGAGTGTGTTGCAGGGCAATATGCAAATGCTTTTCAAGCCAAGGTTCATCTAAAATTTCTTTAAAACTCTCATCAATTTGAGCAGGTTCTAAACTCCCAAGTCTTACTCTTTTTATACCATTAATCTTGCCTATTTCTTGCAGTAATTTTCCAAGTGTAGTTTTATCTTTTAAACCATAACTTCCTATATTAGTACCCGTTAAAACTACTTCACTATAGCCATTTTGAGCCAAAAGTTTGATTTGTTTTATTATTTCCTCACTTGGCATGCTTCTTGATTTACCTCTAACACTTGGGATTATGCAATAACTACAAGCAAAGTCACATCCTTCTTGAATTTTTACAAAAGCTTTAGTGTGATTTTCATAATTACTTACGATTTTTGTATCAATAAAGCGTAAATTTCCAAGCTCATAAAAGGCTTTATCCTGTGAGATTAACTCGTTAATTTTATCTTTATTAGAAGCTCCTAAAACTCCAAAAATTTCTTTTTTATCAAAAAAATCCTTTCCCTTGCTTACAGCACCACAGCCTGTAAGTATAACCTTAACTCCATTTTTTTTTACACTATTAATATAACTTCTAAGCCCACTATCAGCACCATTTGTAACCGTGCAAGAATTTATCACTATCACATCAGCTTCTTGTTCATTTTGTGTGACAATATGATCTTTAATATAAGTTTTTAATAATTGCGTATCATAAATATTAGTTCTACAACCAAAAGTTTTAAAATATACCTTTTTTTTCAAATATCTTCCTTATTTTCTATAAATTCATGTTTTGCCATATATAAATTTTGTGATGGATAGGCTATTTTTATATCATCATGTTTATTAAATTCATTGATAATTTCTTTACTTATATTACTTCTTAAAACCAAGGCCGCATAAGAATTTGTCATATACCAAGCAGAAATTCTCATACCATAACCTTCTAAAAATGTAAAAAACCTAGGTTCTACTTTAGGATTTCTAATGCTGTATTCATTTCTTAATTTATTCATGGATTCTTTTGCAATTTTTGTATAGCCTTTAGAAGCTTTTATAACGATTTCTTCTACTATATCTAAGGCTTTTTGATGATTTGAATCAAAAGTTAAAGTAATATCAAGTCCATCCCAAATTGTTTTCATCCCATGATGAGTATAATTTGATATAAGATTGGTAAAAATAAAGTTATTTGGTATGAAAATTATCCTACCACTTCTTCGATTATCTGTATAAGTTAATAAAGATATATCTTCATACAAAGTTATTCTTAAAAACGAAATATCAATTATATCGCCGATATAATGTGTATTGTTTTGAAAAACTCTCACCCTATCACCCACTCTAAAACTTCCACCAAAAACTATCACACACCAACCAAGCATAGACATAAACATATCTTTCATAGCAATAGCCAAACCAGCAGAAGCAAAACCAAGAACGGTCACTAAATAGCTGATATTTTCAATATATCCAAAAAGCAAGATTAAAACAATTACATTGATATTAATAAAATTAATGATTTTATTTGCTGTATAAAAGCGATCATTATCACCTATATATTTTCTAGCTATAAATTTGAGTAAAAATGCTATGGCTACAACTATAACAATAGCCAAAACTATATTGAAAGCTCTTACACCCTGAATTTTAATTGAAGCTGTCGTTTTTTCAATCTCTTCTTGAATTTTTTTCTCATACACAGAATAAGAAATTTCTCCAAAACGCAGAGTTTGTGAAAAATCTCTAACCATTTGATTGGATATTTTTAAATATTCATCATGCTCTTTATTAGAAGATAATTTAGCTATTTCAGCTACTAAAACATTTTCTTTTATAAGCTCATCTAAAGTTTGCTTAAAACTATTTAAAAGATTGACATATTCTTCTTTGTCGCGTCTTAATTTTTTTATATGTGAGTATGCTGAAATAATAGCTAAAGGATTAGTTAGCTTATCTATTTTATCAACTTCTTCAGGTGCCAAAACCATCTTAGAAAAATTTGCACTTTTATACTCACTTAAAAGCTCTAGTCTTTCTTTTAAAATTAAAATTTGTCTTTCTATAATGCTTTTATTGCGTTCATTAGCTTTTAAACTTTCTTTTTCTAAAGCCAAAATTTCATCTTGAGTTTTTCTGTAAATGTTAAAATTATTATATTTAATTATCCAAGTATTATATGCTAAATTATTATGTAATTCATTTAATTTTTGTTCTAAATGCTCTATATCATCTTGCGCTAAAAGTAATGTAAAGGGTAAGAGCAAAATCAATATAATTTTTTTCATGCAAACACCTCTAAAGTGTGTAAAATATCTTCTTTAGATATATCATTTTTTATACAAGCTTTTCCTAAACCACAAGCTAAAACAAAATTAATCTTTTGAAAATGTGTTTTTTTATCTAAGAAAAAGGCATTATAAAACTCTTCTATATTTGAAATTTTATAAGATATGGGTAATTTAAATTTCACAAGCAATTTTTGTACTCTTTGGCATTCTTGCTCGCTTAATAACCCCAAATTTAAAGCTAGAATATTTGCCATGTTCATACCTATAGCCACGGCTTCACCATGTAAGTACTTTTTATATCCTGTTTGATTTTCTATAACATGAGCAAAAGTATGCCCATAGTTTAAAAGCATTCTTAAGCCACTTTCTTTTTCATCTTGTGAAACCACATTAGCTTTAAGTTCTATACTTTTTTGGATGATTTGAGCTAAAATAATATCATCTAATTTAGCATTAAAAATTTTATCCTCGTCCAAATTTTCCAAAAAAGATAAAATTGCTTCATCAAAAACCACAGCCATTTTAATAAATTCAGCCATACCTGCAGCTAGCTCTCTTGAAGGTAAAGTTTTTAAAAACTCACTCTCACAATACACTGCTTTTGGCTGATAAAAAGTGCCTATTAAGTTTTTACCAAATTTATTATTCACTCCGGTTTTACCACCCACACTTGCATCCACGCAAGCTAGTAAAGTTGTAGGGATATTGATAAATTCTATCCCTCTTTGATATATACTTGCTACAAAACCACCCATATCAGAGATCACCCCACCACCAAAGCTTATGAGTAAGCTTTTTCTATCTAACCTATAAGTACACATTTGATCTAAGATATATTCTATAGTTTGTAAATTTTTATACTCTTCGCCATCTTTGATTTTTATAACAAAAAGTTCTTTAGCATGAATTTTTTTCAAAAGTGTATCCAAATGTAGTTTTGCAACTAATTCATTAGTTAAAATCACTACTTTAGTATCAAAATTTAATTTTTCTAACTCATTTATATAGACATTATAACTTGTATTTTTATCTAAATTTACCTTAACTTGCATTCTTTTCTCACAATGATGGTATAAACAATTGATAATTTTTATTCATCTTATAATATATCGTATTTAAATCCGTTTTTAAAATTTTATTGAAATTGTTTCCTAAAATTTTTTCATTAAATGGTATAAAATGCAATATATTTTGTTTGTAAGAAAATTTATTGATAGGATTATGTTCTTTTTCTTCTATCAAAAGTAATTTTTCATCATGAAGTTTTGAAAGGCTTTCAAAATACTGATGATATTCAAAAATTTCGGCTTTATTTAATTTTAAAGCATAGTAATACAAGGCAAGGCCTAGTTGAATTTGCTTGTTAAAATCAAGCATAATAGAAGCAATACCCTCTACATCTTCAAAATTTGAACTTAAAACTACAGAAGATTTTAAATCTGCAAAATCCCCTTTACCTGCTTTTAATACAGGAAGTTTTAAAGTAAAAAGAAAACTTTTTTCTTTTTCAAAAAGATAATCCTCCACCACTAGCAAACCTATGCTAGTATTTTCCACAAAAGGTTTAATGTTTTTTATATTTGTGCTTTCAAAGTCAAATATCACTTCAGTGCTATTTTTATGCAAGGATTTAAGTTTATAATACATAGGAGTTAAAGTAGGATTAATCACCTTAAAATAAAGTTTTTTGCTATTGATTCTTACATGCAAAAGCAAGCTTGCAAAAATAAGCTTTTCTATAGCAAACTCACTCATTTTTTTCATATCTATAATACAAAGTATATTATCTCCAAAAGGTGATGGAAAGCGTCCTAAGCTTGTTTTAACATTAGTAAAAACACTTTGCAAAACTTTAGGATCACCTACGATTAAAATGCTATCATTTGGCATTAAAATAAGCCCAGGTCTTGCCAGAATAAATTCATTATTTCTATAAACCATTACGATTTTAAAGCGTTTTTGGCTAATAGAGCTTATGTGTCTATAAGCAAAGCTTGACCCTGCAGGAATTTTAACCTCCATAATCTCACCTTGTCCAAGCCCTATAAATTGTGCCATTGAAGGCATATTATCCAAACAACCTGTCAATCTTGTACTTAAAGTATCATAAATATTAATTACCTCACAAAAATTATCATCAATTTGACTATTCCACAAATCCATAATAACTATATTTAATCTTGGATGTAATTTTCTTAAATTTTTATAGCAAGCTAATGTATCTGCTTCTTCTTGCATATAAATAATAGCTTGATGAAAATTTTCTTTTAATAAATTTTCTAGCTTAATCAAACTCGTAGGATCAAATTTAAAAAAAGAAATTTGTTCATTCTCTAAGTCTAAGTCTACGCTATCATCATTATAATACACAACACTCAAAGACTCTTTGAAGGTTTTGTTATTATAAATTTTCTTTAAAAAATCTTTCGCAAAAGGTCCATCAGCTAGTAATAAAATCTTATTCATTCACACCTCTAAAATATAAAGTATAATTATAGCAAAGTTATAGTTTATATTTTAAAGTTTTTGTTTTTTCAAAATATATTCCACTACTTAATATATCTTTTAAATTAACAAAAATTATTATTTTTCATTCAGTAAAAATCTTAATGATGGATACTTATTTAGCTTATAAAAGGATTTTAAAGTTAAAGAGATATAATAAATATTCCTCACATGTCAATTAAAATCTACTTAAAAAAAACTGTATAATATATTTTTTGGATAAAATTATCACAAAATTTTGTAGTATATATAATAGTATTATCCATAAAATAAATATTAATATATATAATTATTTAATAAAAAATTTATTTAAAAAACAACTTAGCAAACTAGCAATAATTATAAAAATAATATAAATATAAAAATACTCCTTATATACAAAATTAACAATAAAAGGGGTTATAAAACCCAAAATCGCATAAGAAATATTATAAGCAAAAGAAAGACCGCTCGATCTTAACTCTGTGGTAAAAATTTGAGTCATAAAAATAGGAGCAAAAGCTATAATACCTTGTGCAAAACAAGCAAGCAAATAAAATAACAAAAACCACTCATTATAAAAGCTAAAACTAATGCCAAAAATTCCAAAAAGTAAAGTGAAAATCAAACAAATTTTAAAATGTCCTAAAAAATCTGCTAAATATCCTTGCGCTAAACTTCCTAGTATGATCATCACTATGGCCAAATTTTGATATAACAAAGCAGTAGTTTTGCTAACTCCTAATAAGCTTTCAAAATATTGTGGCAGTATCATTAAAGTAGCCACCCCACTTGTTAAAACCACAGTAAGTAAAGCGCATATTAACATACTTTTTTTATGTGTTTTTAAAGCCTGCAAAAGTGGGAAATTTAAAATTTTTTCTTTTGCTTTTATATTTTTAAAAGCTGGTGTTTCATTCAATTTCGTGCGTAAAAATAAAGCCAATATACCAAAAAATCCTCCTATAAAAAAAGGAATTCTCCAAGCAAAGCTTTCTACTTCTTCTTTATCAAAATACGCATATATAGTCAAAGTCACTAAATTTCCAAGCAATAAACCTAAAGTCAAAGTCGCTGAAATAAAACCAAGTGCCAAACCAAGTCTTTTTTTACTCACAAATTCACTCACAAAAATCCAAGCACCACTAACTTCAGCTCCTATGGCTAATCCTTGGGCTATCCTAATAACAAAAAGCATAAAAGTAGCCAAAAGCCCTATACTTTCATAAGTAGGTAAAAAGGCCAAAACAAAACTTGGTACAACCATTAAAAGCATGCTAATATAAAAAACATTCTTACGCCCTTTTATATCTGCAAAATGCGCTAAAACAACAGCACCAAAAGGTCTGGCTAAATACCCTGCCCCAAAGGCTACATAAGTATAGATTAATGGCCAAAAATCATCATTTTGAGGAAAGAAAATTTTTGCAAAAACACTTGCAAAGAAGATAAATAAAACAAAATCATAAAATTCTAAAATACCACCTAAGGAAGCATAGATGGTATTTTTAAAAGCTTTTTGCATTATTAAATTTTGCCACCTTCGATTACTACATCATCAGCTTTTATATCATCGCTAAAAAATGACTTTAAAGTTTCATCATAAGCTTTGTGGAAAAATTGTTCATTTTGTAATTTTAAAATCAAATCATTGATAAAATTTAACATAGCTTTGTCACCTTTTTTTACAGCAGGAGCTATAACATCATGATTTCCAAGTTCTTTAATCACTACTTCAAAATTTGGATTTTCTTTAGCCCAAGCAAAAAGCAATGCATTATCATGACTTAACGCATCACCTCTTTTACCAATTAAAGCTGCAAAAGTTTCTGTATTTTGATCAAATTTAATCGTTTTAATATCTGGCATATTTTTTGTAAAATACGCATCAGCTGTTGTGCCTTTATTTAAAATTAAAGTTTTATTTTTTAAATCATCTAAAGTTTCAATATCTGATCCTTTAGGAGCCACCACCCCAAGAGCAACTTTCATATAAGGTAACGCAAAATCAACCACAGCTTCTCTTTCTGGGGTTTTTGTAAAATTTGCTAAGATTAAATCTACTTTATTTGATTCTAAAAATTCTACTCTATTTGCTGCTTCAACAAGTACAAATTGCACTTTAGACTCATCTCCTAAAAGCTCTTTTGCTATGCGTTTAGCAAAATATACATCATAACCTTGATTTTTCCCTTGTGCATCTAGGTAGCCAAATGGAGGTTTATCGCCAAATACACCTATACGGATTACACCTTGCTGTTTGATTTTCTCTATGGAATTTTCATTAGAGTTTGAATTTGAGCATGCACTAAAAAAAAGTGCCATCAAAAATGATAAAAGAAAAATTTTTTTCATGTTTTATCCTTATGATTAAAAATTTAAATTTTTAAACCTTATATTATTTTTTTAAATAAATATTTTAAAAAAATAAAATTAACGATGAAAATCAAACAAATTGAGAAATTTTTTCGCACGATCTGTCTTTGGATTTTCAAAAAATTCATCAGGATTTGAAATTTCTACTATTTTACCATCATCCATAAAAACTATTTTATCAGCAACTGCTCTTGCAAAACCCATTTCATGTGTAACTATAAGCATAGTCATACCATCTTTTGCCAAATTTAAAATCACATCTAAAACTTCACGCACGATTTCAGGATCAAGCGCTGCTGTAACTTCATCAAATAGCATGATTTCAGGGTTCATACAAAGACTTCTAACTATGGCTATGCGTTGCTTTTGTCCACCGCTTAATTCTTTAGGATAAGCTTTTATTTTATGCAAAAGTCCTACTCTATCAAGCCAGTATTTTGCTTCTTCTAAAATCTCTTCTTTTTTTCTTTTTTGCACCTTTAAAGGTCCTAAAAGTATATTTTGCTCAACATTTAAATGATCAAAAAGCTCATAAGATTGAAACACCATACCTATTTTTTGACGAATTTGAGTCCATTTTTTATAATTTTTATCAATTTTCTCATCATCTACTAAAATAGCTCCATCAGCCATTTCTTCTAGGCCATTAATACATCTTAAAAGTGTAGATTTCCCACAACCACTTGGACCTAGTATAACTACTACTTCTTTTTGATTTACTTCTAAATTAATATCTTTTAAAACATGATGATCATCATAATATTTTTGTAAATTTTGTATTTTTAAAATGCTCATATTAGCTCCATTTTTTCTCTAAAAACTTTGAATATACTGACAAAGGATAACAAAGTATAAAATAAATCAGTAAAATCAAACCATAAATCACAAAAGCCGCATAAGAATTTTGAAATAAATTAAGCTCAATCACTTGTTGACCTACTTTAATAAGCTCTATACCGCCGATTAGATAAATCACTGAAGTGCTTTTGATGATTCTTGTGAAAAGATTAATACTCATTGGTAATAATCTTCTCAAAGATAAAGGTATAATGATAAAAAGATAAACTTCAAATTTACTAAAACCTAGTGAAAGTCCTGACTCATACTGATGTTTTGGAATACTTGCTAAAGATGATCTAACCAAATCCATCATCTCAAACACACCCCAAATACTAAAAACAATAATACTTGAACCCAAAGCACTCAAATGCCATCCAAACCATTTCGCCAAGCCAAAATGCACTATAAAAAGCCAAACAATCAAAGGCATAATACGCACAAACTCAAGCATAAAACGACAAAAAACATAAAGGAATTTGTTTTTAGAATGCATTAAAATTCCAAAAAATACTCCTCCTATGAGTGAAATCAAAACGCTAATCAATGAAAGCTCTAAAGTAACCTTTAAACCTTGCGCTAGTCTAAAAAAGGTATCTTGATTTAAAATTTCAAACATAATTTAACCTTTTTTCTATACGGTTTAACACTAAAGATAAAGGTAAAATCAAGATCAAATAACAAAGCGCCAAAGCAAATAATGCTTCGTTACTTTTATAATAAAGCCCTATAAGATCTTTAGCCACATATACTAAATCTGCTAAAGCAATAATGCTTACTACTGAAGTTTCTTTAAGTAAAAAAATGATATTAGCACTAATGCTTGGCATAGCTATACCCAAAGCTTGAGGCATAATAATATAACGGAAATTTTGCCATTTGCTCAAACCCAAAGAAAGTCCTGATTCATATTGTTGTTTTTTAACCGCTTCCATACCCGCTCTTAAACTTTCAGCCATATAAGAACCACCTAAAAAACTAAGTCCTATCACAGCACAAGCAAAAGAGCTAAGTTGAATTCCAAATTCAGGTAAAGCATAATATAAAAAGAAAAGTTGGATTAGCAAAGGTGTGTTTCTTGAAAATTCTATATAAATTTTACAAATTGTGTTTAAAAAGGAAAATTTAAAATAACTCACTCCCACACAAAATAAACCTACTAAAAATGAAAAAAACACCCCATAAATAGCAAGTTTTAATGTAAGCCAAGAAGCTTGTATAAACATAGGGCTAAACTTGACTAAAAAATCAAAATCCATGAAACCATCCATACTTTAAAATATAATATTGTAACAAATAAGACTTAAAAAGACTTAATTAAATTTTGCATTTTTTCTTTATTTAAAATTACTATTTTACCTTTATTTGTGCAAATAAGCTCATTTTGTTTTAATTCTTTTAAAAAACGCGACAAAGATTCTGGGGGTAAATTTAAAATCACAGCGATTTCTTTTTGTTTTAAATTTTGTAGCTTTTCTTCATTTTCTAGTAAAAAGCTGACTAATCTTGACTTTAAATCCAAAGATTTTTGTCTGATAAAATTTTCTAAAATTCGAATTTTACCGATTAAAGAAGTCAAAAGTAAAAAACTAAATTCTCCATTTTCTAAGCATAATTTTTTAAATTCATTAAAATCAAAAACACAAATTTCACAATCTTGCTCACAAATTGCATTGGCTGGGTAATCAATACCCTCAAACACAGGCATTTCAGCTATAAAATTTACTGGAGTTAGAGTGTGTAGTGTTAGCTCAAAACCTTTTGCATTCACCTTATATATACGCACTTTTCCATTTAGTAAAATGTAAATTTTATTTGCTTTTTCACCTTGAAAAAATAAAATATTTCCTTTCTTAAAATACTTCTTTTCGCCCTTTGAAATCAAAATTTCAAAATGTTTATCCATTTTTTTCTTCCATATTTTTAATACTTTCTTTTGCTTTTAAAACCAGCTCTTCATCATCTGCAAAATCAAAAAATTTAAAGTGATTTCCATGTTGCACTCTACCATCTAGCAAATCCCCACTTAACCTGTTTTTTAAATCAAGCTCAGCTATTTTAAACCCATCTAAAGTTTTAGCAAATTCAAGCAAACGACTTGGAATTTCTTTTTGCTTAGTATATAAATAACAAAAACTCTCAAGTCCTACTCTACCTACCCTACCTCGAAGCTGATGTAAGGTAGCAAGCCCAAGTCTTTCAGCCCCAACAACTACAATCACGCTTAGTCTTGGTAAAGAAATTCCCACTTCAACCACGGTCGTAGAAAGTAAAATCGTGCCTTTTTCTCTAAATTCTTGCAAAATTTGATCTTTATTTTTATCTTTTCCATGAGTCACATAAACATTTTTGTATTTGTTTATCCAATACCCTTGTGCTTGTTCTAGCGATAAATAATCTATATTTTCACTTTCATTTACCAAAGGATAAATGATGATCACTTGATGATTTTTAGCTAGTTCATTATCGATTTTTTTAAGCAAATATTTAAAATCTTTATCTTGTATGCAAAAAGTTTTAATGTCTTTTTTAAAAGGCATTTGTTTAATAAAACTAAAATTTACAAGCTCACTTTGTATCATAGAAAGTGTTCTTGGTATAGGTGTAGCAGAAAATTGCACGATATGTGGAGCATATTGAGAGTTTTTACTAAGCTCACTTATTTTTTGTCTTTGATTAGAGCCAAAGCGATGTTGCTCATCTATCATCACTAAAACTGCTTCAAATTCTTCTTGATGAATGAGCGCATGTGTACCTATGATAAAATGGGCTTGTTCTTTTAATTTTGCTAAATCTTTATCTTTTTTACCACCCTTTAAAAGCAATACATTAACAAAATCAGGCAAAAGTCTTTTTGCTTCATGATAAATTTGCTCTGCTAATATACTAGTTGGAGCCATTAAAATAGCCTTTTTAGGATATACTAGCAAACTTGCAGCAAGTATGACCAAAGTCTTACCACAACCCACATCACCCATCACCACACGCCTTTTAGCGACTTTATTTTGCAAATCTTTTTTAATATCTTCTATTGCTAAAAGCTGATCATTTGTAGGGTTAAATTCTAAACCCTTAAGCCAAGAGCTTATATCAAAAAGTTCTATTTTATAAGCATTTTGTGATATTTTTTTACCCTTTAAACGCCTTAAATGATTAAAAATTTCTATATATTTTAAATCTTTAACTATGGCGTTAAAATTTTCATAAAGAGTTAAATCATCATAATTGTGTAAATTCAAAAGTAAATTGATATATTTTTGTTCTAAATTTAGCGCTTTTAAGTTAGCTTCATTGACATATTTTAAAATAAGCTTTTTGATGCTTTCATCTTTAATAGAGCTAATTTGGTATTTAGGGATTATTTGACCTATGTTTTTTACTATTTTTGGGTTTATAAACTGACAAATTCCATTAAAAAAATTCATCTTTGCATGGATACAAACCAAAGCATTATGTTTAAAAATTTTAAAATGCCATTTATTAGGATGAAAAATTACTATATTTGCTTTTATACCCCATTCTAAACACTCACAAAGTATAAAAAGCTGGGAGTGATGATTTTGTGTGCTAATAATTTTTACATTTTGAGTGCAAAATGTATCTTTTGGAAACTTTGAAATTCTAAAATCATCAAATTTTTTAGGTAAAATCAAAGCCAAATCGATACAATTTTTAACCCCTAAAGCATGAAGTAGTTTTAAGTCCTTTTCTTCAACTTTCATTTTCTATGCTTGCAAAACTCACTTTGGTAATTTCACTATGTGCTTTGATGAAGTCATTTAACTCATCTAAATTAGTGTTTTTAATCTTTTGCATTTCTTCTTTTAAATTTCCAAGTTTTAAACCATGCAAATATTCATTTAGCATTATATCTAGTCTTTTAGCCAAGTTTTCATACCTTAAAGGCATAGATCCTACTAAAAATTGTTTAGCTAGTTGAAATTCTTTTTCATTGACTCCATTTTGGACAAAGTTTTCAAAAACTTCCTTAACTAAAGCTTTAGCCTCATTAGAACTTTCATTTTTAGTTTGCAAATACCCAAAAACTCTACTATAATTTAAATTTACATCAAGCATAGCATATGCTGAATACGCCAAGCCTCTTTTTACACGCACTTCTTCCATCAAACGCGAACCAAAACCACCTTGACCTAAAATAAACAAAGCAAGTTTAGCTAAATACATTTTCTCATCATTAATTTGTATATTAAATGGAGAGCAAAAGTATATATAAGCTTGCTCAGTGCTTTTTTGCTCACTTACTTCTATACTCTCATCAACGAGCTTGTAGCTTTTGTTTTGATTTGGGACATTTCTTTTTAGAATTTGGCAAATTTTTTCTACTTTAATCTTTACTTCATTTTCTTTAATATCTCCACCAAAAACAAATAAAGCATTATCAAGTACTAAATTTTCACTCATAAAATCTTGTAATTCTTTTAAACTAATCTTTTCTATGCTTTCTTTAGTCCCATCAAGACCACTAGCAAAAATTTCATCTTTAAAAACATTCTTATTCAAAAGTCTTTTTGCTTGATAATCATAATCAGTATTTAAACTTGCAAGTTCACCCAAAGCTAAAGTTTTTAATCTTTGTAAGATTTTTTCTTCAAAACGCACATTTAAAAACAATTCTTGTAATTTTTCTAAAGCAAAATCAAAATGTTCTTTCAAGCATTTAATACTAATTTGAAAATGTTCAAAACTAGCCTTAGCATAAAGCTCTATAGCACGGTATTCTAAGCTTTTAAAAAACTCATCATTACTTCCTTCATTTAAAAGCCTAGCAAGCATACTTGCACAACCTCTATTGTGTTTTTCTGCTATTTTTCCACTATTTTTAAAAATGAGCTTAAAAAATACTACAGGAAGCTCATTTTCATACTCATATATTATGTCTATTTTAGTTTCATTAAAGTCTAAATTTAGCATTAAAACCTTTCTAAAATATTATAAGCTGTATCGCGTTTGGCAGGTAATTCCCCTATATCTTTAATAAGTTCTATCATTTGTTCTTGATTCATTCTATATTTTGCACCAGCTGCGGCTACAACATTTTCTTCCATCATAGTTGAACCTAAATCATTTGCACCAAATTTTAAAGCAAGTTGGCCTATTAAAGAGCCTTGCGTTACCCATGAACTTTGTAAATTTTTAAAATTATCCAAATATAATCTTGCCAAAGCTAGCAATCTTAAATATCTATTAGAGCTTTGCTTGATGATTTCAGGGTGTTTTTTGATCAAAGGAGTATTTTCACTTTGAAACGACCATAAAATAAAAGCTCTAAAGCCATTTGTTTTATCTTGTAAATTTCTTAAATGATCAAAATGTTCGATGATTTCCTCATCATTTTCAACCGTACCAAACATCATTGTAGCAGTACTTTTCATACCTATATTATGCGCACTCTCATGCACCCTAAGCCAAGTAGCCGTGTCGCATTTATGTGGCGCTATAACATCTCTTACCCTATCGCTTAATACTTCAGCACCCGCTCCAGGTATAGAAAAAAGTCCTTTGACTTGTAATCTCTTTAAAACCTCTTCTATAGAAATTTTAGAAACTCTTGCTATATAAGCTATCTCTACTGCTGAAAAACCATGCACGGTAATCGTTGGATAATTAGTTTTTATATAAGAAAGCAAATCTTCATACCATTCTATTTTAAGTTTTGGATGTACCCCGCCTTGAAATAAAATTTGCGTTCCGCCTATAGCTTGTAATTCTTCTATTTTTTGCCCTATTTCTTCATATCTTAAAATATAGGAATCATCATCTTTTTCTTTTCTACAAAAAGCACAAAAATCACAATCAATACAGCAAATATTTGTATAATTTATATTTCTATCTACCACAAAAGTAGTTATTTTTTCAGGATGAAGCTCTAATTTTCTCTCATAAGCCATTGCACCTAGTTCATATAAAGGTGCATTTTGGAGCAAATTTAACGCTTCTTTTTTACTTAATCTACTCATTCTTAAACCTTTTTATAAAAAAGGATTATTATAACATTTAAATGTAAAATAATCTTAAAGACGATATAATCAAGCCCTTTAATTTCATATATTCATAGGATACTCATGACTTATAGGTCTTTACTTAAAAATAATAAAACTTTTCGCCTTTTAGCAATAGTACAATTTATAAGTTATTTTGGTGCGTGGTTTTCTCAAGTAGGTGTTTTTACCCTTTTAACTAAAGAACTCGGTGCACCTGCTAATATCATAGGTTTTTCAGCTATTTTTGTTTTTTTACCTTCTATTATACTTGCACCTATAAATGGGGTTATAGTAGATAGATTTAAACCTAAGAATTTATTACTCACAATGATTAGTATTGAAATGATTTCTATTTTTATGTTAATTTTTGTAAATTCTTTAGCCATGCTTTGGTTGTTATACTTTTTAACCTTTGTTCGTATGGCGGTTGCAAGTATGTATTTTCAAACAGAAATGTCAGTTTTACCTAAAATTTTAACCCCACAAGAATTAAAACTAGGCAATGAGCTTCATAGTATCATATGGGCTGTATCATATGCTTTGGGTATGGGTGCAGCAGGGCTTTTTATAGATCTTTTTGGAGTAAAGCCAGCCTTTATAGCTGATACTTTAATGCTATTTTGTGCTATGCTTATACTCAAAACTTTGATTTTACCTAATGAAAAAAATACCACACAAAATAATCTTTTTATATTAATCAAAGAAGGCTTAGTTTATGTATTTAATAATAAAAAAATCATTCATTTGATTTTACTTCATGGGGTTGTAGGGATAACTGCTTATGATGTTTTAATCACTCTTTTAGCAGAATATGAATACGCAAAAGTTATTTCTATACCTCTAGCCATAGGGCTTTCTAATGCTATAAGAGCCATATCTTTACTTATAGGCCCTTATGTGCTTAGTCCTTATATTAATAAAAACACTTTGGTATATTTATACTTAGCGCAAGGTGTGGGTATAATGCTTTGGGCTTGCTTGCAATTTAACTTTTATCTTGCTTTTGTAGGCTTGGTAATGGCTGGTTTTTGCACTTCGTCTTTATGGAGCTATACCTATACACTTTTGCAAAATGATTGCGACAAAAGATACTATGGCAGAGTGATTGCCTACAATGATATGGTATATTTAACCTTTAGTGCAATTATTGCTTTTTCAACAGGATATTTATTTGAATTTTATGGAATAAAACTAAATCATTTTACTTTTGGCTTGGGAGTATGTTTTATCTTTGCAGCAATTTATTGGTGGTGGTTTAATAAAAAATATAATTAATCCACCTTAGAATAATAAACTCCACCTGCTGAAAAGTTTTTTTCAAAATAAGCTGTTTCAGGCACAAGATCTGACTTTCCTGGGTAAATTCTACCTTCTTTATTCAATATCCTATAAAAACGCTCCATAAGTCTTATTTTAAAATCTTGATCAAAATATATCATCATATTTCTTGAAAAAATCACATCAAATTTTCCAAATTTAAATAAAGAATCATCAAAGACATTACAAAGATCAAAACGGCATCTGCAAGCTAGGGTTTCTTTTTTAAGATGATACATTCTATCTTTTACATCAAAATAACGCGTTTTTTGCATAGTGTTTAATCTAGATACTGAACGCTCTGAATAAATCATTTCATTGCATTTATCTATCATTTTTTTATTAATATCTATACCAACTATATTCATACCTTTAACAAAATTCTCACTTGCTAAAATAGCTAAAGAATACACTTCTTCGCCGCTTGAACATGGAGCACAAAGCACATTTACAGGGCGATCAAGAGATTTTATATAAAAAATCACATCTTTTAATTGCTCTAATTCTCTAAAAAAATAAGTCTCACAAACTGTAATAAAATCCATAGTTTCTTGTTTTAAATTTCTTTGAAACTGCACTTTTTCATTTAATTCACTAAGACTGCTCAAGCCTAATTCTTGTAAAAATTTAGGAAGTTTAATAGATAATATATCCTTTTTCGCATTTAAGTTATTTCCACTTATTTGCTCTACGATTTTTACAAAATCATTCATTTCATTTTCTGTAATCTTTATCATCTTTTTTTGTCCTACGATTTGATGAAATTTGTTATTTCTTTTTTGAGTTCTATTAAACTCATAGGTTTTAAATTTGGATTAGTATCTCTAGCTTTTTTTGGCATACCATATACTATAGAATCTGCCTCATTTTCGCACAAACACCTTACTCCTGCTTTATAAAGTTCAAACAAAGACTTAGCACCATCATCGCCCATTCCTGTCATAATCAAAGCTAAAATTTTATGATATTTGCAAAGATTAACAGCAGAATTAAATAGCACATCAATCCCTGGATTAAAACTACTAGTTTCGTCTGTAGTATTTAATGTTAAGGTATTGTTGCCACTTAAAATCATATTTCTTTGACAAATATAAATTTTATTTTTCAAAACTTCCTTATCACTTGGTATAATCACCTCGCTTAATGCTTCTTTGTTAAATTGATTTACAAAAGAAGGAATAAACGCAGGATTCATATGCTGAGCAATCACTACTGCACAATCTTTCAATTCTACATCATTTAGTAAAAACTTTAGTTGGCTTGGGCCACCTGTTGAAGAACCAATTAGTATAAGCTTCATTTTTTACCTTAAATAATTATTGTTATTATATCAAATAAATATTTGAAAACATAAAAAAATAATTATATATAAGAAAGAAAAATTTTAATTAAATATGATAAAATTAATACTTTAAATTTCAAAAATGATAAAGTGAATGTTAAATGTTAAGAGAAAAAATTTATATTGCAAGTGATCATGCTGGTTTTATTTTAAAGCAAGAAATTACTAAATTTTTACAAGAAAAAAATATTACTTTTGAAGACTTAGGTCCTTTTAGTGAGGATCGTTGTGATTATCCTGATTATGCACATTTATTAAGCTCTAAAATAAATGAAAAAAGTTTTGGAATTTTAGTATGCGGATCAGGAATTGGTATGAGTATAGCAGCAAATCGTCATAAAAATATACGCTGTGCTTTGTGTAATGAATCTTTAAGTGCTAAACTTTCAAGAGAACACAATGACGCAAATGTTTTAGCGCTAGGAGCTAGATTAATAGGGGTTGATATGGCTTTTGAAATTATCTCAAATTTTATCAACACTTCTTTTAGCGGCGGAAGACATTGCACAAGAATTAGCAAAATAGAGGAAAGATTATGATCTTAAGTTGGCTTGTATTAACTGTATTAATTTGTATTAGTATTTATATGACTATTATGCTACTTTATTATAAAACCCTGCTTCATAAAGAAAAAGTGGCAAAAGAATTTACAAAAAACAACCTTGATGATACTGAAATTGTTATTAGAAAACTACAAGTACAACTTCAAAGAAGTTTGGGTAATATTGATATTTTAACTGAAGAATTAAACAAAAGCAAAGCAGATTTAACCTCTCTTAGAACAAGAAATTCACAATATCGTATTGAAAATGAAAAACTAAGACAAAGAATCAAAGAATTAGAAGCAAAAATAGAGGCATTATTATGATAAAAGAGCTAGATAAAAAATATTTACTAGATAGCATTAGAGCTATTAAGGACTTTCCAAAAGAAGGGATTGTTTTTAGAGATATTACTACTTTATTAAACAACAAAGAAGCATTTGCGTTTTTAATGGATCATTTAGTTGAAAAATATCAAAACACAAAGCTTGATTATATCGTTGGTATAGAAAGTAGAGGTTTTATTTTTGGAGCTGCCTTGAGCGCTAGATTAAGACTTCCTTTTGTACCCATAAGAAAACCTGGAAAGCTACCTTCAAAATGCTTACAAGAATCTTATAGTTTAGAATATGGCAGTGATACTATAGAAATTCATATCGATGCTTTTAATAATCAAAAAGCAAATGTTTTACTTATAGATGATCTTATCGCTACGGGTGGCACAGCTATCGCTGCTGTGAAACTTATAGAAAAACTCAATGCAAAATGTGTTGAAGCTTGTTTTTTACTAGAATTAAAAGATCTAGATGGTGCTAAAGAATTAGCTAAATTAACTTCTGTTTATAGTGTTTTAGAGGTATAAAATGGAAGAATTTTTAAAACAACTTTTGTATGATTATAAAAATTGGGCTTATATTATTGTGTTTTTATGGTGCATACTTGAAGGAGAACTTGCACTTATTTTAGCAGGTATTTTTGCACATGAAGGCCATGTAAATTTAGGACTTATTATTTTTATAGCAGGCTTAGGTGGCTTTGTAGGCGATCAAATATACTTTTATATAGGAAGATATAACAAAAAATACATTCAGAAAAAACTTCGCACCCAAAGGCGTAAATTTGCCATAGCACATTTACTTTTACAGCGTTTTGGTTGGCCTATTATCTTCATACAAAGATATATGTATGGTTTTAGAACTATTATACCTATGAGTATAGGATTAACTCGCTATAGTGCTAAAAAATTTGCGTTTATTAATCTTATTAGTGCTTGGGCTTGGGCTGCTATAACTATTTTACTTGCATGGTTTTTTGGAAAAGAAATTTGGCTTGCAGTAGAATGGGCTGGAAATCATTGGTATTTTGCAGTGCCAATTATTGCTGGCTTTTTATTAGCTTTATTTTTAGGAATGAAACAAATAGAAAAATCAATACTTACAAGAAGGACTCGCAAATGACTTTTAATTTTATAGAAGAAAATATCGGCTCTATAAATGCTGATTTTGAAATCATTTTAATACAAGATAAAAAAATAGAAAAATACACTCAAAGTCAAGAACTTTTCAAGCTTTCAAGCTATAAAGGTGAAGGAATTTGCATAGATATGCAAAATAAAATTCTTTATAGTGAACTTAAAAGCTTAGAATATGAAGATATAAGGCTTGCTTTTGCAAATGCATACAAAGCTTTAAAAAAACTTGAAATTCAAAGCGTAAAAACAAAAAGTGTCATAGGAAAATGTGTAGTAAATAGCTTTAATGCTATGATTCAAGGATTTACTTTTGGTGCTTATGAATTTAATAAATACAAAAAAGAAAAAACACCAAGCAAATTAGAAAATATCTTCATTGCAAAAGATGAAATTAATAATAAAACATACAACCTAGAAGAAGCTTGCATAGGTATAAACTATGGTCAAATTTTTTCAAATGCTTGTGATTTTGCAAAAAATATCGTTAATGAAATCCCACAAATTTACACTCCTGCTAAAATGGCCGAAGATGCGCTTGAACTAAGCCAAAATAATTCTAATATTTCATGTAAAATTTATGAAAGCGATTTCTTAGAGCAAGAAAAAATGCAAGCATTTTTAGCAGTAAATCGTGCTTCAATTCATCCCCCAAAACTCATTCATCTTTCTTATAAACCACAAAATCCAAAAATGAAAGTAGTGTTTGTAGGTAAAGGGCTAACTTATGATAGTGGTGGACTTAGTTTAAAACCTGCTGATTACATGCTAACGATGAAATCAGATAAAAGCGGTGGTGCGGCTGCAATGGCTATTATTAAAGGTGCAAGCGAGTTAAACCTTGATATAGAAGTTCATTCTATCATCGGCGCAACTGAAAACATGATAGGTGGAAATGCTTACAAGCCTGATGATGTGCTTATTTCAAGAGAAGGTGTGAGTATAGAGGTTAGAAATACCGACGCAGAAGGAAGATTAGTTTTAGCAGATTGTCTTTCGCTTGCTCAAGATCTAAAACCTGATTTATTAATAGATCTTGCTACTTTAACTGGAGCTTGCGTAGTAGGACTTGGAGAATACACAAGTGCCATCATGGGAAATAATGAAGATTTGCAAAATGAATTTTATAAAATAAGTAAAAAAAGTGGAGATTTAGCTACTATTTTACATTTTAATCCGCACTTAAAAGAGCTTATAAAATCAAACATAGCAGATGTTAGTAATACCTCTTCAAGTCGTTATGGTGGAGCCATTACTGCGGGATTATTTTTAAATTCTTTCATTAGAGAAGAATACAAAGACAAATGGCTACATTTAGACATTGCAGGACCAGCTTATTTAGAAAAGACTTGGGGTTATCATAATTTTGGTGCAACCGGAGCAGGTGTTAGAATGTGCCTTTCATATTTACTTTATCTTTCAAGGAAACAAAAATGAGTTTATCAGTTGGTATAGTAGGACTTCCAAATGTTGGAAAATCTACCACTTTTAACGCTCTAACAAGAGCACAAAATGCTGAAAGTGCAAACTATCCATTTTGCACCATAGAACCAAACAAAGCAGTGGTACCTGTGCCTGATCATCGCTTAAAAGAACTAGCAAAAATTGTTAATCCACAAAAAATTATACGCTCAAATATAGAATTTGTTGATATAGCAGGCTTAGTAGCAGGAGCTAGCAAAGGTGAGGGTTTGGGTAATAAATTTTTATCTAATATACGCGAAACAGAGATGATTTTACATATTGTGCGTTGTTTTGATGATGAAAATATCACCCATGTTGCGGGCAGTGTTGATCCTGTGCGTGATGTGCAAATCATAGAAACAGAACTTATACTAGCAGATATAGAGCAACTTAGTAAAAAAATAGAAAAACTCACTAAAGGTGCAAAGGCTAACGAAAAAGGCGCAAAAGAAAGTTTAGCTTTAGCTAATGAGCTTTTAGAGCATTTAAATCAAAATAACAGTGCAAGTTCTTTTGCTAATAAAAATGAAGTCTATCATGCTCTTATAAAAGAACTAAGATTGCTTTCAGCTAAAGAAGTGATATATGGAGCAAATGTAGATGAGAATTCGCTTTTAGAAGATAATGAATTTGTAAAAGATCTTAAAGAATTTGCAGCAAAATCAGGCCATGAAGTAATCAAACTTTGCTCTAAAATAGAAGAAGAAATGATAGCTTTAAGCGATGAAGAAAATTATGAATTTTTAAAATCTTTAGGTATAGAAAGTAGCGGGCTTGAAGTAGTTATACGCACAGCATTTTCAAAGCTAAACTTGATTAGCTATTTTACAGCAGGTCAAGTAGAAGTTAGATCATGGACTATACAAAGAGGTTGGAAAGCACCAAAAGCAGCAAGCGTGATCCATAATGACTTTGAAAAAGGTTTTATCAAAGCTGAAGTAATTTCTTATGAGGATTATATCGCTTGCAAAGGCGAAAGTGGTGCTAAAGAAGCAGGAAAACTACGCCTTGAAGGGAAAGATTATATCGTACAAGATGGCGATGTAATGCATTTTAGATTTAATGTTTAATTTCAATTGCAAGCTAAAACAGCTTGCAATCTCAAAAATACACCCCTCCACTTAAATACAATTTCATTCTATGTTCATCATCATATTTATACTGATGAACTGCTCTTGCTGCATCAAGCTTTATATAATACTCATTAGCTTTATTATAAAGTATTTGTAAGCCTACA